>DASZNB010000028.1:0-4982 GCA_035551395.1 Solirubrobacteraceae bacterium | reverse complement strand
GCCTGTATCCCCCTGTCGGACGTCGACCCGGTCGTCATCTCGCTGAGCTGGCGCGAGGACAACCACAACCCGCTCGTCACTGCGATCGCAGCGGCCGCTCGGAGTCTGGAGAGCGGCGATGGAGCTTAGGCGCGGGCATTTGCGCTACTTCGTCACCGTCGCCGACGAGGCGAGCATCACGAGGGCGGCCGCGAAGCTCCACATCTCCCAGCCCACGCTCTCGCAGGCGATATCCCTGCTCGAATCGGATCTCGGGCTGGCGCTATTGGAGCGGCACGGCCGCGGCGTCAAGCTCACACCGGACGGCGATGTCTTTCTCGTCAAGGCGCGCGCGGCGGTGTCGGCGTGGGCCGACGCGTTCGCGGTGGGGGAGCCCTACCGAAACATGCGCGCGAACGCGACCGTGTTCGGGTTTCTCGGCGTTCCCCCCGGTCTCGACAGCCCGCTGCCGTTGCAGCGCTTCCTGCGGGCGCACCCCGACTGGGACCTGCGCTATCTGGAGCTGCCGTTCCCGACCCGTGAGACGAGCGTATGGCTCGGCGAGGCGGATGTCGCGGTCTGCCACCGCCCGCCCCCCGACGCGGAGGTGTGGCGGCATCCGCTGCGCTCCGAGCGCCGCGTCGCGCTCGTCTCGAGCGCTCATCCACTTGCCGCCCGTGACGAGCTTGGCGTCGCGGACCTGCTCGAGGAGACCTTCATTGGGTTTCATCGATCGGTAGATCCCGACTGGGCCGGCTTCTGGAGTCTCGACGACCATCGCGGCGCCCCGCCCCGGCGCGTGACCGCTGATGCGGCAGCGAACCCGCAGGAGGTGATGGCGGCGCTGGCGCTGCGCCATGCGATCACGACGGTCCCCGCGTCCGTCGCTCGGCTCCTCGCCGGCCCGGCTGTGCGCCTTGCGGCGATACCCGTCGCCGACGCGCTTCCCGCGCAACTCGAGCTGTTCGGCCGCAAGGACACGCACAACCCCCGCGTGGCCGCCCTGCTCGCCTTCGCGCGCGGGGGGCGGTAGCTCAGGAATCGAGCAGAGCGCGCTGCGCTCGCCGCGGCGTTGCCCGCCAGCTCCCCCTGCTCGCGCCCAGCCTTCTGAGCAGATCGCGCTCGGCTTCCGCGCCCCGGCGGGTGGGCGCGCCGACGAGGTGGACGGCACCTCGCTGAACGCTCCAGTAGCCGGTGGGGGTCTGCCTGATCGTCAACTGCTCGTCCTTTGGCACGACTGCCTCCTGTCTCGGGAAAGAGGACCACCCGTACTCTCGCGCGCGCCGATCAAGCTGGCGTAACCGTTTCGTAAAGCTCGACTCGCTCGTAGGCGCTCAGTTGCCGCCGCGGCCGATCCCGCGGCGAAGCCGGTGCACGCGGCGAAGCTCCTCGACCGCCTCGTCGAGGCCGCCGAGTGCTCTGGCGGGCCCGTCCCCGAGCAGCAGCTCCGGCTCCAAGCGCGTGCGCACGAGCTCGCCGGCGATCGCGTCGACGCGCTGCGCGCCCGCGCCAGGGCGCGAGCTGACGGCACGGTCCAGGCGTTTGCCGCGGAACAGCAGCCCGACGCCGTCATCGAGCGCCCAGCCGCCGGGAAGCTCGCCGCTGCGCACGCCCGCGAGCCACACCGGCAGGCGCTCGGGCTCGCCGTCGGCGTGGACGGTGAGCGAGCCCTCGAGCAGGCCGAGCCCAGCGAGCGCCTCAGGAGGACCGCTCGAGCGGGTCACGCCGGCCTGGAACCAGCACATCGCTCCGGCGCTCAGCCCGGCGAGCACGATGCCCGACTTCCACGCGTCGAGCAGCAGGGTGTCGAGCCCGTGGGCCTGCCAGATCGCGAGCAGGTTGCGCATCGAGCCGCCACCGGCGTAGACGATGTCCTGCGCGAAGACGATCTCCTCGAGTGATCGCGTGCTCTCGCGCATGCGGAACAGCGAGACGTGCTCGGCGACGCACGTGCGGTGCGCAAAGCGCGCCTTGAAGGCGTTGATCTGGGCCGTCGTGTCCCCGGAGGCGGTCGGCAGGAAGAGGATGCGCGGCTCGGTGCGTCGCGTTAGCGAGAGGACGTAATCGTCGAGCAGCGGGTTGTTGGGCTCCATCGTGAAGCCGCCTCCGCCCATCGCGAGTATCAGCCGCTCCTCGATCCTGACGGCAGGCGGCCGGCTCATACCGCGACCCGCTCGTGGGCGGCGCGCGCGGGCGTGCGAGCGGCGCACCCGAGCGCCGGCTCGCGCCGCTTGGGCTCGGCCGTGGGCGGGTCGCCGAGGTAGCTCACCTCGAGGCTGCGCTCGGCGACCTTGCCGGCGTCGGCACGCACCTCGTAGGCGCAGCCGTTGGCGCGCGAGCTCACCGCATGCGCGAGGCTCGTGCCGCGGAAGTGCAGCGCGACGCCGTCGTCGGCGGCGAAGCCGCCGCACATGCCCTCGGCGACAGCGCGGTGATACTCCGCGCGCCGTGCCGGCTCGGCGTCGTAGTGAACGCAGTTCGAGTAAGGCAGCAGCCCGAGCCCGCGCACCGGTCGGGGCGCCCCGTGGAACGCGCTGAGCGCCTGCTCGAACCAGCACAGCGACCCCGCGGAGGGGCCGCACAGAACGATCCCGCGACGCCAGGCCTTGCGCAGGATCGCGTCGAGCCCGTGCGCGCGCCAGGCGCCGAGCATGCTGAGCACGTTGCCGCCGCCGACGTAGATCAGGTCCTGCGAGAGCAGGTGGGTGGCGAGGTCGTCCTCGAGGCCCCCGGTGCCCTGGTCACGACGAAACAGTGAAACGTGGCTGGCCTCGCAGCCGGGGGAGAAGCGGCGGTAGAAGCGCACCACGTAGTGGTCCGCGTCTCCGGAGGCCGTCGGCAGGAAGCACACCCTCGGCCTGTCGGCGCCCACGAGCGAGAGCACGTAATCGTCGAGCAGCGTCCCGTCGCGCTCCGTCGAGAAGCCACCTCCTCCAAGGGCGACAATCTGGGGAGCTCGTGACGGCATCGCTCACTTCCCTCGGTGGTGCATCGCGGACAGCCTGCTACAGCGTGGCTGGCGAGGATGTTCTGCGATATGGACCGTCGTATGAGATCACGCGCACGGGAATCGACATTCGCCCATACGGCGGCGCGCGCCCCGCGGCCCTCCGGCCGGCCGCAGGGCCGCTTGGGGTTGGTCCGCAGACGCCTAGAGTGTCCTTCGTGACCGGCAAGGGGGAGCAGTGGGGCGTGTGGCGATGAACGACGCAGCGATCTCGATACGCGGCGTCGTCAAGCGCTACGGCGCGATCACGGCAGTCGACGGCCTCGACCTGGAGGTTCCCGCGGGCGTGTGCTTCGGCCTGCTCGGACCGAACGGCGCGGGCAAGTCGACGACGATGCGGATGCTGACAGCGCAGGCGCTGGCGGACGCGGGGGCGATCACCGTGCTCGGCTACGAGCTGCCGCGCGAGTCCAAGCAGGCGCGCATGGAGATGGGGGTCGTGCCCCAGCTGGACAACCTCGACGTCGAGCTGACCTGTCGCCAGATCCTGACGGTCTTCGCCCGCCTCTACCGGGTGGCGAAAGGCGAGCGCGCGGCGGCGGTTCAGCGGGCGCTCGAGCTGGCGAACCTAGCTCCGCGGGCCGACACGATCGTGCGCGAGCTCTCCGGCGGCATGCGACGCCGGCTGCTGGTCGGGCGTGGGCTGATCCACGAGCCGCGGCTCGTGCTTCTCGACGAGCCGACGGTGGGACTCGATCCGCAGGTACGCCAGGAGCTGTGGTCGCTGATCGACGGCCTGCGCGAACGCGGCGTGACGGTGCTCATGTCGACGCACTACATCGAGGAGGCCGAGCGGCTGGCCGACGTCGTGGCGGTGATGTCGCAGGGGAAGATAGTCGCCCAAGGCACGCCCACCGAGCTCATCCGCGCGCACGCGGGCGAGCAGGTCCTGGAGGTGTACGGACCGCCCGCGCGGCTGGCCGAGGCGGGCGAGATCGTTGCGCGCAACGGCTGGAAGAGCCGCCGCAGCGGACCGGCGCTCGCGATCATGCGCGCGGAGTCACTCAACGGCGAGGCGCCCCCCGACGGCGTCCGCCGCCCGGCGAACCTCGAGGACGCGTTCGTGGCGCTGACGGGGGAGGAGATCGAATGAGCGTCACTCCACAGGCGCACGGCCCCGTCGCGCGCAGGCGACGCGTGGGGCGCCTGGAAGCCGCGGCGCTGGCAGGCGTGATGAGCCGGGACGTTGTCATCTTCAAGCGTTACTGGAAGGCGACGACCTTCTCCTCGATGGTGCAGCCGACGATCTACCTGCTCGCGTTCGGTCTCGGATTCGGGACGCTGCTCAAACAGATCGACCATGTCAAAACGATCGAGTACATCGCGACGGGCACCGTCGCGACTGCCGTTCTCTTCTCCTCCGCCTTTCCCGGCATGTTCAACACGTTCATCCGCTGGCAGTTCCAGCGCACCTACGACGCCATGCTCGCGGCGCCCGTCGACGTGGAAGAGCTGATCACCGCGGAGATCCTGTGGATCGCGCTGCGCGCAGGCGTGTACGGGCTGGCGCCGCTCTTGGTCGGGATGCTGTTCGGCCTCGAACCCGACCCGGGCATGCTGCTCGTCCCCTTGATCGGCTTCGTGACCGGCTTCGGCTTTGCCGCCTTCGGCGTCGTGATCGCGGCGGTGGCCAAGACGATCGACAACTTCAACTACGTCACGAGCGCGGTGCTGACGCCGATGTTCCTCGTCGCCGGCACCTTCTTCCCGATCTCCACGCTGCCCGTCGGCGTCCGCCAGGTCGCGCAGGTGAACCCGCTGTACCACTGCGTGCAGCTCGTCCGCGACGCGTCGCTCGGCGGCTTGAGCGCCGCGGACCTCGGGCACGCGGCCGTGCTGATCGCGTTCGCCCTGGCGATGTGGCGCGTGGCGATCTGGCAGCTGGAGCGCCGGCTGATCGACTGAGCGCTTATCTAACTTTCAGGTTTCTCACACGCTCGTCATACGGGCCCCGTCGATGCTCTCACCCGTGAGCTACTCATGGGAGACCCACTCA
>DASZNB010000027.1:0-7604 GCA_035551395.1 Solirubrobacteraceae bacterium | reverse complement strand
GCGCGCCGAGCGGCTCGCGCCCACCGGCGGCGGCGCGCCCGGGGCGGCGCTGACGGTGCCGATCCTGGCCGAGACCGACCTCGACACCGTGCTCGAGGCGCTCGCCGCCGAGGTTCCGGAGGCATGCGTGATCGACTCCGTCCAGACGCTCGGCGCGAGCGAGACCTCGGGCGCCCCCGGCTCGGTCGGCCAGGTGCGCGAGGTGGCCGCGCGGATCATGGGCCTCGCCAAGGCGCAGGGCACCGCCGTGATCCTCGTCGGCCACGTCACCAAGGACGGTGCGCTCGCGGGCCCGCGCGTGCTCGAGCACCTCGTCGACTGCGTGCTGCAGTTCGAGGGCGAGCGCGAGCGCCCGTATCGCGAGCTGCGGGCGCTGAAGAACCGCTTCGGCTCGACCAACGAGGCGGGCCTGTTCGAGATGCGACAGGGCG
The DNA here is from genome assembly GCA_035551395.1 of Solirubrobacteraceae bacterium. GTDB lineage: Bacteria > Actinomycetota > Thermoleophilia > Solirubrobacterales > Solirubrobacteraceae > Palsa-744. The sequence goes on along the minus strand of DASZNB010000027.1, from coordinate 7,173 downwards.
GCCTCGTCGAGGTCCTCGACGCCTCCGCGCGCTTCGTCGCAGAGGCCACGCGTGCTCCCGGCAGCGTCGTGCTGGCGGCGATGGAGGGCTCGCGCCCGCTGCTCGTCGAGGTCCAGGCGCTGGTCGCGCCGTCGGAGCTCGAGCAGCCACGCAGGGTCGTCTCGGGCCTCGATCGCAACCGCCTCGCGCTCGTGCTCGCGATCCTCGGCCGCCACGGCAACGTCAGGACGGCCGGCGCGGACGTGTTCGTGAACGTCGTCGGCGGCGTTCGCGTCGATGAGCCCGGCTGTGACCTCGCGGTCGCGCTGGCCGTCGCGAGCGCGAGTCGCGGGGTGGCCTTGCGTGGCGCGCCGCGCGCCTGCTTCGGCGAGCTGGGCCTGACCGGCGAGCTGCGCTGGGTCGGGCATCCCGAGCGGCGTCTGGAGGAGTCCGCCAAGCACGGACTGGCTGACGTGATCGCTCCCGCCGGCAGTGGCGCGGCGGCGTGCGAGGTGCTGACGCTCCGCCACGCGCTCGCGGCGGGCCTCCCCGGCGGCCCCTCGGGCTCGCGCGCTCGCCACGCCAGCGCGCGCGGCGCCGGCCCCGTGGCGCTCGTCAAGGACGCCCCCATAGCAGGTCTGGAGCCCGTGTAGGCCGTTTCGGAGCCGGTGTAGGAGACGGTAACGGATCGTTAAATGCCCTAGAATTGGGCATGTGGCTCCACGATCCGGAGAAGATCTAGACAACGAAGCACGACCGGATCCAGGACTCATGAGGGCACTGGAGATGATCGCGCCCGGCACCGCGCTGCGGGAGGGAATCGAGAGCATCCTGCACGCCCGCACGGGCGGTTTGATCGTGATCGGCGAGCCCGAGGACCTCAGCTTTCTGAACTCCGGCGGGATCAAGCTCGACATCGAGTACACGCCCGCTTTCCTCTACCAGATCGCAAAGATGGACGGCGCGATCATCCTCAACGCGAATGCCACCAGGATCACGATGGCGAACGTCCAGCTGATGCCCGACCCGACGATCCTCTCGCACGAGACGGGCACGCGCCACCGCACCGCCGAGCGCGTCTCCAAGCAGACGGACGCGCTCGTGATCGCGATCTCCCAGCGGCGCGAGGTCGTCTCTGTCTACGTCGATGGCGCCAAGTACATCCTCGAGGACATCCCCGTGGTGCTCGCCAAGGCCAACCAGGCGCTCGCCACGCTCGACAAGTTCCGCACGCGCCTGGACCAGGTCTCCACGCGCCTGACCGCGCTGGAGTTCGAGGGCGGAACCACGCTGCACGACGTGCTCACCGTGCTGCAGCGCTCCGAGCTCGTCACGCGCATGGCCGTGGAGATCGAGCGCTACATCGTCGAGCTGGGCAGCGAGGGGCGCCTGATCGAGATGCAGCTCGAGGAGACGATGGTCGGCGCCGCCGCCGAGAAGGCGGCGCTCGTGCGCGACTACCTCTCGAGCTACTCCGACACCGCCTTCGCCGCCGCGCTCGAGGAGATCGGACGCCTCGTCCACCAGGACCTGCTCGACTTCGGCCGGCTCGCCGAGCTGCTCGGCTACGACCGCAAGCTCAACACCCTCGACTACCCCGTCTCGCCGCGCGGCTTCCGCGTGCTCGGGCGCATCCCGAGGCTGCCTCGTCTGGTCGTCTCCCACGTCGTCCGCGAGTTCGGCGGTCTCGACGAGCTGCTGGCGGCAAGCGACGCCGAGCTCGAGGGGGTAGAGGGCGTCGGCGAGATCCGCGCCAAGGACATCCGCGAGGGCCTGCGCAGGCTGCAGGAGCTCAATCTCGTGGACCGCTACCTGCAGACTTGAGTCAAGGGCCGCCCACCGGGTCGGTCGCAACGAAGGAGGACACCCATTCCGGCACAAGCAACTGAAGATGAAGAGCTGACAGAGGTCATCGAGGTCACCCGCGAGGTCGAGTTCATCGAGTTCGAGCTCGGGGACCACGTCGTCTATCCCCACCACGGAGCCGGCAAGGTCCTGAAGAAGGAAGACATGGAGATGGCAGGCGTTTGCCGCGAGTACCTGACGATCAAGATCCTCCACAACGACATGACCGTGCGCGTTCCCACCGAGAACGCCGCCCTCGCCGGGCTGCGCCGGGTGATCGACGAGGAGACCGTCAAGAAGGTCCTCGACGTGCTCCGCGACACCGTCTCGGAGATGCCGAAGAACTGGAACCGCCGCTTCAAGCACAACCGCGACAAGATCAAGACGGGCGACATCTACGAGCTCGCCGAGGTCGTCCGCAACCTGTCCTTGCGGGAGAGCGAGAAGGGTCTCTCGACGGGTGAGAAGCAGATGTACACGCGCACCAAGAAGATCCTCGCCTCCGAGCTGATGTACGCGCTCGACAAGGACGAGGAGGAGGCCGAGAGCTATCTCGACGACCTCCTCGCAGACTCGGCCACCAGTCAGATGGCAGTGGCCGGCGCCAAGTAGCGAGGCTCTCGCGCACGCGGCAGCACCGAGCGGCGGTCCAATTGCCGCGTGCGCGAGAGCTCCCTCACGATGACCGTTGCCTTGATCGTGGCAGCCGGCAGCGGCGAGCGCCTCGGCGCCGGGCGCCCGAAGGCGCTCGTCGAGCTGGCGGGCCGCCCGCTCGTGCAATGGAGCATCGATGCGCTGCGCTCCGCCGCGAGCGTCGCCGAGATCGTCGTCGCGATGCCGCCCGGCGCAGCCGCACCCGCGGGAGTGACCGCCGTGGCGGGCGGCGCCGCGCGCTCCCAGTCGGTGCGCCTCGCCCTGCAGGCGGCCGGTGCCGGCGACGCGGCGGGGGGGAGTGAGCTCGTGCTCGTGCACGACGCCGCACGGCCGCTGCTGACGGGCGCTCTCGCAGAGCGCGTGATCGCCGCACTCCGAGACGACGGCGAAGCGGACGCGGCGATCGCGGCCGTGCCCGTCACCGACACGGTCAAGCAGGTGGACGCGGGGCAGCGGGTCGTCGAGACGCTCGACCGCAGTCATCTGTGGTCGGTGCAGACCCCCCAGGTGTTCCGCCGCGCGGCGCTCGAACGCGCGCTCGACGCCCCCGCCGAGACGCTCGCGCGGGCGACCGACGACGCCTGGCTGATCGAGCGCGGCGGCGGCCGCGTGATCGTCGTGCGCGGCGACGAGCGGAACCTCAAGGTGACCACGCCGCTCGACCTGCGCGTCGCCGAGCTGCTGCTGGCCGAGCGCACGCGCTGAATCCTGCTTGAATCGCCCCGCCGGCATGCTCAGCGACTACCACCTCCACCTACGGCCCGACGACCTCGACGCGACCGCCGCCTCCTACTTCACCGAGGCCAACGCCGAGCGCTACCGGGCGGCGGCGAGCGAGCGAGGCATCACCGAGCTCGGCGTCTCCGAGCACATCTATCGCTTCGCCCAGGCGCTCACCGTCTGGCAGCATCCGCTGTGGCGCGAATATGCCCGCGACGACCTCGACGAGTACTGCGTGTTCGTGCGCGAGCAGACCGACCTGCGGCTGGGAATCGAGGCGGACTTCATCCCCGGCGCGGAGGATCGCATCGCCACCCTGCTGCAGGCGCGCGACTTCGACTATGTCGTCGGCTCGGTTCACTTCCTGCGCGAGGGCGCCGTCGACGATGACGACTACAGCGTTTGGAGCAGCGCGCGCAGCGCCGAGGACGTCTGGCGGCGCTACTTCGAGATGATCGGCGAGACGGCCCGCAGCGGCCTGTTCGACATCGTCGCCCACCCCGACCTCGTGAAGTACTGGGGTGCCGCGCACGGCGAGCGTCGCCCCGACGGCGACCTGCGCCGCTACTACGAGCCGGCGGTCGAGGGCATCGCCGAAGCCGCCGTGGCGGTCGAGGTCTCCACCGCGGGGCTGCGCAAGCCCGCCGGCGAGCTCTACCCGGCCGCTGCCTTTCTCGAGATGTGCGTCGATGCCGGCGTGCCCGTGGCGCTCTCCAGCGACGCCCACAGGCCCGAGGACATCGGCGCCGACTATGAGCGCGCGCTCGCCCAGCTCGCCGAGCTGGGCGTGACTGAGCTGTGCGTGTTCGAACGGCGAACGCGGCGCCTGGAGCCGATCGGCGCCGAGGACATCCCCACGGCGGCCAAGTGATGACGCTGACGGGCATCGGCTATGACTCCCACCGCCTGGCAGCCGGTCGCAGGCTCGTGATCGGCGGCGTCGAGATCCCCCACGCCCGCGGCCTCGATGGCCATTCCGACGCCGACGTGCTCGCCCACGCCGTCACCGACGCGCTGCTCGGCGCAGCCGGCCTCGGCGACATCGGCGAGCACTTCCCCGACTCCGACGAGCGCTGGCGCGACGCCGACTCGATCGCGTTGCTGCAGACGGCCGTGGGAATGGTGCGCTCGCACGACCTCGAGGTCCTCAACGTGGACTGCACCGTGATCATGCAGGAGCCCAAGCTCGCCCCGTATCGTGAGGCGATCCGCGCACGCATCGCCGCCGCCGTCGGGGTGGAGCCCGGGCGTGTGAACGTCAAGGCCAGCACGGGCGAGGGCATCGGCTTCGTCGGCCGTGGCGAGGGCGTCGCGGCCCTCGCCGTCGTCGGCCTGCAGTCTCCCGCCTAGTGTCCTGAGCCCGCTAGGGTTGCCCGGCGATGCGCCCGATCCTGCTCCACGACACGCTCAGCGGCGAGCTGCGGGCGCTCGAGCCGCGCGACCCCGGCCGGGTCGGCATCTACGCCTGCGGGCCGACCGTCTACAGCCGCATCCACATCGGCAACGCTCGGCCGTTCGTGATCTTCAGCCTGCTGCGGCGCCTGCTCGCGCACGAGGGCTACGACGTCGATCTCGTGATCAACGTCACCGACGTGAACGACAAGATCTACGACGCCGCACGGGCCGCGGGCTCTCCCAGCGCCGAGCTCGCAGCGGAGATGACCGCGCTGTATCGCGCGGACACCGACGCGCTGGGGCTCGGCCGCCCCGACCACGAGCCGCTCGCCTCGGAGACGATCGGGCCGATCGTCGCCTACATCCAGACGCTGATCGACCGCGGGCACGCCTACGCCGTGGACGGCGACGTCTACTTCCGCGTGCGCTCGGACGAGCGCTACGGCAGCCTCTCCCACAGGCGCCTCGAGCACATGGACCAGGGGGAGGGGATCGAAGGCACCGAGCGCAAGGCCGACCCGCTCGACTTCGCCCTGTGGAAGGCGCGCAAGGAGGGCGAGGACACGTGGTGGCCGGCGCCCTGGGGCGAGGGCCGTCCGGGCTGGCACATCGAGTGCTCGGCGATGGCAGAGGAGCTCCTCGGCGAATCGTTCGAGATCCACGGCGGCGGCCTCGACCTCGTCTTTCCGCACCACGAGAACGAGGCCGCCCAGACGCGCGCGGCGCGCGGCGCCGAGCTGACGAAGCTGTGGATGCACAACGGCATGATCCAGTTCACCGGCGAGAAGATGGCCAAGTCCGTCGGCAACATCGCCACCCTGCACGAGGTGCTCGACGCAAACGACGCCGAGACGGTCCTGATGTACCTCGTCTCCGGGCACTACCGCCAGCCGCTGGCCTTCTCGGTGGTCGCGCTGGAGCAGGCGCAGGCCAACGTCAGCCGGATCCGCGAGGCCGCGCGGCGCCTGTCGCCCGGCGGGTCGCCGGCGCAGCTGGAGCATCTGCGCGATCGCTTCTTCGCCGCGCTGGCCCGCGACTTCAACACGCCCGAGGCGCTCGCCGCGCTGAACGAGTGGCTGCGCCGAGCGCCGGCAACCGAGCGCGGCGGCGCGGGCGACTCTCACCTGCGCGAGATGCTCGGCGTGCTCGGGCTCGAGCGCCTGCTCGCCCCGGCAGCCGAGGCGCCGGCGCAGGTGCGCGAGCTCGCCCAGCGCCGCGAGCTGGCGCGCGGCGAGCGCGACTTCGCGGCAGCCGACGCGCTGCGCGATGAGCTCGCGGCGCTCGGCTGGGAGGTGCGCGACGTCGCGGGCGGCTTCGAGCTGCTGCCGCTGTGATCCTCTACGGGCGCAACCCCGTGCGCGAGGCGCTGCGCGGTCGCCGCGCGCACAGCGTCAGCGACGTGTGGGCAACCGCCGGCGCGGCGCGCGAGCCATGGCTCGCCGGGCATGCCCTCAGCATGCGCTCAGCCGAGGAGATCGAGCGCCGCTGCGGCTCGGGCTCGCACCAGGGGCTGTGCGCCGATGCGGGCCCATACCCCTACGCCGGCGCCGAGCAGCTGCTGGCCGGCGAGAGCCCGCTGCTCGTCGCTCTCGACCAGGTCCAGGACCCGCAGAACCTCGGCTCGATCTGCCGCACCGCCGAGTGCGTCGGCGCCGACGGCGTCGTGATCCCGGAGCGCCGCGCCGCCGAGGTCACGCCCGCCGTCTGCAAGGCATCGGCCGGCGCCGTCGAGCACCTGCCCGTGGCGCGCGTGCGCAACCTCGCCGACTTCCTCGCCGAGGCGCGGCAAGCGGGCTGCTGGTGCTACGGCGCGAGCGCCGCCGCGCAGGCCGCGGTCCCCTACGACGAGCCCGACTACGCGGGCAGCGGCGTGGTCCTCGTGCTGGGCAGCGAGGGCGCCGGCCTGCGCCCGCGCGTGGCCGGCGCCTGCGACGAGCTGATCTCCCTGCCCCTGCGCGGGCGGATCGCGTCGCTGGGAGTCAGCGCCGCCGCCTCGGCGGTTCTGTACGAGATCTTGCAGAGCCGCGCCCGCAGGCCTTGACAACGCTTCATAACTGTGGCAGGCTGCCCCGCATAACGCTGTACCTAAGGTTGAGAAACCTTGGGAACTGAATAGCTTTGGCGCCAGGGGAGGAGTGCGCCACTGAGCAAATCGGGGCTGTCTGACGGCAGCCTTCCGAGAAAGGATCTGCTCGTGGCCCGATTCTCCCACAACCCTAACTCTGAACCTAAGGTCGAGGATGTGTTCTTGATCGCCCTCGCCAAGCGGGGGGATCGCAACGCCTACGACCGCCTCGTCCGCCGCTACCACGGCTTCGTGCGCCTGAAGGCCTCCTCCTACTTTCTCGCCGGCGGGGACGCCGACGATCTCATCCAGGAGGGCCTCGTCGGCCTGTACAAGGCGATCCGCGACTTTCGCACCGACCGCGAGTCGAGCTTTCGCAACTTTGCCGAGCTCTGCATCACGCGCCAGATCATCACCGCGGTGAAGACCGCCACGCGCAACAAGCACACACCGCTGAACCAGTACGTCTCGTTCTCCTCGACGCCCGCCGGCAGTGGCGAGGACGTGCCCACGCT
>DASZNB010000026.1:0-5480 GCA_035551395.1 Solirubrobacteraceae bacterium | reverse complement strand
GATCGCCGTGCTCATGCCCCAGCGGCCGACCATCTGCCGGGCTATCTGCGTGAGTTGCTGGATGTCGGACTCGGCGCCCGTGGTGATCGTGCCGTAGACGATCTCCTCAGCGACGCGCCCGCCGAGCGCGACCTTGATCTTGCCTTCGAGGTCCTCGAGCGAGTAGGAGACGCGGTCGCTGTCGGGCGTCGAGAGCGTCACCCCGAGGGCCATGCCGCGGGGGATGATCGAAACCTTGCGGACGGGGTCGGCGCCGGGCGTGAGCATCCCCACGAGCGCGTGCCCGGCCTCGTGATGCGCGGTGCGCCGGCGGTCGGCGGGGGACAGCAGGATGCCGCGCGGGGAGCCGAGCATGATCTTCTCGAGCGAGTCGGTGAAGTCGCTCATCATGACCTTCTCGTGCTCCCGTCGCGCCGCCAACAGGGCGGCCTCGTTGGCGAGGTTCGCGAGATCCGCACCCACCATGCCAGGCGTGCTCGCGGCCAGCGCGTCGAGGTCCACGCCGGCATCGAGCGGGATCGAGCGGGTATGGACCTCGAGGATCGCCGCGCGTCCGGCCCGGTCGGGCGCCTGCACGGCGACGCGGCGGTCGAAGCGTCCCGCCCGCAGCAGCGCCGGGTCGAGCACGTCGGGCCGGTTGGTGGCGGCGAGCACCACGACCGCCTCGGAGGATTCGAAGCCGTCGATCTCGGTCAGGATCTGGTCGAGCGTCTGCTCGCGCTCGTCGTTGGCCCCGGTCACCGAGATCGAGCCCTGCCGCGATCGTCCGATCGCGTCGAGCTCGTCGATGAAGATGATCGCCGGCGCCGCCTCCTTGGCCTTCGCGAACAGGTCACGGACGCGTGAGGCGCCGACCCCGACGATCGCCTCGATGAACTCCGAGGCGGAGATCGAGAAGAAGGCCGCATGGGCCTCCCCGGCGACCGCCCGTGCCAGCAGCGTCTTGCCCGTGCCGGGGGCGCCCGACAGCAGGACGCCGTGCGGCATGCGCCCGCCGAGGCGCCCGTAGCGCTCCGGGTTGCGCAGGAAGTCCACGACCTCGGAGAGCTCGGCCTTGGCCTCGTCGATGCCGGCGACGTCGGCGAACATCACGCGGATCGTCTCGGGATCGACGCGGCGCGCCTGCGAGCGCCCGAATGCGCCGAGCGCCCCCATCCCACCGCCCGCTTTCGCCGCGCGCCGCGCGAGCAGCACGAACAGACCGACGATCAGCAGCGTCGGGCCGAAGCCGAGCAGCAGCTCGGAGAGCAGCGATCGGCTTTCGCTCGTGGACTTGGCATTGATCGTGACGTTCTCTTCTTTGAGCAGGGCCGAGAGCTGCGCGTTGTTCCAGAAGCTCGGCACCTGGGTTTCGAACAGCGTCGTCGGCTTCGCGCTCTTTTCGTGGGCTGGGTATTTCACCTTCGCCTTCAGCGTCCCCTGGATCGTGTCGCCCTTGGCCGATATCGAGCGCACCTGGCCGCTCTGCACCTCCTGCAGGAAGAACGGTTTGAACGGCACGGTTATCCGCGGTTGACCCGAGCTGGGCTGGAACACGAGCAGCGAGAGCCAGTTGAGCGCGATGATGATCGCCACGAACCAGAGGAAGCCCGGCCTGCGGTGGGCGGGCGGGCCCGTGGGCGCCTGCTCGGGCATGCCGCGCCCGTCGGGCGCCGGCGCCACGTGCCAACCACGCTTGTCGCGCGGCATCGGCGGGTGTGGATCCGAGCGATCTTCGCTCAGGCGCTCGGGCTCGCGAGCGGAGGACTCCTGTGGCACGCCAGCAATGCTACGCCGAACGCCGCTGAACCCGCGCGGCGCGAGCGCCCGAGGAGTCCGCTCGCCGGCTTCCGGTGCCGCGGGCGCCCGCGGCGAGTCACTAGGCTGGGCGCCATGCCGCGCATCCCGACTGCACCGGTGGCCGCCGGATCGCTGATCGCCGGCTTCGCCGTCGCGGTCGCCAGCGGCTCACGGCCGCTGGGCGGCGTGGTGCTGATTCTCGGCGGCATCTGGTGCGTGCGCGCCTGGACGCAGCGCCACGGGCCGCGCACGGCGGTCACCCTGGCGAGCGTCGCGCTCGGGTCGTTCATCGTCTCGCACGTGCTGGCCCTGCTCGTCGGCGGCTGGCCCGCGGTCCTGATCGTCGCGGCGTTCACCGGCGCGGTCGTGTGGGTGCGATCAGACGCGCGCGAGGACGATGCGTCGACGGCGCTCGCGTTCCGCCCGCCCGCGCGCTAGATTCCCTGCCATGGCACATGCCGCCGTCGCGGCGCCCGGGCCGCTAGTCGACGGGCCGCCCGCGGGGCTCGAGAAACCGGATTTCCAGATCGTCCCGCGTGCGGGGCTGCCGATCGTCGCGCTCGTCCTCGGCCTCACGATCGCGGGGATCGCCGTCAACGAAAAGTGGCCGCTGATCTTCCTGCACGTCGTCGGCGGGTCCGCGTGGACGGTCATCGACCTGTTCCTCGGCTTCGTCCTCGGGCCGATCATCGGTGGCATGTCGATCGCTGCGCGCGCGGAGTTCACGACCCGGCTGATGCCGAAGATGGTGCTGATCATGCCGACGGTCGTGACGGTCACGCTGGCGGCCGGCTGGCAGCTGGCGACCAAGCTCGGCAACACGCAGAGCAGCTACCCGCTGCACGGCTGGATCGTCGCGAGCTACATCGTCGTCGGCGTGATGGCGGTGATCGCCCTCGGGTTGCTCGAGCCCGCCAACATCGCCGTGCTAGTCGAGATGAAGAAGCCGCGGCCGAACCCGGCGGTGATCGAGCGGCTGATGAAACGCTTCATCTACACGGCGGGCGCGACCGGCCTGATGCAGGTCGCGACGTTCGTGATCATGACCAAGCTCGCGGCCGGATGAGCGAGCGTCGGCTGCCGCCCGTCACGCAGGTGGGGATGCTCTCGCTCGCGCTGATCGTCGCCGCCGGCATCTACCTGTCCTCGCACATTCCCAACCACGTCTCGATCGCGCCCGCGGTCGTGCTGCTGTGTGCGTCGGCGCTGCTGCTGGCCGGCAACCTCGCCGCGCTGGCGCGCGTCTCCGGGTTCCCCTGGGCGCGCTTCTTCGCGATCGCCCGCTGGGCCTTCCTCGCCTACGTGATCATCGCCGCGATGATCGAGTACGCGTTCCTGCGCAACCATCTCAGCGGCAGCCCGCTCGTCGTGCTGACGCTCTCGCTGCTGGTCTTCGCGGTGCACGTTCCCGTGTTGATCTCCTTCACCGTCGCGCGCTACGCCGACAGCTAACATCGCGCCATGCGCGCCCTCACCGCCTCTCCCGGCGCGCCGGGGAATGTCGCGCTGCGCGACGTCCCCGAGCCGCGACCGGCGTCCGGACAGGCGCTCGTGCGCGTCAGCGCGTTCTCGCTGAACCGCGGTGAGACCAGGCACCTGGCCGAGATGGACGACGGGCAGATCACCGGCTGGGATGCGGCCGGCGTGGTCGAGCGGGCGGCGGCCGACGGCAGCGGCCCGGGGGCGGGCGCGCGCGTCGTCGGCCTCAGCGCGGGCGGCGCCTGGGCGGAGCTCGCCGCGCTCGACACCTCCGTGCTCGCACCCCTCCCGGCGTCGGTCACCGACGCCCAGGCGGCGACGCTTCCGGTCGCGGGCCTGACCGCGCTGAAGGCGCTCGAGATCATCGGCGCGGTGCTCGCACGACGCGTGCTCGTCACGGGCGCCAGCGGCGGCGTCGGCCGCTTCGCCGTCCAGCTCGCCAAGCGTGCGGGCGCGCACGTCACCGCCGTATCGGCCAGCCGTGAGCGTGCGCGCGGGCTGAGCGAGCTCGGCGCCGATGAGGTGATCGCGGAGCTCTCCACCGAGGGGCCGGATTTCGACGCGATCGTCGAGGGCGTCGGTGGCGCCAGCCTCGCCGCGGCGCTGCAGCGCGTGGCCCCGTTTGGGACGGTCGTGTCGTTCGCCTCCAGCGACCCCGCGCCGGTGCAGTTCCCGGCGCGCGCCCTGTTCGGCCGCGCCCCCGGCGCACGCCTGCACGGCTTCTACGTGTTCGCTCAGCTCCAGCGCGAGCGCACGGGCACCTACGATCTGCAGCGCCTCGCGCAGCTCGTGGCGGACGGCGAGCTGGACTGCTCGATCGAGCGCGAGGCCTCGTGGCGAGATGCGGCCACGGCGATCGACGCGTTGCTGGAGCGCCGCGTCGCCGGCAAGGTCGTGCTGCACGTCGCGGCCTGAGGGCCTCGCTCTTGCTTGCTGTGACGCCGGCACGCCTCGCGCGGGCCACTCGGACATAATCTCCACCGCCATGCGAGCGATCCAGATAGTCGAGGAGTCCGGGCCCGACAGCGCGCTCGCTCTGGTCGACGTACCCGCGCCCGAGCCGTCGCACATGCTCACCCCCGGCGAGGGGGTGCTCGTGGAGGTGCACGCCGCCGGTGTGTCGTTCCCGGAGCTGCTGCAGACGCGTGGTCAGTACCAGATGAAACCGCCGCTGCCGTTCATTCCCGGCAGCGAGGTCGCGGGCATCGTGCTGAGCGCGCCCGCCGGGGCGTCGGTCGTCGCCGGCGATCGCGTGGCCGCCTTCTGCGCGCTCGGTGGCTTCGCCGAGACAGCCGTCGCGCCTGCCTACTTCACGTTCGCGCTGCCCGACGCGATGGACTTCGCCCAGGGCGCCGGGCTGGTCCTCAACTACCACACCGCCTACTTCTCGCTCGTCATGCGCGGTCGCCTGCAGGCGGGCGAGAGCGTGCTCGTCCACGGCGCCGCCGGCGGCGTCGGCACTGCCTCGCTGCAGGTCGCCAAGGCGCTCGGGGCGAGCACGATCGCGCTCGTCTCGAGCGAGGAGAAGGCGCGCGTGGCGAGCGACGCGGGCGCCGATCAGGTGATCCTGCTGTCCGAGCGCTGGAAGGACGAGGTCAAGGAGCGCTCGGGCGGCGGCGTCGACGTGGTGCTCGACCCCGTCGGTGGCGATCGCTTCACCGACAGCCTGCGCTCGCTGCGCGAGGGAGGCCGCGTGATCGTCGTCGGCTTCACCGGCGGCTCGATTCCCGAGGTCAAGGTCAATCGTCTGCTGCTCGGCAACACCGAGGTGATCGGTGCCGGCTGGGGCGCCTACGTGATGGCCAAGCCCGAGGTCAACAAGCAGATCGGCGCTGCCATCGCAGAGATGATCGAGCGCGGCTTCATCGACCCGATCGTCGGCGAGCGCTTCCCGCTCGAGCGCGCCGTCGATGCGCTGCATGCGCTCGAGCAGCGACGGGCGACGGGCAAGATCGTGCTCGAGGTGCGCTAGCCGGTCGTCAGCAGCTCGCGCCAGCCGTCGGCGTCGAGCTGGGCCGGCTCGGTCGAGTCGATGAAGGCCCCGAGCACGTCGATGAAGCGCTCGGGCTCGTCGAGCTGGGGGAAGTGGCCAGAGTCGGCGAACACCTCCAGGAGGCTGGCCGGCAGCAGCTCGTGGGTCTCGTGCGCGTGGGCGACCGGAATCAGCGAGTCGTGCTGGCCCCAGATCAGCAGCAGCGGCAGCTGCTCGGCGAGATACAGGC
>DASZNB010000025.1:0-22743 GCA_035551395.1 Solirubrobacteraceae bacterium | reverse complement strand
GCCCCGACGACGTTTTCGCCGCTGAACTGGATGTTGCTGAGCAGGTGTTCGAGGTAGAGCGATGCGGCTTCCTGCGGATCGGCGCTGGTGGAGGAAGGCGGCAGGGCCGACAGACCCGTCACGAGCCCCAGCCAGAGGGGGATGAAGCTCGCGTTTATCGAGCCTCCCTGGAACGTCACGTCGCGGTAGGCGTCGGCCATCGGGATATCGGCCCAGATGGTCTTGACGGCGCGTGGCTTGCCTTCGGCGACGCGCGCGGCATCGGCCTCGGCGAGCAGCAGCGAGGTGATGCCCATGTAGGACCCGCCGGTGGTGGCGACGCTCGAGTTCGACCACGGCTGCGCCTGGATCCAGCTGAGGACCTCCTTGTAGTCTTCCTGCGTTCGCTGGCCCCACGAGTCCCATTCGCCCCCGCTCGCACCGGTGCCGCGATCGTCGAACACCATCACGGCAAAGCCCTTTTCGGTGAGGCCCGGTTCGTCACCGGCGATCGCTTGCGAGCCTTCGCAGCCCTGGCCGGTGGGATTGGCCGCGTCCTTGTTGTAGCCCGTGGCCGTGAGGACGGTGGGGAAGCGACCGCTGGCGGACGGCAGGAAGATGTTCGCGCGCAGGACTGTGCCGTCGCTCATCGTGATCGGGACGTTGCACAAGCTCACCGTCGCGTGCGCCTCCGAGGCGGCGAGGCCGGCGAGCAGCAGAGCGAGCGCCAGGGCCCCTGTCAGCCCTCTGCCCAAGCGTGTCGCTCTCGCTCTCGCGCTCATGGCCGGTCGAGCCCGAGCGGGCTCGTGTCAGTGGCGAGGTAGGAGTAGGAGCCCGGATCAGGTTCGCGGACGAGCCCGGGGCAGCCTTTGCGGAGGTTCTCGCAATCGAACACTTCGCCGTTGGCGCGGTGGATGTCGAGCCGTGAGTAGTAATAGAAGGAGAACGCGTTGCCGTCGTTGTGGCGGTCCACGGCGGCCTCGATCGGGTCTTCCCGCCAGCGGTTCGTCAGCAGCCGCTTGTCGGCGGCCTTTTCGCCCTTGACGTACTTGTCGAACCAGGCCGAGGTGTACCAGGCGATCTCATCGGCGCCGCGCAGCGAAGCGCCGAAGGCCTGGTTGGGGATGAAGCTGTAGTCGAGATGCGAGCCGCCGCGGATGATGATCTCGCCGCTGTCCACGCCGGCGGTGCTGTAGGCGTGGGACTCGGTGGACTTGGCCTGCGGATCTGGCAGCGAGGTGTTGGGGGTCGGCGGCAGGAAGTAGTCCGCCGACATCCCGAGCCCGGGCTTGATCACGGGCGGGACGGTGCGGTCGGCCGGCGTGCTCGGGCAGGGCTTCTCCTCGGGGCCGCCGCCGCTCGCGCCCGTCGCTTGGTTCGGGTTGGGTTCGGCGAGGTTGTCCCAGGCGACGACCGCCTTCACGCGCGGGTCCCACTGCGCGATGTAGGAGACACCGGCCGCCCCATAGGAGTGTCCGGCCAGGCCGATGCCCGTGCTCTTGAGTTCATGCCAGAAGGGGTTGTAGGCCGCGTCGAGACCCTTCTGAACGCGTTCGTTCTGCTTGGCAGCGTGACTGGTCCCCGTTTCGCAGCTTGGCACCGGCACGTAAGGGTGCTTGGGGCTCGACAGGAAGAAGTTGATCGCGTCCTCGGTCCCGTCGAAGAACGGGCGTCCGTCGGACTGCGCCGGGAAGCCCTCCTGTTCGTCGGGTGCCTGCCCGAACGTGTCGCTCTGGCCCTGCCCCTGGGGGTCGAATGTCATCACCAGGTAACCATCCTTGGCGAGTGCCTGCGCGGCGTACCAGTACATCTGCTCGTCCGCCTGCACCGAGCCGTTGGTGATGACTATCCCGGGCATTTTCGCGTTCGGATGGGCCGCGAGATTCACCGCGCTCCAGATGCGGGCCGAGATCGTCGCGCCGTTGCGAGCGGTGAACAGCACCTTGCGCACACGGCCGTAGCCGTTCTTTTCCCAGTTGTACAGGCGGACGTCGCCGGCGCAGCCGTTTTCACCCTCGTAGCAGAGGTCGCCGGAGAAGTTCCGTTCCGGGTCGCTGGCCTGCTCGGTGGTCGCTTCTTCGCGGTTCTTGACGCCCTGTTCGGCCAGCTGCGCCTGATATTCGGGCGTGTCGTAGATCGCCTGACGCTGCTGGGTGATCGCGAAGTTTTCGGCCTCGAGCTGCGGTTCGAAGCTGGTCGGCGGTTCTTCGTGTTCGATCGCGAACGCCGCCACCGGCAGCGCCAGCAGACCGATGAGCGCCCCCACGACGATGGCCGCTGCGAGCGATGGGGTCGCGGGCTTGCGAGCCGCCGCTTTCTGCCGTCGCCCCGCGCTGACCGCTGGCACTTTCTCCCGCCACCCCTCGCTGCCCGCTGACACTTTCTCCTGCCATCCCTCGCTGCCCGCCGCCACTTTCTCCTGGCACCCCGCGCTGCCCGCCGCCGTTCGCAACCGCCTAGCTCTCATCCGCGCCTTTCCCCGTTTCCCGATGCCCCTCCGATCAAGCCCGTGTGTACCCAGGCGCCTGGGTTTCAAAACGTCGAATGTCTCGGAGCGTCGTTCCACGAGGTGCTCGGCCCGCTGATCGGCCGCGGGTGGGGGCGCATCGTCAACGTCTCCTCGGTGACGGGCTCGCTCGTCAGCTACGCCGGTCAGGCGCCGTACGCTGCAGCGAAGGCGGGGCTCGATGGTCTGACGCGCACGTTGGCTGTCGAGCTCGGGCCGCACGGCATCACGGTCAACAGCGTCGCACCCGGCTGGATCGCGACGGCGGCGAGCTCAGAGGACGAAATGCGAAGCGCTCGCTACACGCCGCTGGGACGCGCCGGCACCCCCGCGGAGGTCGCGGCGGCCGTCGCCTTCCTGGCAACGCCTGCCGCGAGCTACATCACCGAGCACACGCTCGTCGTGGACGGCGGCAACACGGTGCAGGAGGATCACGCGCACGGTCGCTGACAGACACCTGCGACGAGGGGCCGGACGATGGCTGAGATTCGCTCGACCGGGGTATCTGAGTGTATGTCGGTGCTCGGCTCGCGCGTGCGAGCGGGCGCCGGCTCGCGCGCGCGGCAAACCGCCGCCGCGACACTGAGCCCGGGACCTCCGATGCCGAGCCAATCGACACCGACGTTGCCATCTCGCCGACCCCCGAGCGAGCCGCGTAGCCTGCGCGGAACCTGGCGATGAGCCCCGAGGCGCGCGCACAGGGGCGGATGGCAGAAAAGCTCGGAGAGCAGGAGCCGACGCAGGGGCTGCTCGACGACATCCGCGTCGATGCCGAAGCCCAGGCCGGGGTCGCACCCGACGCCGCCTTCGGACAGGTGGGTCGCCCGTTCGACCGCAACGCCCCCTTCTTCATCGGCTTCACCGGTGCGCTCGGAGTGGCCTGCGCGGTCGCGCTCGCCTGGATGATCATCGCCGCCGGCCAGGTCCTCGTGCTGCTCGGCCTAGCGTTCTTCATCGCCGTTGGACTCGATCCGGCAGTCGTCTGGATGTACCGCCACGGGATCCCGCGCTGGCTCGCGGTGGCGCTCGTCGTCATCGCGTCCCTCGGCCTGCTGGTCGGCTTCGTCATCCTCGCCGTTCCAGTGGTTTCGACACAGGCCAGCAAGCTCGCCGAAGAAATGCCGCGCTACCTGCACACCCTCAACCACCACAACTCCACGCTCGCGAAACTCAACAGCAAATACCACTTCGTCAACGGCCTCCAGAAGCTCCTACATGGCGGCGGCTCGTTCAACAGCGCGGTGGGCCTCGGCAAGGTGCTGCTGGGGTTCATGACCTCGGTCGTCCTCGTCGCCGTCGTGACGATCTACCTGCTGGCCGACCTCCCCCGTGTGCGGCGGGGCCTGTATCTGCTGGCACCGAAGAGCCGCCGCGCGCGCATGGTGCTGCTCACCGACGAGATCCTCGACCGCGTGGGTGGCTACGTGCTCGGAAACCTGCTGCTCTCGCTGATCGCCGGGGTCGGCACGGGCTTGTGGGCGCTGGCGTTCGGTATTCCCTATGCGCTGTTCCTCGGGCTGCTGGTGGCGTTCCTCGACCTGATCCCGATCGTCGGATCGACGATCGGCGGCATCATCGTCACGCTCGTCGCGCTGACCGTCTCGCCCTCGGTGGCGATCGCGACCGCGATCTTCTACGTCGTCTACCGGCTGCTCGAGGACTACCTGCTCACTCCGCGCATCATGCTGCGCACCGTGGCCGTGCCGGGGCTGATCACGGTGCTCGCCACAGTTCTCGGGGGCGCGCTGCTGGGAATCGTCGGTGCGCTCGTCGCGATCCCAGTGGCCGCGGCGATCAAGCTGCTGCACGAAGAGATCACCGCGCCGCGCCTCGAGGGCAAGTAGCGGCGCTAGCGAATGCTGCGCGCGAACCGCAGCCGGCTGCGGTTCGCCGGCCGCGCGAGCTCGTCGAAGTGGGCCAGGGCGCCCCCGGAGCCGAGCGCGACGCAGGTGAGCGGCGAGGCGGCCAGCGCCACCGGAAGCCCCGTCTCGGCCGCCAGGAGCTCAGGGAACCCGCGCAGCAGGACGCCACCCCCGGCCAGCAGGATGCCGTCGCGCGCGATGTCGCCGGTGAGCTCCGGCGGGGTCTGCTCGAGTGTGTCCTTGACGGCGTCGACGATTTCGGCGAGCGGTGCGCGGAGCGCGTCGAGGACCTCGCCGCTGCGCAGCAGGACCTCGGTCGGAAGGCCCGTCAGGAGGTGGCGGCCACGCACCTCGTAGATCTCTTCGGGCTGCAGCGCAACCGCCCCGCCGATCGCGATCTTGATCGCCTCGGCCGTCGGCGAGCCGATCGCCAGCGAGTGCACGACGCGCAGGTAGCGGGTGATCGCCTCGTCCATCTCATATCCGCCGACGCGCAGCGAGCGCGACAGCACGATGCCCCCGAGCGAGATGATCGCCATCTCGCTCGTGCCGCCGCCCACGTCCACGACCATGCGCCCGACGGGCTCGTCGATCTCGAGACCCGCGCCGATCGCGGCCGCGATCGGCTCCTCGATCAGATGCACGCGCCGCGCACCGGCCGCCAGCGAGGCCTCCTCGACCGCCCGCTGCTCGACCTGCGTGATCCCCGACGGAGCGCAAACGATCAGGCGCGGGTGCGCGCGCTGGCGGTCGAGCACCTTGCGGATGAAGTACCGCAGCATCGCCTCGGTGACCGCGAAGTCGGCGATCACACCGTGGCGCAGCGGTCGCGTCGCCGAGATCGTCGCGGGCGTGCGCCCGATCATCCGCTGCGCCTCGGCACCGACGGCGTGCACCCGCCCCGAGGCCGCGTCGGAGGCCACGACCGACGGCTCGGACACGACGATCCCGCGCCCGTCCACGTAGACGAGCGTGTTCGCCGTGCCGAGGTCGATCGCCATGTCGCGGATGCCGAACGAGGGGCCCACGAGGCGGCGAGCGGCGGCGCGGTCGGCTCGGCGCATTCGCATCGCCACAGGGTGGCAGACGTGGCACGAGCCCCTCGTCGAGGCCGCCGCGCCTGCGCGGTCTTGCTCGAGCACGCCCTGCGGGATCTCGAGCACGCCCTGCGGGATCGCGTGGAGCCAGACGAGGCGGCCGTGCGCCCGTGCGCCGCGGGCTCGGAGGGCAGCTAGGTGGTCATCGCGGAGATCGCCCGCTCGATGACCGACTGCTCCTCACGCCAACGGTTGCCAGGAGCGGCGCCGACGACGACGGACGCGGCGCGGTGCCCAGCGACCAGGCAGGCGAGCTCCTCGTAGCGGGTCTTGACCGAGCTCGTATACGTGTCCCGGACGCACGTGCCACGACCGGTGCGGAACCGAAGGCCGGCGGCGGCGCCGTCGGCCTTGACTTCCGTGTCGCCCTCCTCGGCGTTGTGACGCACGCGAAACGCGGCCCAGCCGGCCAGCGTCTCGGACCCCTGGCGTGGGGTCAGGTTGAGGTAGCCGAGGTAGTCTCCCCGGGCGTCGAGCAGGGCCGCCGATGCGGTTCCACGATCGCCGCGGATCGGGCGCCATCCCGGCGGATAGGCGATCGTCGCACCGCTCGGCAAACGGGCGCTGAGCCAGCCCGACGGCGCCGGCGCAGGTTTCAGCCACGCAAAGCCCGTCCTCGTCGCGCTGGGCGATGCACCCGCGTTGCCAGTCTCGGCGCTCGCGCCGGAGCGCGGGGACGCGGCGGCGCCGCATCCGCTCACCGCCGCTGCGACCGCGACCGCAAGCAGGCACGACGAGCGCGCTCTAGAGGTTGCCGTCACCGTCGCTGGGGCCGCCGCTGTTATCGCTGTCGCCGTCCCCGCCTCCGTTCTGCGGGATGCCGGACGTCGACGGCGCTGCCGTCGAGGTGGACTTGGATTCGGGCGCCGAAGTCGACGTCGTCGGTGCCGCCGCGCTCGAGGACGTGGTCTGTGTCGCTGCGCTCGAGGACGTGGTAGGGGGCGTCGCGCTCGAGGAGCTGGACGAGCCCGAGCTCCCGCAACCGCCCGCAACGAGGGCCGCGAGCACTGCAGCGAGCACCACGGATCCGCGGGCGGTCCGGTGCGTGTCGCGCTTCAAGGTCATCGACTTCATGGTGGTCCTTCCTGTTGTCCCGGTCGGGCTCACCAGGCATGGTGCGAGGCGAGACGAGGCCCAGGGCGAGGTGGGTGATGTGAGCTAAGACGCCGCGCCGGGCGAATGCTTCCCAACCGTCCACAACCACTCTCCGCGCTCAGGCCCGTGGCGTAAAACTACAGTCCATCCGCTTGACGCCGTGGATGAAGGCGCTGCGCAACAGCTCGGGCTCCTGCGCCTCGATGTCGGGGACCACACGCAGCAGCTCGCCGAAGATCGAGCGGAGCTGCGTGCGGGCCAGCGAAGCCCCCAGGCAGTAGTGCGGGCCGCCGCCGCCGAAGCCGACGTGGCGGTTTGGATCGCGCGTCACGTCGAATCGCCACGGCTCCTCGAACGCCTCCTCGTCGCGGTTGGCCGAGTGGTAGAAGAGCACCACCTTCTCGCCCGCCGGCAGCTGCTGCCCGTGAAGCTCGACCTCGCGCGTGGTCGTACGACGGAACGTCATGACCGGAGATGCCCAGCGCACGAACTCCTCGACTGCGACCGGCAGGCGGCCGTCGAGGTCCGCCATCAGGAGCGCGCGCTGTTCGGGATGGACGCTCAAGGCGCGCATCGCGTGCGAGGTCGTGTGGCGGGTCGTGTCGTTGCCCGCCACCGACAGCAGGACGAAGAAGGCGGCGATCTCGGCGTGCGTGAGGCGCTCCCCGTCCACCTCCGCCTGGACGAGCGCGGTCATCAGGTCATCGGCGGGCTGCTTCTCCCGGTGGGCGGCCAGCTCGGTCGCGAACGAAGTCAGCGTCCACAGCGCCTCGCCGAGCACTTCGATCGGCGGTCGCTCGCCGAACGCCTCCGGGTCGGACACGCTGACGAGCAGGTCGGCGGCCGCGACGACCTGCTCGCGGTCGGCGTCGGGCACGCCGATCATGTCGGAGATCGTGACCAGCGGCAGTCGCTTGGCGATCAGCTCGACGAACTCGCCGCCACCGGTCGGCGCCGCCGCCGCGACGATCTCGCGCGCATTGACGCGGATGCCCTCCTCGATCCGCGCCACCTGGCGCGGCGTGAATGCAGCGGAGACGAGCCCGCGCAGCTTGGTGTGTCGCGGGGCGTCCATTGCCAGGAACGACATCGACGCCTCGAGGAACTCGGGCGGCGCATCGGCGAACTGCGTGCCCTGCTCGGAGCAGAACGCCTGCGGATCGCGTGAGATGCGGCGTACGTCCTCGTAGCGCACGATCGCCCAGTAGCCCTGGCGCCCCTGGTCGGGGAGGCCGAGGATGTCCTCCGGCGGCTGATGATGCGAGATCGGAGCGTCGCGGCGGAGCTCAGCGAAGTAGCGGTCGCGCTCGTCGGCCGGCTTGACCCAGAAATCGAGCGACCCGAGATCGACCTGCGAGGGGTGAGGGCCCTCCGAAACCGCCACGGCCGCCGACTCTACTCCGATCCGCCGGCATGCACCAGGGCGTTGCCGCCGAGCAGCGCGCTCCAGCGCTCGTCGCGGCGGAAGGCACCGATCGTGTAGTAGACAGACCATGCCAGCAGGGCGATCAGGAACGGGGCATCGCTGAGCGCGACGACGAGGACGTAGCTGTTGGTGCTGAGCGTGAGCAGCGCCGCGAGGCGGACGGCGGCACGCGCGAGGAAGTACCCGCCCCAGACCGTGGTGACAGTCCGCATCACCTGCCGAAACGTGTCCGAGGCACGCATCTCCGCAGTGAACGGGTACACGTCGGCTGCGACCCAGGCCGAGATCGGGCGAGCGGCGGCGACGGAGGCGAAAAAGACGCAGGCGAGCACGAGATCGATACCGATCTCCTGCGCCAGGTACACCGATGCGCTGCCCGAGCTGAGGCCCACGATCGCCCTCAGGCACACGAGCACGAGCGCGATCCGCACGAGCGCGGCCGGCCTTCCCTGGCGGCGCTCGTGCAGGTAGACCGACACGCCGAAGACGACTGCCAGCACGATCCCCGCCGTCAGGCCGAGCAGCTTCCATCCGACGAAGAAGGTCGCGAGCGGACCGAGCCCGTCGCGAACGAGGCGCGGGCCCGCCATGCGGATGATCGCGCGGGGCTCGATCGACTCGAGCGTCGCGTCAGCGGGCACCGCGCGGATGGGCTGCCCCTCCATGAGCGCGACTCTACTCCTCCTTCGACGCCCAAAAGCGACAACTCAGGCATGGGGCGCGGCGGCATATGTCGAGCAGATCCGGGCCACTTTCAAGCTCGGCCGCCGGCGGGCCGAGACGATCGTGACATGTTCTTCGGTAAGTCCCCGCCTCTCGCGGATGCGGCCTCCCTGCGTTTTCGCATGGCGACGCTGAACACCGGAGCGTGGTTGGGCATCGCGATGGTGGCCGTGGGGTTGACGTACTTCGGCCTCACCTGGAGCGCGGGCAACCGCCCGCTGCTCGCCGGCATCGCAATCGCGGTCGGTGTGTCCGACGTGGCGGTGCTGATCCTGCCGATGAAGCGGATCGTCGCCGGACGCTGGCGCGAGGACTTCTTCCTCGCCTGGACGCTCTCGACCGTTGCTGTGGTGCTCCTGCTCGGTGCGCTGGACCCGACCGCGCCGAGCCCGCTGACGCTGCCGCTGATGATGCCGATGCTGTTCGCGGGCATGTCCTACCCAAAGGGGTCGGCGTGGATCTGCTGCGTTGCGGCCGTTTTGGGTTACTGCACCGAGGTCGTGATCCTCGGCGAGTCCTCGGCCTTCAGCGGGTTCCTCCTGATGGTCCTCATCGGGACGGCCGGCATGTGTCTGTGGCAGGCGCACAACCGCGAACAGCAGCGCGCGGAACTCGAGCGCCAACGCGACGAGCTGGCGCGGATCGCGGACATCGATCCGCTGACCGAGGCGCTAAACCGGCGCGGGTTCGAGGAGCTGCTCGGTCGCGAGCTCGCAGAAGCGGCTCGCGCGGCGTGTCCGCTCACTCTCGCCGTGCTCGACCTCGATGACTTCAAGACCGTCAACGACCGCGATGGTCACGCCGCCGGCGACGTGCTGCTGCGCGAGATGGTTGCGCGAATGAATCGCGTGCTGCGCCCGATGGACGCGGTCGGACGGCTCGGAGGTGACGAGTTCGCGGTGCTTTTCCCACGCACCGGCGAGGCCGAAGCGCAGGTGGCGATGGGACGGCTGCACGAAGAGCTCACCAACCTCGCCCCCGCGTCGATCGGATACAGCTGCTTCCCGGCCGACGGCATCACTCCGGAGGAGCTCTCCAAGCACGCCGACCTTCGCCTCTACTCCGCCAAGGCGATGCGCCGAAGTGGGGCGAAGGAGGGGGCACTCGAGCTGAGCTGGGCGACCGCCCTGGCCGACGCGATCGACCGCCGCATGAACGGCACGCACCAGCACTCGCGCCAGGTCGCCGAGCACGCCGTGGCGATCGGGCGTGGCCTCGGCTGGGACGAGCGGCGGCTCAGGCTGTTGCGTCTCGCTGCAACCTTGCACGACGTCGGCAAGGTCAACGTGCCGGACAGGATCCTCAACAATCCGGGCGAGCTCGCACCCGCCGACTATGAGGCGATCAAGCAGCACACGGTCATCGGCGCGGAGATGCTCGCTCGCATCGCGGGCCTCGACGAGATCGTGCCCTGGGTGCGCCACTCGCACGAGCACATGGACGGCTCGGGCTACCCCGACGGCCTGGTCGGCGAGGCGATCCCGTCGGCGTCGCGGATCCTGCTGACCGCGGACGCGTTCGACGCGATGACATCCGACCGTCCATACCGCAAGGGCCTGACCGTCGAGACCGCGCTCGCCGAGCTGCAGCGCCACGCCGGCACGCAGTTCGACGCCGACTGCGTCGCGGAGCTCGCGGCTGTGGTCTTTGCGTCCGGCGCTGGCGCTGGCGCCGGCGCCAATCGCGGTCCTCAGCGGGCGAGCTCGCCGCGAACCGCTCCCGCCACGCTCGTGCCGGGCGCGCCCGCCGCGCCGGCTTGAGCCTGGCGTGCACCGGCGGATGCCACGAGCGCCTCGGCTGGCGCTGTCGGTCAGTTGCCTTCCTGGCGCTTGAGTTCTTCGTTTTCCCCCGATGCTGAGAGCTCCCAGCAGCAGAAGCCCGCGGCGAGGCCTGCGCTGGCGAGCGCCAGGATGCGGTCCTGCGGGCGCCACCAGGCCAGGCCGGACATCGATACGGCGTGTGCCGCATCGACCGCCGCGGCGAGCCGGAGTCCCGACCCCGTGGCGCCCGAGCGGACGAGGAGCACGGCCTGCAGGAGCTGGCGCGCGCCGAGGACCCGAGCGGCAGCGGCCGACCCAGGCACCGACGTGCCGTCGCCAACGCGAGCGAGGATCGGCGTGGGATCGAGCAGCAACGCGCCACCCACGAGCGCCTCGAGGAGCGCCAGCACGCGCAGTTGACCGCTCATGCAACGAGCTCGTATTGGGCTGCCGCGCACTCCAGCAGCAGGGCGTGCACGAACGCCTGCGGCAGGTTGCCGCGCAGCTGTCGCTGCCTGACGTCGTACTCCTCGGCGAGCATTCCCGGCGGGCCGCACGCGCTGCGGTTGCGTTCGAACCATCGCGACGCCGACAGCCGATCTCCCTGCTGGACGTAGGCGAGGCACATCCAGAAGCCACAGAGCAGAAAGGCCCCCTCGGCCTTCCCCAGCGGTTGGTCGTCGGGGCGGAAGCGATAGCAGAAGCCGTCCTCCGTCAACTCTGCTGCCACAGCCGCGAGCGTCGCGGTCGAGCGCTCGTCCTCGTGCGACAGTGCGCCCCTGACGGGCGCGAGCAGCAGGGCGGCGTCGAGGCGCTGATCGCGCCGCGAGCGCTGCCACCTCCCCGAGTGATGAGTCGCATGCGTAGCGGTGTCCGCGAGGACGCGCTGGGCGAGCTCGAGCCAGTCCTCCGCCGGTCTCCCGCGCGGCGCCGAACGCGCGATCGCGCGCAGGCCGGCAACGCAGATCAGGCGGCTGTGCGTCCAGTCGTCGGGATCGAGCTCCCAGATCCCCGCATCGCTCCCAGACTCGTTCCAGCGCGTCGTGATCGCATCGACCGCGGCGTGCGCCGCCCGCCAGCCGTCGCCGTCGAGATGATCGTGTCGAGCGGCCGCTGCGAACAGCAGCAGCGCCTCGCCGAAGGCGTCGAGCTGGAACTGGGCGTTGGCGTGGTTGCCGACGATGTCGGTGCCACCCGGATAGCCGGGCAGGTTGAGCCGGCGCGGGTCCGGCACCTCTGCTCCCGTCGTCGTGTACGCGGGGCGCATCCGCGGCCCGTCCTCGAGCAGGCGCGCCGAGATGAAGCGAACGGCGTCATCCATCAACGCCAGCGGGCCCGCCCGCGCGGCCGCCTCGCCGGCGTAGCACTGGTCGCGGATCCACGCATAGCGGTAGTCGTAGCTGCGGCCCTGGCGCGCGTGCTCGGGCAGCGACGTCGTGGCGGCGGCGACCATCGCGCCGGTTGCGCTCGTCAGACCAGTGAGCACCGCACAGGCGTGGCGCGCGTCGCGGGGGGCGACCGTGCACGGCATCTCCGGCACGCGCCGGCGCCACTCGCTCGCCACCTGCTCCCAAGCTCGCTCAGCTGCCGGCGGCTCGGCCTCGCCGCTGCCGTCGAGCACGAGGACGTAGTCGTGGTGCTCGCCCTCCGCGAGCTCCAACCTCAGGCCCAGCGCCTGCCCTCCGTCGCCGGCCGCGCGCGCGACCGCGTCCTCTGCGCCCGTCCAGCAGACGCGCGTGTCGCCGAGCGTGGCGCTCCACGCACCGTCATCCCGTTTGCGCAGCTCGCGCGGCGGTCGCTCACCGTAGTCGCCGCGCAGGTCGAGCGTGACCTCCAGAGTGGCAGTCCCCGAGACGGCGACCACCCGGCGCAGCAGAACCGCGCGGTCGTGGCGGCTCGGCAGCGCGAGGGCTTCGCGGCACTCGATTGTCGCCTCCGTGGTCACCCACCGGCTGCGCCAGATCAGGCTGCCCGGCTCGTAGTACCCGCCCCACACGAACCGCTCGGGAGGCGCGATCGTGTAGCCGCCGGCTCCCCCGATCAGGCCGGGGAAGACCGCGGACGAATCCCAGCGCGGGAAGCACATCCACGCGATTCCCCCATCGGGCCCCACGAGGATTCCGCGCTCGCCGTCAGCCAGCAGGGCGTACTCGCGCAGGGCGTGAGGCCGATCCGGATGGCCGCCGTGGTCCCCCCGGCAGGGCTCGATCATCGGACGGCGCGGCGCGCCCCGGCGAGCGCCGCCGCGGCGAGCGCGGCCGCGCCGGCGAGCTGCCTGCGGTGGGTCGCGGCCCACGTCTGCGGACTGCGCGTCTTGGCCTGCTCGCCGAAGATCCCGTGCGTCGCCGCCTGCGCGGGAAGCGCTCGCGTGAGGTTGCCCGCGCGGCCCCCGTCGACAGGCATGCCCTTGACCTGCTGGCCGGCGATGCCCTTCTTGCCGAGGTACCAGTCGGCGAAGCTCGGCGCGAGCGTGGTCCCGACGATCGCCTGGACGGTGCTGTAGCCCACCCACAGCTCGCGGCGGCGATGGTGCGCCGCCCAGTACACCGCCTCGGCGGCGATCTCCGGCTGATAGATCGGGGGCACGGGCATCGGATGCAGAGGCAGCTTCGAGCGGCACCAGCTGAACTGCGGGGTGTTCATGCCGGGCAGCTGGACCATCGTGATCTCGACTTTGCTGTGGTCGTGCAGCAGCTCGGTGCGGATCGAGTCGGTGATGCCGCGGATCGCGAACTTCGCCCCGCAGTAGGCCGCCTGCAGGGGAATCGCGCGGTAGGAGAGCGCCGAGCCGACCTGGACGATCTTGCCGCGATCACGCGCCGTCATGCGCTTGAGGGCGACCATCGTGCCGTAGACGGTCCCGAGGTAGGTGACTTCCGTCGCGCGCTTGAACTCCTCGGGGTCGACATCGAGGAACCGGGCGAAGACGGTTGACATGGCGTCGTTGACCCATACGTCGATCGCGCCGAAGCGCTCCTCGACGGCTTTGGCGGCCGCCTCCACCTGATCGGCCTCGGCGACGTCGGTCGGCACGACGAGCGCCTCGCCGCCGCGCTCGCGGACCTCGCTCGCCGCCTCCTCCAAGCCCTCCCGGTCGCGCGCCAGCAGCCCCACGCGTGCCCCACGACGCGCGAACGAGTGCGCGATCGCGCGACCCAGGCCGCCCGAGGCTCCAGTGACGACGACCACGTCGGGATGCCCGTCGCTGCTCATCCGGCACCCGCGAGCTGCGCGCGCGGGCGCGGGCGCCCGATGGCCGTCATCCGCTCGGCGAGCCGCGCGGACAACGCCATGATCGTCAGCGCCGGGTTGGCCGCTCCCTGCGTCGGGCAGACACTGCCGTCGGCGATGAACAGGTTCGGCGTCTCCCACACGCGCTGGTCGCTATCGACGACGCTGCTCTCAGCGCTGGCGCCCATCCGCGCACCGCCGATCAGGTGCGCGTAGCGCTGGATGGTTAATGTGTCCTGCGCGCCGGCAGCTTCGAGGATCCGGCGGATCAGCTTGGTCGAGTAGGCCATGTTCTGCCGGTCGTTCTCGCAGCGCGAGTAGGAGAAGTGGGCGAGCGGCACGCCGCGTCGATCGTGCTCGTCCGCCAGCGTCACCCGGTTCTCGGCCCGCGGCAGCAGCTCGTTGAGCACTCCGACCGTGCTCCAATGGTTGTAGTCGCGCATGTACTCGCGCAGCGCCCAGCCGGTGTGCCCCTCGGCGATCACATGTTCGGCCCATGCGATCGGCAGTGGCGAGATCGTCTGTATCGAGAAGCCCCGCGCGAACCCGCGCGCCCGGTCGGTCTCGTAGAACTGCTCCGAGGACACCTCCGGCGGCGGGGCCTTGTACATCCGCTGTTCCTGCGGGAAGCGCCCTGCGCTCTGCGCGGCGCCCTGCACCATCACGTAGCGGCCGACCTGGTCGGCGTTGTTGCCGAGGCCGTTGGGAAAGCGCCGGCTGGTGGAGTTGAGCAGCAGCCGCGGCGTCTCGATCGAGTAGCCGCAAACGGCCACCGCCGCGGCGCGCTGGAGACGCTCGACGTCCTCGCCCTCGCGAACGTATGTGACTCCGATCGCGCTGCCGGCGTCGTCGAGCTCGACACGTGTGGCCATGCTGTCGGCGCGGACCTCGACGCCGTGCGCGAGCGCGTCGGGGAGATGCGTGACGTACGGGCTCGCCTTCGCGTTGACCTTGCAGCCCTGCAGGCAGTAGCCGCGGTAGATGCAGTGCGGGCGGTTGCCGAACGTGCCGTTGACGATGCCGACGGGCCCGGCGCGCATCTCGATCCCGAGCTCCAGGGCGCCGTGCCAGAGGAGTTGTGCCGCACCGCTGACCGGGTGGGGGGAGAACGGATAGGAGTGGGGGTCTCCCCACGGCCAGTTCTGCCCCGCCACGGGCAGCTCGCGCTCGAGCTCCTGATAGTGGGGCTTCAGCTCCTCGTAGGAGATCGGCCAGTCAGCGCCGACGCCGTCGCGCGTCATCGTCTCGAAGTCCGACGGGTGGAACCTCGGCGTATAGCCGGCGTAGTGCACCATCGAGCCGCCCACCCCACGGCCGGAGTTGTTCTTGCCCATCGAGATCGGGTCGGATCCCCCGATGATCCGCGTCTCGTTCCAGTACAGGCGGTGCGAGCCGGCCTCGTCGGAGACCCAATCCTCGTCGGGATGCCAGAAGGGCCCGGCCTCGAGGATCACGATCCGCCATCCGCGGCGTGCCAGGCGCTGAGCGAGCACCGACCCGCCGGCCCCGGCGCCGACGATCAGCAGGTCGACCTCCTCGCTCTCGCCGTAGCGGCGCATCGTGTCCTCGCCCGGCAGGTCGCGGCGATGAACGTCGAGCAGGTGGCGCGAGTCGTTCGCGGCCGGCCCGCGCGAGCCCTTCAGCAGGTTCGCGATCACGCCCGCGGCTCCGGCGCCAGGCGCACCGGGTCCTCGTCGCTGGCCCCGGGGCGCTCGCGAGGCTCGAGCACGCTCAGCGGCCCCAGCCGCATATAGCCTTGCGGGTAGGCGGGGCCGCCGAAGCCGATCTCGTTCCAGGCCCAGGGGTGCGAGTAGAACGCCTCGAGCGCCATCCGCGTACACACCGACCACGCCCGCGAGACGTTCAACTGCTGCCAGCCGCGACCGGCGAGCCGGCCCTCGGCAAAGGCGTCGAGGATGCCCTGCTGATCGGCCGGCGCGCACTGCGCGAAGCTCGCTCTGCCGTGCCAGTGCTCGGCGACAGCGTCGAGTCCTTCGAGC
This sequence comes from Solirubrobacteraceae bacterium, assembly GCA_035551395.1. Taxonomy (GTDB): domain Bacteria; phylum Actinomycetota; class Thermoleophilia; order Solirubrobacterales; family Solirubrobacteraceae; genus Palsa-744. The sequence continues at coordinate 7,064 of DASZNB010000025.1, read as the reverse complement.
ACCAGGCGCCAGGTCTCGCGATCGTCGGGCATGTCCTCGTAGCGGTAGCCGTCGAGCTGGCCGGCGGCGAGCTTTGCGTCGAGCAGCTCGACGACCGGCACCCGGGGCTCGTCGTCCTGCGCGAGCAGCACGTCGCAGAAGGCCCGCAGCGTTGACTCCTGCTCGGCCGCGAAGAACGCGAGCGGCTGCGGCGGACGCAGACGCGCGGTCACGACGGCCCGGGTCGCCTCGTCCCAATCGGCCTGCGAGCGCAGGACGTCGTAGTCGGGGTAGCGCCCGATCATCTGCGGCGTGACTCCCCGGCGCTGGCGCGGCAGCCAGCCGGGCTCGCGCGCGCGGCCGTCGGGACGGAGGTTCGGAAGGTGACTCGCGGCGCGCAGATCGACCACCGCGCTAGTCCTCCCGCCGCAGCACGGCCGCCAGCAGCCCCATGAAGCCGACGATCGACATCAGCCCGGGCGCCACGATCGGCGGCCCCATCGGGATGTTGTAGCTCGCCTGCTGGAAGCCGCCGGGGCGACGCGCGACCCCGCGCACGTGGAAGAACTGGCCGATCAGGCCATCGGCGGCGTACACCGCGGAGGCGATCGGCAGGGCGGTCTTCGCCCAGCGCCTGCTGTAGACACCGGCGACGCCCGCGACGACGACCGGCGGCGTGACGAGGATCGGGCTCCACATCATCTTGTTGGCGAAGCTCGCTCGGTAGTGCTCGGCGTACACCTCGGCCGTCGTGATCAGCGCCGAGACGGCTGTCAGCGCCGACAGCGAACGCTCGAAGCGGCCGTGCTGCACGTTGGCGACCCAGCGGTCGATCCTGTGCTCGGCGTCCGGGCTTCTGCCGCGGCGCGTGAGCGCGCGAGGCACCTCAGCGCCCCGGCATGAACTCGTGGGCCTTCTCGCGCAGCGCCTCGACCGCGCCGGGAAGCCCGCCGCGCGGATCGGCCGCGATCGACTTGGCGAACGCCTCGGCCTGTTCGAAGCTGATGTGCGGCGGCAGCGGTGGCTCGTTCGGATCGCTCAGCGCACTGATGATCACAGGGCGGTCCGCGCTCAACGCCTCGCGCCAGGCCTCCTCGATCTGCTCAGAGCTCGTGATGTTGATCCCGCGCAGGCCGATCATCTCGGCCCAGCGCGCGTAGTCCACGTAGGGAATCTCCTGGGAGGCCGCGAAGGCGGGGTCGCCCTCCATCACCCGCTGCTCCCAGGTGACCTGGTTGAGGTCCTCGTTCGTCAGCACGAGCACGACGAGCCGGGGGTCCTCCCAGGTCCTGTAGTACTTCGCGGCCGTCAGCATCTCCGCCATGCCGCCCATCTGCATCGCGCCGTCGCCGACCATCGCCACGGACACGCGCCCGGGGAAGGCGAACTTGGCAGCGATCGCGTACGGCACGCCCGGAACCATCGTGGCGAGGTTGCCCGACAGCATCGCCTTCATGCCGCGCCGGATGCGGATGTGGCGGGCGTACCAGTTGGCGGCCGAGCCCGAGTCGCTGGAGAGGATCGCGCGGTCGGGGAGCTGCGCGGAGAGCGCTGCGAAGACGCCTTGCGGGCGCACGCGGCCATCGCGGTCGGCCGGCTCGCCCTGCTCGTCCATCAGCCGCCACCAGTGCTCGACGTTCGTTTCGATCTGCTGCTGCCAGCCGCGGTCGGCCTTGCGGTGCAGCAGCGGGAGCAGCTCCTTGAGGCTCTCGCGGCTGTCGCCCTCGAGCGCCAGGTCCATCGGGTAGCGGATGCTCAGCATCCGTCCGAGCAGGTCGATCTGGATGGCTTTGACCTGCCCTTCCTTGGGCAGGAACTCGGAGTAGGGGAAGCTCGAGCCGACCATCAGCAGCGTGTCGGCGTCCTGCATCATGTCCCAGCTCGGCCGCGTGCCGAGCAGGCCGATGCTGCCGGTGCAGAAGGGCACGTCGTCGGGCACCGCCGCCTTGCCGAGCAGCGCCTTGGCGACGCCCGCGCCAAGCGCGTCGGCGACCGCGACGACCTCGTCGGTCGCGTGCAGCGCGCCCTGTCCGACGAGCATCGCCACGCGCTCGCCGGCGTTGAGGATGTCCGCCGCCTGCTGCAGCTGCTCCTTCGCCGGCACCAGCCGGGCGGGCCAGTAGCCCACTCCGGAGTGCACCGTGTGGGTCTTGTGCGGCTGGGCCTCGACGGCTTCCATGTCCTGCACGTCCGCAGGCACGATCACGCACGTGACGGTCCGCTCGGTCTGCGCGATTCGCAGCGCCCGATCGATCAGGTGGCGCACCGTCGAGGGGTCGTTCGCCTGCTCGCAGAAGGACGACGCGACGTCGCTGTAGAGCTGCAGCAGCTTGACCTCCTGCTGGAAGTCGCCACCGAGCGCTCGGACGAAGGTCTGCCCGACGATCGCGACGACCGGCTGGTGGTCGAGCTTGGCGTCGTAGAGGCCGTTGAGCAGGTGGATCGCGCCGGGGCCCGATGTCGCCATGCAGACGCCCACCTCACCCGTGAACTTCGCGTGGCCGCAGGCCATGAAGGCCGCCATCTCCTCGTGTCGGGTCTGCACGAAGCGCAGCCGGTCCTGGTGGCGGCGAAGAGCACCGAGGATCCCGTTGATGCCGTCTCCGGGAAAGCCGTAGACGGTTTGCACGTCCCATTCGATCAGACGCTCACACAGGTTGTCGCCGGCAGTCTTGCTCATGATGTCCGCCCTTCGATCGACTCGTTGACCTCCGACGTGCCGGTACCCGCGGCCAGCCGCGGCTAAGCCCGAGGTTGCGCTCGGACGCGAGCGGGCAAACTTGCGTTTGGCGGAGCAGACCAGCCAACCACGCGAACGGAGTCCCGATGCCACGGTCAGGCGCTGCGCGCATCGAGCAGCTCGAGGTACAGGCCTACACGATCCCAACCGACGCGCCCGAGGGCGACGGCACGCTGCGGTGGGATTCGACGACGATCGTCGTCGTGCACGCCCATGCCGAGGGCATGGTCGGACTCGGGTACACCTACGCCGACGTCTCGACCGCGCGGCTGATCGAGAGCAAGCTGGCCGGCGTCGTCTGTGGGCTGAGCGCCCGTGCGCCCGCGCGGGCGTGGTCGGCGATGGTTCACGCGATACGCAACCTCGGCCGTCCGGGCATCGCGTCGATGGCGATATCGGCCGTCGACGTGGCGCTCTGGGACCTGCACGCGCACCTTCTCGACGCGCCGCTCGCAAGCGTCCTCGGCGCCGCGCACGAATGCGTGCCCGTGTACGGCTCGGGCGGCTTCACGGCGTACCCCGAGGACCGCCTGCAGGAGCAGCTGGCCGCCTGGATCGAGCAGGGCATCCCGCGCGTGAAGATGAAGGTCGGCGCACACCCGCGCGAGGATCCCCAGCGCGTGCGCGCGGCGCGCGAGGCGATCGGCACCGCTGCGGAGCTGATGGTCGACGCCAACGGCGCGTACTCGCGCAAGCAGGCCCTCGCGCTGGCCGAGCGGTTCGCGGCCGAGAGCGCCGTCAGCTGGCTGGAGGAGCCCGTCAGCTCCGATGACCTCGCCGGGCTGCGCCTGCTGCGCGACAGGGCCCCGGCGGGTATGGCGATCGCGGCCGGCGAGTACGGCTACGACGCGCCGTACTTCTTGCGCATGCTCGAGGCGGGCGCCGTCGATGTCCTGCAGGTCGACATCACGCGCTGCGGCGGCGTCAGCGAGCTGCTGCGCATCGGCGGTCTCGCTCACGCGCGCAGCCTGCCGCTCTCCTTCCACTGCGGGCCCGCGATCCACGTGCACCCGGCGTGCGCCGTCGAGAGCCTGCTGCACCTGGAGTACTTCCACGACCACACGCGCATCGAGCAGATGCTCTTCGACGGCCTGCCGGAGCTGCGCGACGGGGCTCTTTGGCCCGACCTCGGGCACCCCGGGATCGGGCTCGAGCTCAAGCGCGGCGACGCAGAGCGGTTCGCCGTCTGAGGAAGGGCCTGTCGCTCAGCGCAGGCGCACGCCCCACCTCGTCACGTGCTCGCGACCCGGCTCGAGCACGACGATGCCGTCGCCGCTGTGCAGCGCGTTCGGGAGGCAGGTCATCGGCTCCACGCCGAGACCGCGGCGCCGGCGCTCGCGCCCGAGCGCGTCGCCGGTGTAGATCTCGATCACCGGATAGCTTTCGTCGACCCACAGCTCGACGGTCCGCCCGTCGGCTGCGCCGAGCCGAACGGTGGCGCGCCCGTCGGGTGTCCTTGCAAGCTCCGTGTAGGCGCTGTCCACTTGCCGGTCGCCGAGGCGCCGAGCGGTGCGGAAGTCGCAGCCGGTGCCGGCCACCCCCTCGGTTCCTGTGGGCAGCTTGCGCTGGGCGTCGGTCAGGACGCGGACGGCCGCAGGCAGCTCCAGCGTGCAGTCGTCGATCGTGCCGCTCCCCGGCGACAGATAGGGGTGCTGGCCCGCAGCGTACGGACAGCGCCGCGGGCCGACGTTCCTCGCCGTCGTCGTGACGCACAGACCTGCCTCGCCGAGCTCGTAGGCGATCTGAAGCTCGAGGGCAAACGGGTAGCCGGGCATCGGCTGCAGCCGTGTGCCCATGGTGACCGAGGAGCGCTCCTGCGTCAGTGCGCGCCAGGAGCGCCAGCGCAGCAGGCCGTGGATCGCGTTGTGACGCTCCGGCTCGCTGAGCGCGAGCTGATGGGATTCGCCGTCAAAGCTGTAGCGGCCGTCGGCGAGCCGGTTCGGCCACGGGATCAGCGGCGCCCCGTGGGCGCCGTCGCAGATCTCCAGGAGCGGGTAGGGGTCGAGCACGTCGCGCGCGCCCACCGAGTAGTGACGGATGCCGCCACCGACCTCGACGATGCCCGCGCGCTGCTCGCCGTGGACGATCTCGAGCTGGTCGCCCGACGGCGGCATTCCGCCTCGCGGGCTGGCCTGTTCTGGCTCGGGCGCGAGCATCGCTGAACTCTGCCACGCACCGGGCGGCATTGCCGCCAGGCACGTCGCGATCTGAAGCTGAGCCTCGCTGGCGGAGGCTACTTGCCGGTCGTGCGGTGCATCGCGCCACGCGCGTGACCGGGGCTTCCGTGCCCGGAAGCCGCCCCGCCGCGTGCGGCGCTGGCCACGGGCGAGGGCGTGCGGCGGACGAGCAGGCGAAGCGCTCGATCGGCGGGCCCTTCCTCGGCGCGCTCGCTCAGCGTCCTCGCAGGCACCGTCCGGAACAGGGGCCCGCGGACGGGGTCGACGACGGCGACCACCGTCTTTGTGCTGCTCGGCGTATCGAACACGATGCCGTCGAGCACCGGGCCGCCGGCGGCGACCTTCACGAGCATGCCCACGCTTGCCGGCTCCATCGAGGCAGCCTACCGGCGTCGGCGCGAGGTGGCTGTCGAGGCGAGCCCGCTCCCCGGCGGCCCGCTGCTCGCGGACGCCATTCGAGGTCCTAGGATCGGCTCGTGCGCGCAGTCGAGATCGTGCCCGGGCTGTTGCGTTGGACAGCGCCGCACCCCGACTGGAATGCGCGTGCCGCGCCCGGCAGCTCGGGCGACTGGGACGAGCAGGTCGGATCGGTCCTCTACGAGCTGCCCGACGCCGTCGCGCTGATCGACCCGCTGCTCCCGTCCGAGGATCGCGCCGCGTTCCTGGACTGGCTCGATGAGCGGATCGGCGGCCGGCCGGTCAGCATCCTCACGACGATCCGCTGGCACCGGCGCGACCGCGAGGAGCTCGCCGAGCGCTATCGGTCGACGACGTCGCGGGCGTGGAACGCGGTTCCCGCGGGAATCACGCCGCACCCGCTGCGCGGAGCAGGCGAGACGATGTTCTGGCTGCCGGCGGTGGCGGCGCTCGTCGCCGGTGACCGCCTGATCGGGGCCCGCGGCGGGGGTCTGCAGGTCTGTCCGCAGAGCTGGCTCGAAGATGTGCACGTCGACCGCCCGGCCCTTGTCGAGCTGCTGCGCGCGCTCGTCGAGCTCCCGATCGAGCGCGTGCTCGTGTCTCATGGCGAACCCGTGCTCCGCGACGGGGCCGCCGCGCTCGTGCGAGCCATCGCGCAGGCCGCTGAGAGCTGAGGCGGCGCAAGCCGTCTTGCACGGGTGGCCGGCATCGGTAATTCGTCGATATCACCGCAGCATCAGCCAGTCCTCGCCCCGCAGGCTCGATCCCACACGCGGCGCATCTTTTCCGCGGACCCCAACACCTTTTTATGCCCGACAGCGAGATTGACAACGGCCCTGAGCCCGACGCCGGCGGCGGCGCCGGCGCCCCGACCGACGTCCCGGCGCAGCCGGGCGAGCAGAGCATTCCGCCCAGACCCGAGACGCAGGGCACGGGCGGGAACGAAACGCGTGCGGCCGCGACGCCGGGCAGATTGGGTCGGGTAGGCGACATCGCCGGCGGGCGCAAGGCCGTATGGGCCGCGGTCGCGGTCCTGTGCGTCGTCGTCGGGACGATCGCCGCGCTGCTCGGAGCGCACGCGGTCGCGCGCTCGGACGCGCGCAACGAACGCAAGGCCTTCCCGCAGACGACCGCGAGCATGGCCTCGACGCTGAAGCTCGCGATCCAGCGCGAGGAAGAGCTCGGCATCAGCGCGAGCACGTTCTTTGCCGGCAACCCAAAGGCCTCGGCGGCAGAACTCGGCCGGTGGGTGCACTGGGCGCACACGCTGCGGCGCTACCCCGAGCTTCAGAGCCTCGGCCTCGCGGCGCTCGTTCGCGCGCCGGAACTCGCCATCTTCGACGCGCGGGTCGCCGGACACGCGACCAAGCCGCGCACGGCGCGCTCAGCGTCGAGTGCTGCCGCCACCGCGGCCGCCGCCGCCGCGACTGCCGCCGCGCTGCGGGTGGTTCCCCCCGGTACCCGCGGCTACTACTGCCTCACCTCCGCCGAACTCGCGCGCAGCGCCGCGGCTCGCACGCCGGCCGGCGTCGACTACTGCACCGCGACGCCGGCGCTGCTGGCGAGTCGCGACTCGGGGCACAGCATCTACACGGCGGCGCGCGGCGGTTTGAAAGCCGTCGCGATCGAGACGCCGGTGTATCGCGGGAACGTGCCGCCGCCCACCTTTGCGACCCGCCGGGCTGCGTTCGTCGGATGGCTGCGCACGCTGCTCGTCCCGGGCGTCGTGCTGCGCCAGGCGCTGCACGGCC
>DASZNB010000024.1:0-7989 GCA_035551395.1 Solirubrobacteraceae bacterium | reverse complement strand
CGAGCTGCCGCTCGTCGCGCGCGAGCTCGAGGCGGACGTCTGCTGGATGACCGACGAGCCCTTGCGCCCAGGCTCTCGCTACCTGCTCAAGCAGACCTCGCGCGAGGCCACCGCGATCGTCGACGCGATCGAGGACGTCGTCGACGTGCACACGCTCGGTCGCGTGCCCGCGCCCGGCGAGCTGGCCCTCAACGACATCGGTCACGTGCACCTGCGCACGAGCGTGCCGTTGGTGTTCGATCCCTACACGAGCAACCGCCGCACCGGCAGCTTCATCTTGATCGACCACGACAGCAACCGCACGGTCGGCGCGGGGATGATCAGCGGCGCCGCCTGAGCCGCCGTCGCAGCTCGGAGCCGAGTCGCTGCCCGCCGGGTGGCGCAGCTCGGAGGCCGAGTCGCTGCAGCTCGGGGGCCGAGTCGCTGCCCGCCGGGTGGCGCTCGCTAAGCTTCCGCGGCCGATGTTCAGCAAGGTCCTGGTAGCCAACCGCGGCGAGATCGCCGTCCGCGTCGTGCGCGCGCTCGAGGAGCTCGGCGTGGCAAGCGTGGCCGTCTACTCCGAGCTCGATCGCGACGCTCCGCACGTGCGTCGCGCCGGCGAGTCCTACAACCTCGGCGACGGACCGGCCGCGGAGAACTACCTCAGCGTCGAGAAGATCCTCGACGCCGCGCGCCGTTCGGGCGCCGAGGCGATTCATCCCGGCTACGGCTTCCTCGCCGAGAACGCGCCCTTTGCGCAGGCCTGCGCAGACGCCGACATCGTCTTCATCGGCCCTCCCGCCAGTGCGATCGAGGCGATGGGATCGAAGACCAAGGCGCGCGAGCTGATGCAGGCCGCCGGCGTGCCGATCGTCCCCGGCACCATCGAGCCGGTCGAGAGCGTCGCCGACGCCCTGCGAATCGCCCGCGAGCAGGTCGGCTTCCCGGTGGCGGTCAAGGCCGCCGGCGGGGGCGGCGGCAAGGGCTTCCGCGTCGCGATGAGCGAGGACGAGCTCGAGGGCGCCTTCGAGGGATCCAGCCGCGAAGGCGAGAAGTTCTTCTCCGACCCGACTGTCTACCTCGAGCGCTACCTGCACGACCCGCGCCACGTCGAGGTCCAGGTGCTCGCGGACCGCCACGGCAACGTCATCCACCTGGGCGAGCGCGACTGCTCGATCCAGCGTCGCCACCAGAAGGTCATCGAGGAGTCTCCGGCGCCCGAGTGGATCGTCGACCCCGCGATGCGCGCGCGTATCGGCGAGATCGGCGTGAACGCGGCGCGGGCCGTCGACTACGTCGGCGCGGGCACGATCGAGGGATTGTTCTCCGCGCCCGAGGGGGGCGGGGCCGGTGAGGCCGACTATTTCTTCCTGGAGATGAACACGCGCGTGCAGGTCGAGCATTGCGTGACGGAGATGACGACGGGCATCGACATCGTCAAGGAGGGGATCCGCGCTGCCGCGGGTGATGAGCTCGCCTACGCGCAGGAGGACGTCGTGCTGCGCGGACACGCGATCGAGTGCCGCATCAACGCCGAGGACGCCTCCAAGAACTTCGCCCCCGCGCCCGGCAAGATCGGCGCCTATCGTGAGCCCACCGGCCCGGGCGTGCGGGTGGACTCGGGCGTCGAGGCAGGCGGGGAGGTCTCGCCGATGTACGACCCGATGGTCGCCAAGCTGATCGTCTGGGACGCCGACCGCCAGCAGGCGACGCGGCGCATGCTGCGCGCCCTGGGCGAATTCGAGATCGAGGGCCTGAACACGCTGATCCCCTTCCACCAGGCGCTGCTGGCGACCGAGCAGTGGGCCAGGGGCGAGACCTGTAGGGACCTGCTCGAGGACAAGCAGTGGCTGAAGACGCTCGCCTTCCCCGCGCCCGCGGCTCCCGCCCCAGGGGAGCAGCCCGAGACCGTCGAGCAGACCTATGCCGTGGAGGTCTCGGGCCGACGCTTCGACGTGCGCGTGCTCGGGCCCCCATTCGCCGGCGGCGGCGCGGCGGGCGCCCCCGCGAGCGCCAACGGAACCGGGGCGGGGCGCGCCGCCCCGCGACGCGGAGAGCGCAAGTCCTCGGGCGGCGCGGGCGGCCCCGACGTCCTGCCCTCCCCCCTGCAGGGCAACATGTGGAAGGTGCTCGTCAAGGCCGGGGACATGGTCGAGGAGGGGCAGCTGCTGTGCATCATCGAGGCGATGAAGATGGAGAACGAGATCACCGCCCACAAGGCCGGAACGATCGTCGATCTGCCGATCGCCGAGGGCGCGCCGATCCAGGCCGGCGCCCCGATCGCCACGATCGAGAGCCCGACGGCGAGCTAGAGCGCCGCGACGTTCGCGGCGTGCAGCCGGCGCTGCTCGGCGCCGCGGCGACCGGCCGGGAGCTTCGCCTCGCTGCCCAGCTCGATCAGCGCGCGCAGGTAGGTGACGTCCTCTTCGAGTAGTTCCAGCGCGCGCGGGCAATCTAGTGCCGGGCCGTGGCCGGGGACGACGTGGTCGGCCCTCCCGCTCAATTCGCGCAGGCGCTCGAGCGTCTCGAGGTAGGCGCCGGGGTCGCCCCCCTCGTTCAGCGTCGGCAACTCCACCGGCGAGAGGTAGTCGCCCGCGATCAGCACGCCGGCCCAGCCGACGAGGATCGCGATGCCGTCGGCCGTGTGTCCGGCGGCCGGATGGATCTCCAGCTCGCGCTCGCCGATCGCACAGCGTCCCGGCACGGGCAGCGCCTGCAGCGCGCCGAGCGCGAGCGGCCGGGCACGTTCGATCATCAGGTCTTCATCGAAAGCGCGCAGCTCGCGCTGGGCCTCCCCTGGGCGGCGCTGAAGACGCTCGGCGGTGGCTTCGCCGCAGGCGAGCGCGGCGGAGGGGAAGGCGAGCCGCCCGAGCAGGTGATCCCAGTCGCCGTGGGTCGCGAGCAGCCCGCTTGGCGCCGGGAACCGAGCCTGCTCGATCAGCGCCGGCAGCGCGTCGAGCTCCTCGGGCAGCAGGGGCGAGTCGACCACGAACGTCTCCGCGCGCTCGGCGGCTCCTCGCGTCTGCACACCGCCGCGGACGATCACGCAGTTGAGCTGCAGCAGCGCGCTGCTGACGAGCAGTACATCGGGGTGCAGGGCGATCGCCTGCACGGGCTCAGCTCACGCCGAGGAGCTTGGCGGCCTCTTTGAGGTTCGGGACCTCGGCCGTCGGCTTCTTCTGCGAAGAGTCGAGCGTCTCCTTGTTGCGGTTGACCCAGATCACGGGCACCCGCTGTTTGACGCACGGAGTCACGTCGTGGTAGTGGCTGGCCGCGACGTGCACCCAACCGCGCTTGCCGCCCATGCGCCTGGCGCACTCGGTGAAGTGAGGCAGCTCGGGCTTGTAGGAGCGCACCTGCTGCGCGGTGACGACGAGGTCGAAGTCCACACCGATGTGACGGCGGGTCTGGCCCAGCAGCTTGTCGTCGATGTTCGACAGCAGCCCGAGCTTGTATTTCTTGCCGAGCTTCTGAAGCTGCACGCTGGTCTCCTTGAAGGGCATCCAGCGCTGCACCGAGTCGGGCAGGAAGCCCGAGCGCGAGGGCTCCAGCGGCCAGTCCAACCGTTTGGCGATCTCGATCGCGGTGCGCCGCAGAACCTCCGCGTACAGCTCGTAGGAGCCGCCCTCGATCTCGCGGGAGATCTCCTGGAACATCGGCATTAGGACGTTGCGGTCGATCTCGACACCGTCGCGCGCGGCCTCCTTGGCAAACGCGTCGTAGATGCCGGTCTCCCAGTCGATCAGCGTGCCGTAGACATCGAAAGTGACGAAGGTGACGTTCTTGGGAATCGGCATCGCGCGGGCATTATGCCGCGCGCTCGCCCGCGGCGCGGCACCGTTCGGCTCGGAGCCACTTCTGCGGGCGATCTTGCAGCTTGCTGTTAGAGTCCCGCGCCGCGATGGACCTGCTGGAGTATCAGGGCAAGCAGCTGTTTGCCCGTCACGGACTGAGGGTGTCCTCCGGTAAGCCGGTGAGCACCGTCGAGGACGCCGTTGCGGCGGCGGCCGAGGTCGGCTACCCCGTCGTCGTCAAGGCCCAGGTGCTGATCGGCGGGCGCGGCAAGGCCGGCGGCGTCAAGCTCGCAGCCGACGAGGCCGAGACCCGCGAGCACGCGGCCAACATCCTCGGCATGGACATCAAGGGACACACCGTCAGAACGGTGTGGATCGAGCACGCGTCGGATATCGCCTCCGAGTACTACGCCTCAGTCCTGCTCGACCGCTCAGCCAAGCAGCCGCTCGTGATGTTCAGCGTCGAGGGCGGCATCGACATCGAAGAGGTGGCCGAGAAGACGCCCGAGAAGCTGATCCGCCATCACGTCGATCCGCTCGCCGGCCTGTCCCGCGCCGAGGCGCTGCGGATCGCCAGCGAAGGCGGCGCCGACCCTGATGTGGTCGACGGCGTCGCCGACGCGCTCCTCGCGCTGTACGAGGTGTGGCTGGCGGAGGACGCGACGCTGGCCGAGATCAACCCGCTGATCGTGACACCGGGCACCGCCGGCGAAGCCGGTGGTCGCGAGGTCAAGGCGCTCGACGCGAAGGTCTCGCTGGACGGCAACGCGCTATACCGCCACCCCGAGAACCAGTCGTTGTCCGACAGCGAGAACGAAGATCCGCTCGAGCGCCGGGCCAAGGAGGAGGGCGTCCAGTACGTCAAGCTCGACGGCGACATCGGCATCCTCGGCAACGGTGCCGGCCTCGTGATGTCGACACTGGACGTCGTCTCCCAAGCCGGCGGCGCGCCGGCCAACTTCCTCGACGCCGGCGGCGGCTCGAACGCGGAGACGATCAAGCAGGCAGTCGATCTGATCCTCGCGAACGACGCGGTCAAGGCGGTCCTCGTGAACATCTTCGCTGGGATCACGCGCTGTGACGAGGTGGCGCTCGGACTGATCGCGGCGTTCGAGCAGATCAAGCCGTCGGTGCCGTTCGTGGTGCGGCTCGACGGCACCAACGATGTCGAGGGACGCCGCCTGCTGGGCGAGGCCGCCCTCGAGAACGTCTACTCGGCAAAGACGATGAACGAGGCCGCCGAGATGGTCGTCGCGCTTGCGGCCGGGCAGAGCGTCGGGGCGCCGGCCTGATGTCTGTCCTCGTCGACGAGCGCACGCGTCTCTGCGTCGCGGGCATCACCGGCCGGGAGGGCAGCTTCCACACGCTCAACAACCGTAACTACGGGACCAACGTCGTCGGCGGCGTCACGCCGGGCAAGGGTGGCCAGGACGTCGAGGGCATCCCGGTGTTCGACAGCTGGGAGCAGGCCGTCGAGCAGGTGCAGCCGAACGTGGCGATGATCTTCGTGCCCCCGCGCTTCGCCGCCGACTCGATCCTCGAGGCGGCCGCGGCGGGCGTCGAGCTGGTGATCACGATCACCGAGGGCATCCCTGCCCACGACGAGCTGCGCGTCTACAACACGGTCAAGCGCGACCATCCGGGCACCCGCCTGATCGGCCCCAACTGTCCCGGCATCCTCTCGCCAGGCAAGGCCAACGTCGGCATCATCCCGGCGGCCTTCTTCAAGCCCGGCAACGTCGGGGTCGTCTCGCGCTCGGGCACGCTGACCTACCAGATCGGAAACGAGATCGCCCTGGCCGGCTTCGGCTGCAGCACGATCGTCGGGATCGGCGGCGACCCCGTCCCGGGATCCTCGTTCGTGGACATCCTCGAGCTGTTCGAGAACGACCCCGAGACGGCGCTCGTCGTGCTCTCGGGCGAGATCGGCGGCTCCGCCGAGGAGGAGGCCGCCGAGTACATCGCCGAGCGCATGAGCAAGCCGGTGGTCGCCTACATCGCTGGGTTCACGGCCCCGGCGGGCAAGCAGATGGGCCACGCCGGCGCGATCGTCTCCGGCAGCGCCGGGACCGCGGCCGCCAAGGCCCAGGCGCTGGAAGCCAGGGGCGTGCGCGTCGGTCGCACGCCGACCGAGGCGGCCCGCATCGCCGTCGAGGTCCTCGGCGGCGCCTCGTTGAAGACGAGCTGAGGTTCACCGCCGGGGCCTCTGGGCCTTTGCGTTTTCCGCGCTGCCGGTACGCTAGGCCCCCATGGACCAGGAGGTCGCCAGGACGCTTGACGAGCTCGAGCGCAAGATCCTCGAGCTCGAGCGCACGCTCGGGTCCCTGACCGCGTCCGGCTCCCCCACCGCGCCCGACTCCGCCTCCGCGCCCGACTCGTTCGCGACGCCTGACGCCCACGCGCGCGCGGGCGGCGCATACGAGGCTCCGGCGCAGCGCACCCCGCCCCCGGCGCGCCCCGCCGATCGCTCGCCCGAGCCGGGCACGGAGGCAGGCTGGAGCCGAATCGTGGATGAGGCCTTCGAGCGGCACTCGCGCGTGCGCGAGCGCCGCGCACCGGTCCCCGGCGCCGCCGTGCACTACCCCGCGGGGCCCGCACCCGCCGGTGGGCCGCCCCGCCCGACGCCCGCGGCCCCGGCGCCGAAGCACGGGGGGCCTGAGGAGCTCCTGCGCTTCCGCGATCACCTCGAGCGCGCGGCGCGCGAGCTCACCCACGACTACGACGAGCTGCTCGGGCGCCTAAGCTACGCCGCTGTGAGCACGCCCTCCGGACCCACGATCTCCTTTGCCCGCGGCGCCCCCTCGCTCGACATCGTCGACGTCGACGGACTCCGCGACGCCGCCGTCCGAGCCTTCGAGAGCGACCCCGCGGGGGCGACCGCATACGGCACCTCGATCGGCTATCCGCGCCTGCGCAGCTGGATCGCCGACCAGCACGGCGTCGAGCCCGAGCGCGTGCTGGTGACGAACGGCTCGATGCAGGCAGACGCGTTCCTGTTCGAGCAGCTCGTCCGCGCCGGTGACGAGGTGATCGTCGAGCGGCCCACCTACGACCGCACGCTGCTGTCGCTGCGCCAGCGCGGCGCGAGCGTGCACGCGGTCGACCTCGCGCCCGACGGGATCGACACCGAGGCGCTCGCGCGCCTGCTCGCCGGCGGCGTCCGCCCGACGCTCGCACACATCATCCCCAACTTCCAGAACCCGGCCGGCTACACGCTCTCCTACGACAAGCGCCGCCACCTGCTCGAGCTCGCCAGAGACCACGGCTTCCTCGTGTTCGAGGACGACCCCTACGTGGCGCTGCGCTTCAGCGGCGAGACGCTCCCGACGATGCTCTCGATGGACTCTGAGCGAGTCGTGTACGCGTCGTCGTTCTCGAAGACCGTGTGTCCCGGCATCCGCGTCGGCTACCTCGTCGGACCGCCGGAGTTGATCGCGGCGATCGCCCAGCTGGCGACCAACACCTACATCTCGCCGAACATGGTCGCGCAGTCGATCGTCTACGAGTTCTGCGCCTCCGGGGCCATCGACCGTTCGATCGAAACGGTCAAGGCGGCGCTGGCCGAGCGCGCCCACACGCTCGCAGCGGCGCTCGAGCGTGAGCTGCCCGAGGCTCGCTTCGTGGCGCCGCAGGGGGGGTACTTCATGTGGGTCACGCTGCCGGAGGCCGCCAACGTGAACGCCCTCTTCGCCGCCGCCGCCGACCGCGGCGTGGCGTTCGTCAAGGGCACCGACTTTCTGCTCGAAGGGGGCGGCAACACCCTGCGCCTGGCCTACTCCGGTGTCACGCCCGAGCAGATCGACGCCGGCGTCACGCGACTGGCGGAGGCCTACCGCTCGCTCTAGCGCCCGTAGCGCTGGCCGAGCACGAGCTGCTCGGGAAGCGCCGTTCGTGGCGGCGGTGAGGGGTCGGCGATCACCGAGACGGTCTCGGCGACGCTAGGGGTCACGCTCAGCACGGTGCCGTCGGCGGCGCGCACCGCGACGTGCTGATCGTCGCGCTCGGCGAGCACCCCGTTCAGCCCCGGCTCGACGCCGGCGGCCTTGAGGTAGTGCAGCAGGTCCTCGGCCTCGTTCTCGAAGCGCAGGATGCGCACGGCGGCGCCCAGCTCGACGTCGGCGAGGGGCACGCCGGCGAGCCTGGCCCCGGCGACGATCGGGTGCCCGTGCGGGCACGTCTTCGCGTCGCCGATCGCGGCGCGCATGCGCTGCTCGAG
>DASZNB010000023.1:0-1843 GCA_035551395.1 Solirubrobacteraceae bacterium | reverse complement strand
CTCCCAAGGCGACGGAGACCGCCACGAGCATCGGCAGCACCGTGGCACCACAAAGCCCTATGGCCGCCCCTTGCTTGAATAATGCCCGCAGCAGCGTCGTAGACAGCGCGCGCGTTCACGTTAGGTGATACCCCGATCGTCGGTCGCTCCTGGCCCGGCGCCGATGCGGACGAGTGCAGGGGGCGGCGAGGACTTGGCTCCGTCGTGTGCGGCGTAGCGTGCGATGGTGAAGATGGCGGCCGTCGAACTGGCAGATCCGCGGCGCTACGTCGCTCTGGCGAACGTTGGTCTGTCCAGGCCTCAGGACGAGCCCGGCATGCTCAGGACTTCCCGCAGTCGCCGCCGTGAGCCCCGGCCCGAGAGCCCGAGCTTGCGATACGCGCGGGACAAGTGTGTCTCGACAGTCTTCAGGCTGACGTAGAGGTCGCCCGCGATCTCGCTGTTGGTCGCGCCCGCGGCCGCCAGTTCGATGACGCGGAGCTCACTTGCGGTCAGCGACTCACGTCCGCTCAGTTCGAGCCGCGCGCGCCTGCCGCCGCATGCGGTCAGCTCCTGTTCGGCCTGCCGGCGCAGCGCCTCGGCGCCATAGGCGTGCGCCAGCCTGCACCCCTGAGCGAGGTGTTCGCGAGCGTCGGCGCGACGGTTCGCGCGACGCAGTGCGGCGCCGAGCTCGACAAGCGAGCGCGCGTGCTCGAGCCGGGCCTGCGAATGCTCGAGCAGCGCCACCGACTCGCGCAGCAACTCGAGTCCGGCTACAGAGCCGTCAAGCATCCCGAGGGCGCGCACCGCAATCGCCTGAGGAAGTGCGAGACCCGTGGGACGCGCCAGCGCGAGCTCCTCGCGCGCCAGCTCGAGCGCCTGCTCGCGGTCGCCGGCCGGGAGGGCACGCGCCACGATGGACCGCCAGGCCGAGTACGAAGCGCCGAAGCCGAGAGCGGAGAAGATCGCGCCCGCGGCGCGCACGTCGGCGATCCCGCGCTCGGCGTCGCGGCGCTGGAGGCGCAGGCGGCCGCGCACCTCGAGCAACATACCCCCGGCGGCGGTCTCCAGAAAGTCCTGGCCGAGGTCGACTTCCTCGACCAGATCGACAACATGAGCCATCGCCGGGCGCTCGAGCAGGACGTCGACCCCGACGAAGAGCAGCGTGGTCACACCCATCAAAACGCCCGCCTCCTGGGCCAGCGCCAGGACATTGGACAACGCGGTCTCAGCCGCATCGAGCTCACCACGGATCGCGTGTATCCAGGCTCGCATCCCGAGCGCGGTGATCTCGCCGATCGTCGAGCCCGCGGCGAGCGCCGCCGAGTGCAGGTGCTCGATGGTCTCGGATGCGAAATTGAGCTCCTCGGAGCGCACGAGCGCCTCGAATACCATCGGCGACGCCCATCCGCCGGCGCCGCGATCGGCAAACAGCCGTCCGTCCGCGAGCGCTCGGCGCGCGAGCGCCACGGCCTTCTGGGGACGCCCGCGGTGCGAGGCCTCTTGGGCGAGCACCGCGGCGAGCGCGGCGGACCCCCACGAGTCCTGCGCCGCGAGCACTTCGTAGCCCGCACGCCGTGCCTCGAGGCCGCGCTGGCGCATCGGGTCGTGGAGCATGACGACCGCTCCGATCGCGGCGAGCTCGGCGCGCAGAGCGGCCGGGATCGGTGCAGGATCGCGCTCGGCCGACTCGAGCAGCTCGATCGCCGGATCCCACTGGCCGGCGTGGGCGAACACGATGACGAGACGGAGAGCCACGTGCGCCCGCAAGACCGGATCCGTCGCCAGCCGGTGAGCCTCCTGGAGATCGGCGACCCCAGCTGGATCGCGTGCCGACAGCCGAACATCGCCGAGGCGGGCGAGC
>DASZNB010000022.1:0-12327 GCA_035551395.1 Solirubrobacteraceae bacterium | reverse complement strand
GGCCGCGACGGCCGCGCTCCCGCCGGTGCCGCCGGGACGAGGCTCACGCGCGAACAGAGCCGCGCCAACACCCGCGAGCGGCTGCTGGCGGCGGCGCGCGGCGCGTTCGCCCGCAGCGGCTTCCACGGCGCCTCTGTCGAGGAGATCGCCTCCGATGCCGGCTTCTCCACCGGTGCGCTGTATTCGAACTTCGACGGCAAGGAGGACCTCTTCCTCGTGCTGATGGAGCGCGAGATCGCCGAGCACGCGAGCGAGCTAGCGGCCGCCGTGCGCGCGCGCAGCTCCGTCGCCGAGCGCGCGACGGGCGGCGCGCGGCAGTGGATGAGCATGATCGACCGGGAGCCCGAGCTGCTGCTGCTGTTCATGGAGTTCTGGGCCTACGGCGTGCGCGACCCCGAGGTGCGGCCGAAGGTCGCGGCGCGCTTCGCCCAGATGCGCGAGGTGCTCACGCAGCTGATCGCCGACGCGGTGCGCGAGTTCGACCTCGAGCTCGCGATCCCCGCCGAGCAGCTCGCGGTCGCGATCGACGCCCTGGCGGACGGGATCGCCCGCCAGAAGCTGGCCGACCCCGACGCCGTCCCCGACGAGCTGATGGGAACAGTCCTGAACCTGCTGTTCTCCGCGGCTACCCGGCCGGCGGCCGGCACAGACATGCCCAGTGGAGCGTGAACGCCTGCCGCGCGAGCCCGGGCGCAAGCCGGTAGAGCCCCGCCCGCAACCCCCACTTGGCCCTGGCGGCGACGCGGCCGCGCGCGGAGGTGGCGAAGAAGCTGTGAACGCGGTGCGGTAGGGGATCGTCGAGCTCGGCGACGATCGCGAGGCCCGCGCTCGCGACGATCCGGCGCGCGGCTCCACGGTCGAGCACCTGCAGATGACCGACCTCCACGGCGTGCGCGCGCTTACCCGCTCGACGCGCCGACCAGTTGCGCTCGAGCGGCACCTCGATCACGACGGCGCCGCACACCCGCGCGACCTCGGCGAGCAGCGCCACCGGATCCGGCACGTGCTCGAGCACGTGCGAGAGCACGCCGAGCTCATAGGTCCGCTCGGCGAAGGGCAGATGCGTGCCGTCGTAGATCTCGACGACGTCCAGCTCGGGGCGATCGCGCGCGATCCGCACGGCCGCCTCGGTGATCTCGACGCCGGCGAGCGATCCACCGAAGCCACGGTGACGCAGCTCGCAGGCGAGCGCGCCGTCGCCACAGCCCACATCGAGGGTGCGCTGCGGCCGCAGCCCGGCCCGCTCGCACAGGGCGACCACGTGGTCGGCCTTGCCGATCGCGCCGAGCGCGCGCCAGCGGGCGTAGAGATTCGCCCGCTCGGGCTCGAGCGAGTACGCCTGCTCATAGAATCGGACAAGCTCCGCGGAGTCCTCCACGGCGGGGATTATCGTTGGCGCGATGACGGCGAAGCTCACGGCGCCGCTGCGCGCGGCGCCGGCCACCGTGCCCGCGCTCGCGGCGATCGCCTTGTTCATCGCGTGGGCGACCGATCAGGCGGGCTATCCCGTCACGCATTGGGGTCCCGGAGGCCTCATCGTGCTGGGCCTGCTCGCGGTGGCGGTGCTCGCCGTCGGGCTGCACGCCGGCGAGATCTCGACAGCCGTGAAGATTGCGCTCGCCTGCCTGGCCGGCTACACGGCGCTCAGCTTCCTCTCGATCACGTGGGCGGTCGTGCCCGGCGATGCGTGGGAAGGGGCCAACCGGACGCTGCTCTACCTGCTCGTATTCGCGCTGTTCGCCTGCTGGCGCCAGCGCGGCCAGAGCGCCGCCCTGCTCCTGGGCGTGTGGACGCTCGCTCTGATCGGTCTCGCCGCGTATGCAGCGGTGCACCTCGACGCAAGCTCCAGCGCTGCCCTGACGGGCCAGTTTCCCGGTGGCCGCCTGATCTTTCCGAGCGGCTACGCGAATGCCAACGCAGCGCTGTGGCTGATGGCCTTCTGGCCGGCGCTTCTGCTCGCGCGGAGCGCCCGTCTGCCGTGGGCCCTGCGCGGAGTGCTCGCCGGCGGCGCCGTGCTGCTGGCGGAGGTCGCACTCCTCAGCCAGAGTCGCGGATCTCTTTACGCCACCCCGGTAATGCTCGTGCTCGTGTTCGCCTTTCTCCCCGGTCGCGTACGCACGTTCCTCGTGCTCGTGCCGATCGCGGCCGGCATTGCTGCCGCGGCCCCGGCCGTGCTGCACGTCGGCGATCACCTGAGCAGTGGCGCCGTCGTGGCCGCGCGAGTGCACAGCGCCGCCGTGGCGATGTTCGCGGCGGCGCTCGTCGTCGCCGCCGTCGTCTCGGCGGGCGCTGTGGTCGAGCGCCGCAACCCGCTCTCCGAGGAGGCGGCCGGACGGGTGCGCGCCCGCGTCGGCGCGCTCGCGGCGGTCGCGCTCGTTGTCGTGCTCGCCGGCGGTCTGATCGTCGCCGGGCACCCCCTGGCACGCGTCAGGCACGCCTGGGACACGTTCAAAAGCCCGCACGGATACGCCGCCAACAGCTCTGGGAGCCGGCTCGTGAGCGGTCTGGGGAGCTATCGGTATGACTTCTACCGGGTGTCTCTCAACGAATTCATCGCCCATCCGATCGTCGGAATCGGCGCCGACAACTTCCAGCAGCAGTACCTGGCGCACCGCCGCAGCTACGAGACGCCTCACTACCCGCACAGCGTCGAGCTGCGGACGCTTACACAGACCGGTCTGCTCGGAGCCCTGCTGGCCGTCGTCGGCCTCGGTGCCGCGCTGCTGGCGGGTATGCGCGCGTGTCGCGGCGCCGACCCGCTCGCGCGCGCCGTCGCAACGGCAGCCCTTGCGGCCTTCGCGTATTGGGCTGTGCATGGCTCGTTCGACTGGTTCTGGGAGTTCGCCGGCCTCGGTGCACCGGCGTTTGCGCTGCTGGGCCTCGCTTGCGCACTCGATCCCTTCGATCGCGTCCGCCGCGTCGGTCCCATCCACGAGCCCCTGCCCGCGCCGGCGAGGCCCCCGCGGAGATCGCGGGTCCGAGTCCTCGCCGGGACGGCCGGCGTCATCGTGGTGCTCGCGTGTGCGGCCTCGCTGGCTGCGCCATGGCTGAGCCAGATGCAGGTCGAGCGCGCCGCCCGCATTTGGACGACCGCTCCGCTAACGGCCTACTCCAGCCTGGACGACGCGGCCCGGCTGAACCCGCTCAGCGATGAGGCCTACCTCGTGGCGGGGAGCATCGCGTTGCGCTACGGCGAACTTGCGCACGCCGATCGGGAGTTTGCGCTGGCGCTCTCGCGCACTCCGGGCGACGCCTACGCGACGCTCGAGCGCGGCGCGATCGCCTCGGCGGACAATCGGCGACAGGCCGCGCTCGCACTGCTCGAGCGCGCCGTCGCGCTCGATCCGCGCGAACCCCTCGCCCTGCAGGCGCTGCACGTGGTGCAGGGCGGCGGGCGCGTGAGCGTCGAAGCGCTCAACCTCGCAATCCTCGGCAAAGCTCGACAATTCTCCTGAGGACCGCCCAAAATTGCTTTGAAACCTGGGAAATTCGCCTCGACAGGGCCGCAAAGGTCCGGTAGATTTCTTGCACTCGTCCATTCGTTGACCCGCGCCCGGCACACTCAAGGAGGCCACCGGTGCGATCAAGTCGTCACGGGCCGAGCTGTACGGAGAGGGCGCCGCAGGACTCCCGCCGTCGAACGGAACTCAAGGCAAGGACGCATGACAAGGCATCGCACATCGACCACGGCCACGCTCGTCGCACTGATCGTCGCGGCTGTCGCTCCCGCCACATCACACGCCAACCCACTCCTCAGTGGCTATGGCGGTCCAGGCCAGGGCAGCCAGGCGATCCTCGGCTCGGCCCTGCTGAACGGGGGCGGCTCAGGCGGCTCAGGCGGCTCAGGCGGCTCGGGCGGCTCGGGCGGCTCACCCCTAGCTGCGTCTCGGAGCGGCGGGGAATCGGTTGGCGGCGGCTCGCAGCGCGCCACCGGCGGCTCGACGCGCAAGTCCCGTGAGGCATCCGGTCAGGCGGGTAAAGGATTGGAATCGAGTACTCGTGCGCACAGACCATCGACGGCCCCGCGGACCGCGGTCGTCCGAGACGTCTCGCAACCGCTAGGGCTTTCTGGAACAGACCTTCTTTATCTGTTCCTGGCGGCCGGGGCGCTCGTCCTGACAGCTGCTCTCACAAGGCGGATGGCGCGCCGAGCAGATTGACCGCGCTCGGTCGGCTAAAGGGATGCGCGGCAGGACCCGACTAGCTAACTAGGGACGAGACACCCTCAGCAAATGGACCCTACGAGAGTCACCCAACAGACGTCCACGGGACTCTCGCTGAGAGGCGAGCTGCGCCACGACGCCCCATCGCCCCTCGCCCGGCGCCGCGGGAGCTTCCGGGGGCCACTGCAGTGGGCGCTCGAGGGCCGCGGCTGGGCCGTGGTTCGGCCGAGCGTCGACTTCGTCATGCTGGCGGTCGCCGTCGTCGTCGCCCTCGGCGGCGTCAACCGCACCCTGCACGTCTCGGGGCTGCGCGCACCGCTGCTCGCGCTCCCGCCGCTCGTGCTGCTGCTGTTCCATCTACGCGGTCTCTACCGGACGCGATTGCGGGCGCTCGTGCTCGACGGCGTCGTGCCCGTGCTCAGCGCGATCTCCGTGGCTGCGATGGCTGTCGCCGTGCTCGGCATGTTCCTCAATGACCAGGTACCGAGCCAGTCCGACTGGCTGCGCGCCTGGTTCTTCGCGCTTCTCGGCGTGGGTCTCGGGCGGATAGCGCTCTCATCCGCCCAGCGCTGGGCCCGCGGCCGGCGACTGGTCGGAAAGCCCGTCCTGATCATGGGCGCTGGCGTCGTCGGCGCCCAGGTGGCGCGCCGGCTCGAGGCCCACCCCGAATACGGGCTCGCGCCGGTCGGCTTCCTCGACGAGAATCCACGCTCGGTGGCGGAGGTCGGGGGCCGCGACGTGCCTGTGCTCGGAACGGTCGAGGACCTCGACGAGACCGTCGCGCGCACCGGCGTCAAAAATCTGATCGTCGCCTTCTCCTCGGTGGCCGACGCTCGCGTCAGCCGGCTGATCCAGCGCTGCCAGGAACTTGGCGTGGAGGTGTCGGTAGTGCCGCGCATGTTCGACACGATCAACGATCGAGTCGGCTACGACACCGTCGGCGGCCTGCCGCTGATGTCCTTCTCGGCAGTCAACCCGAAGGGGGTGCAGTTCGCCGTCAAGCACGCGTTCGATCGCGTCCTCGCCCTGATCCTCCTGATCGTGCTCTCGCCGGCGATCGCCTGCGCCGCGGTGGCCGTGCGGCTCTCGAGTCCGGGCCCGGCCCTATTCAGGCAGCGTCGCGTCGGGCGCGACGGCAAGGTCTTCGACTTCTACAAGTTCCGTTCCATGCGCCTGGCGCCGGTGGCGTCCGAGTCGGGCCAGGAGCAGCCCAGCGCGCTGGACTTCCTGCTCGCCGGCGACATCGCTCCGGGCGGCGTCGAGGGCGCGGACCGCCGCACCGCGGTTGGGCGCCTTCTGCGCAGCACCTCGCTGGATGAGCTCCCGCAGCTCTTCAATGTGCTGCGAGGCGACATGAGCCTCGTCGGCCCCCGTCCCGAGCGCCCCGAATTCGTAGAGCTGTTCAGGCAGGACATCCTGCGCTACGGAGACCGCCACCGCGTCAAGTCCGGAATCACCGGATGGGCTCAGGTCAACGGGCTGCGCGGACAGACCTCGCTGGCCGAGCGCGTGGAGTGGGACAACTACTACATCGTCCACTGGTCGCTGAGCCTGGACGTCAAGATCCTGGCGCTCACGGTGTTCGCGATGTTCCACAACGCGGAGTGAGACCCGCGGTGGAGTCGATCGCCGCCGTCAGGCGATCTTCCGCCCGCGCCGCCACCACGATCGGCGCTCGAGTGCCGCGCCGACGGGCACCGGGCGCGGTGGCACCTCCGCGCCGCTGATGATCGCGGCGGGGACATCCTCCGTCAACCAGTCGCTCAGCCGTCCGAGCCCCGCGCGCTCGATCTCCTCGGCCATCCCCGGCGGCCGGCGCACCCGGTCGTGTGTGTCGGAGGCGACGTTGTGGATCAGGCCATCGCGCGCGAGCTGCATCGCGAAGCGGCGCACGTGCTCACCGAAGCGGCCGACCAGCGATCCTGCCGTGATCGACGTGAGCACGCCGCGCTGCACGAGCGCGGCGAGCATCAGCGGGTCGCGGTGAAATGCCGTGCAGCGCTCGGGGTGGGCGAGCAGCACACGGTGTTCTGCGCGCTGGAGGTCGGCGATCAGCCCCTCCAGCCCGGCGACCCCCTGCGTGAAAGAGGGCTCGATCAGAAGCCACGGGCCGACGCCGAGGTGCAGGCTCCTCAGCTGCTCCGGGGAGAGCTTCGGCGCGTGCGTCGCCGCGATCTCGCCCCCGGCGAGGATCTCGATCGAGACCCCGTCGGCGCGTAGCCGTCGGTTGAGCTGCTCGACGAGGTGGGCGATCGTCGTGGCGTCGTTGGGAAAGCGCCGGCTGACGTGCGGCGTCGCGACGAGCGTGCGCGTTCCGATCGCAGCGGCGGCGAGGGCGAGGGCGAGCGATCCCTCGAGGGCCTCTGGTCCGTCGTCGATGCCCGGGAGGACGTGACAATGCAGGTCGATCATGCACGCTCAACGATAGGCCAGGCACATTCGCGGGACCGGCGCTCACCGCGTGGATCGTGTGTCTTCCAAGGACCGGCGGTTATCGCCGGGATCGGGGGGTAGGCTACAGGGGATCGCGAGAAGTGCCGAATAAGATCGGGATCCCTACCCGCGGAGAAGGCGTGCCCTACACATCCTCCCCCACACAGAGTCGCGAAGAGGGCGCTTACGCGCCCATCCTGCGCGCGGTGCGCGCTCACTTGCTCCTCGTCGCCGGCATCGCGATGCTGGCCGTCGTCACCGCGGTGGTGTGGGAGACGAGTCGCGCGCCCAAATACAGCGCGACGGCGCAGATCCTCGTCTCGCCCGTCTCCAACAGTGGCGGATACGCCGGTCTTCCGGCAGTCGTGACGGACTCGTCGGCCGATCCGGCGCGGACGCTGCAGACCGCCACGTCGGTGCTCGAATCGCCTGTCGCCGCGCTCGCCACCGCCGATCAGCTGCGCGGCAACTGGAACCAGAAACGCGTCGGCGAAGCGGTCAGCGTGCAGCCCCGCGGTGAAAGCGACGTCGTCTCGGTCACGGGCACGGCGGGCAAGGCCGCCGAAGCCGCGCTGCTCGCCAACACCTACGCGCGCAGCGCGCTCTCGATCCACGCGACGCTGTTGAGCAGGGAAGCGACGAGCGAGATCAACCAGTTGCAGAGCCGCGAGAAAGCGCTTCCCACCGGCGAAAGTGCGGCCCTCACGCAGATCGCTGCGCAGATCACGACGCTCAGCTCGGTCGCGAGCGGACATGACCCCAACTTCTCGCTGCTGCAGGCCGCGCAGCTGCCCACCGCGGCGACGGGGACCTCCAAGAAGCTCATCGTTCTACTCGCACTGCTGGCCGGACTGGTGATCGGCGTCGGCGCGGCCACGGCGATCGAGTACCTCAACCGGCGAGTCCGCGACGAGGACGAGCTGCTCTCGGCCTACCCACTGCCGGTGCTCGCGCGCGTACCCGACCTGCCCCGCAGCGCTCGCCAGATCACCTCCCCCGAGCTGGTGCCGCCGAGCGTACGCGAGGCGTTCCGCACGCTCCAGGTCCAGCTTCCCCCGGCTCCACTCTCGGGCGGGCGGGCGATCATGTTCACGAGCCCCTCACCCGGAGACGGGAAGACGTCCTCGGCGATCAATTTCGCACTCGTGCTCGTCGCGGCCAAGCACCGCGTGATCCTGATCGACTTCGATCTGCGCCGACCCGACGTGGGTCGCCTACTCAGTGTCCACGCCGAGTTCATGGATCTGTTCCGCACCGACCGTGCGCTCGACAGCGTGCTCGCCGAACCGCGCACCGCGCCCGGGCTGCGGGTGATCGGTAGCTCTCCGCAGGCCGACGTCATGCCCCTCCTGGAGGCGGTCAGCCGCGACATGCCCGAGCTCCTACGTGCAGCTCGTGAGCTCGCCGACTACGTGATCGTCGACACGCCGCCGCTCGGCAGGGTCAGCGACGCGCTGCGGGCGGCAATGACCGTCGATGATGTCGTGCTCGTGGCACGGCCGGGGAACACGGACCGAACCGACCTCCAGCACACCCGCGAACTGCTCGACCGCATGGGCTACACGCCGACTGGACTAGTCGTCGTCGGCGACGCGGTCGCCGGCGACGCGTACATGAGCTACGGCACCGACGCGCCCGTCGAGCCCGCCGAGACGAACGGACGACCACCGGCACGACCGCCTGCAGCTTCGCGGCGTATCCGTGCCGGCGGCGAGCCGGGCGCCACGCCGGCGAAGCCGGCCTCGCGCTCCTGAGGAGCGACCCGTGGCGAGCCGAGCGCTGCCGCTGCCACGAACGCCGCGCTTTGGCCGCGCGACGCCGACGTCGCTCGGTCTGTCGGCCGCCGCGTTTGGAGTGGCCGCGCTGCTGGCGGGAGTGTTGGTCTACGACACCAAGGTCGGCGTCGCGCTGCTGCTGGCGCTGTGCTTCGTCCCGCTGGCGCTGTTCCGGTTGCGGATTGCCCTCTGTGCGTGGATAACGCTGCTGTTCTTCTCGCGCACCTCCGCGCTGGAAGCGATACCCAACAAACTGCTGCTGTTCATCCTCGCCTCGTGGCTCGCGCTGTTGGTCGGGCGTCGCGCCAAGGCCCGCGAGGCGCTGGCGCAGAACCGCGCCGTGATCGTGTGGGCGCTGGC
Source organism: Solirubrobacteraceae bacterium (assembly GCA_035551395.1). Classification (GTDB taxonomy): domain Bacteria; phylum Actinomycetota; class Thermoleophilia; order Solirubrobacterales; family Solirubrobacteraceae; genus Palsa-744. The sequence continues at coordinate 3,596 of DASZNB010000022.1, read as the reverse complement.
GTTCGTCGTATGGACGATCCTCACGCTCGCCTGGGCCCCCGTCCCCGGAGCCGCCGAAAGGCCGATCAAGGAACTCCTCTACGCCCTCCTGGGCCTGGTGCTCGTGCTCGGCATCGTGCTCGAGCGCGAGCACGTCCGCTGGCTGATGATGGCCTTCGTCCTCGGCGCCGCCCTGTCGGTGCTATGGGGCGCAGCCAAGGGCGGTCTCAGCCTGAGCGGCGGTGGGGGAGGGGAAGTGGCCAACCTCGAAGGACGCTTCCAGGGCGGCTCCGGCGACCCCAACTACCTCGCGGCTGTGCTCGTGCCGGCGATCATGCTCGCCGGGGGTCTGGCGATCTGGCGATCGTCGGGGCGCCGGGCGATGCTCGCGCTCGCGACAGCGATCATCGCGGTCGGTCTCGCCGCCACGCAGTCGCGCGGCGGGCTGATCGCGGCCGTCGTCTGCGGAGTCGTTGCCTTGGCGATATGGCGTGGCCGCAGGGGCCTGATCCTGGGGCTGATCGGTCTCGCCGCGCTCGCGACGGTCGTCTTCTTCGCCGCGAACCCGGCGGCGTGGCATCGCATCTCCGCGGGCAACAGCAGCGGCTCTGGGCGGGTCGATATCTGGACGGTCGCCTGGAGGGTCGTGCACGATCATCCCTTCGCCGGCGTGGGGATCGCCCAGTTTCCCCAGGTCTCGCCGCATTACGTGCTGCAGCCCGGCGTCCTCGAATACGTCAGCCTGATCGTCGAAAAGCACATCGTCGTGCACAACCTCTACCTTCAGCTATGGGTCGAGACCGGGATCGTCGGCCTGCTGCTTTTCGTCGGCCTAATCGTCACCTCTGTGGCCGCTGCGTTGCGAGCCGCACGGCGCTTCGAGCTACAGGATGACGAGGAGATGTCCGCACTTGCGCGGGCTGCAGCGCTTGCCCTGATCGCCATGCTGACAGCCTCCTTCTTCCTGTCGAACCTCGAAGCCGGCCAGCTGTGGGTCCTGCTCGCGCTGGGGCCGGTGCTCGCGGGCCTGGCTGACCGTCAGGCGCGGGCCCGGCGGCCGGTCGAGGTGGGCGTTTGACTCGGCGCCTGAGCGGCCGCTGGGGCGGTTCCTCGGCTGCGGCATTTGTGCGAGCTCCGGCCGTCGCGCTCGCCTCGCTGATAATCGCAGGCGGGCTCCTCGCGCCGTCGGATGTGCAGGGCCTCAGCGCTGGTTGGCGTGCGTTCGGCGCCGGCAGCTGGCCGGGGGCCGGCTGGCGTCCGTATGCCAAGACGTCGCCGTTCAACCAGCCCGTGGGGAAGTCCGCCGTTCACCCGAGCTCGGCACAGCTCGTCGCGGGTGCGCTGCAGTGGGGTGCCCCGACAGGCATCACCGCGGGCGTTGCCGACACGGCCCACGACTACGGGCATCCCGTCTACTTCGCGCAGCCAACCGATCCGGTCTACGTGCTCCACCCGACCGCGCCGTGGGGTCGCAACCCGTTGGCCGGGGTGCGCATCCGCGTACCCGCCGGCGCGCGTCCCGCCGGCGGCGGTGACGGCCATATGACGATCGTGATGCCCGAAGGCTGGGAGTACGACCTGTGGCAGGCACAGGCGCCGCCGCCCGGTGGAGGCACGCTGTCGTTTGCCTGGGGGGGGCGGCTACGCATAGACGGAAGCGGCCTCGGCGGTCGCGCTACAGCCGCGCACTTCGGCAGTCTGGCCGGCATCATCCGACCCGAGGAGCTCGCGGCCGGTCACATCAACCACGCGCTGTTCATCGTCCTCCGGTGCACCGGGTCCGGCGCGAGCTTCGGCTACGGAGTGCACCCGAGCACGTCACGATGGACGAGCGGATACGTGTATCCGGCGCAGGCGGGGGCGAGCAGCTGCGGATTGGGAGCCACCGCGCTGCCACCGCTCGGTGCCCGCTTTCAGCTGGCGATGTCCGGCGCTCAGATCGCCGCGCTCCGCGTCCCCGCCTGGAAGCGCGCGATCCTCACCGCGCTCGCGCGCTATGGCGGCTACGTCGGCGACACGGGCGGCCCGGGCTTCGCCTTCATGGTCCAGTCGAGCTCCACCTACACGAGCTTCGGCGCCCCCGACCGGCTTGTGCAGCTCGCTCGCAGCGTCGGCCTGTCATCCCGCGGGGGCAGCTACCTGTTCGACATCTCCGACGGCGTCGACTGGCAGCGCTACCTTCGAATCGTCGTGCCCCCGGCCGTTCAGCGGTCGACGCCGCAAAATCGGGGCATTCGCGCCTCCACTCGAATGAGTGTCCGCTCAGCCGGCCGCTGAGTCGGGTTAGCGCCTCCACGCCCGATACGGCCACACGGATCTCTAGCGGGGCGCCGGCAAAGCGCCCTCCCGACCGACGGATAACGGTCGCGCGAAAGGTTTCTGATGCGGCACGGACGCCAAGGAGGCGCATAGATGCGAACAGTCTCAACCGCCCTCGCTTCACGCTCGATCTGCGCCAGCGTAATCGCGCTGCTGGCCATGACCACGGCCTGGCTCGCGACCGAGCCCGCCGCTGCTGCGCAGCGGAAGGCGCCCGTCGCGCACACGGCCCGAGCCCACTCCACGGCCCACGCCGCGTGTCTCCGCCGCGCTGCGAAGGGCGCCAAGCGCACCCGCGCGGCGCGCAAGGCACGTTGCGAGACCGCCGTGCGCGCCTCTCACACCACGCTGTCGCTCCACACGAAGGCCAAAGGGCGCCCCGTCGCCGCGCCGGAATCGACAGAATCGACGCCGACAGAACCGACTCCGACGCCGACAGAACCCACGCCGACGCCCGAACCGACACCCACGCCTGAACCAACCCCGACGCCTGAACCCACTCCCGAACCGGCCCCCCTCCCCGGCGCCGGCTGGGACGGCTTCGGCGGCGGCCTGCTCCCCGGAGCGACCTGGCGCCCGTATGCGTCGAGCTCACCCTTCAACACCTCCACAGCAGGCGCGACCGTGGACCCGAGCTCGCAGGCCTATGTCGAAAAAGTGCTTTCCTGGGGCTTGCCGGGCAACCTCGTTGCGGGCACGGCGGAAACGACCAACGACTGGACCCATCCGGCTTTCTACGCGCTGCCCACCGACCCGGTCTTCACGCTGCACGCGACGGCGACGGCGTACTCGCCGATCGAGGGCATGAAAATCCCGGTCCCGCTGGACGCGAAGCCGGCGGGTGGCGGCGACGGGCACATGACGGTCGTGACGCCCGATGGCTGGGAGTACGACTTCTGGCAGGTGCACGAAAAAAACGCCTCGACAGGGGTGCTGACGTTCTCCAACGGCGGGCGCACGCGCATCGACGGTGACGGGCTCGGCAGCAAGGCGACCGCGGCCGGTTTCGGCAACCTCGCGGGCATGATCCGCGCTCCGGAACTCGCAGCGGGGCACATCAACCACGCCCTCTTCATCGTCTTGAAATGTGCCGCCAAGGGAACTGGCTTCGGCTACGGGGCGACCGCGACGAGCTACGGCTCGAGCTATGTCTACCCGGCGACGCATGGAGGCAGCGTGTGCCCGGCCGAAGACACCAACGCGGTGCCGCTCGGCGCCCACTTCATGCTCGCGATGAGCGACGCGCAGATCCAGGCGCTGTCGGTCCCGGCGTGGAAGAAGACGATCCTCACGGCGCT
>DASZNB010000021.1:0-7865 GCA_035551395.1 Solirubrobacteraceae bacterium | reverse complement strand
GATCGAGCGCGGGCGCACACAACCCCCGGAGGACGCCCCCGAGACCTCGCGTCCAGCGGCGCCCAAGCCCGACGACGCGCCGCTCGTGGCGCTCGGCGAGGCGCTGCTGCGCGCGCGCGCTCGCGAGGCCGGCCTCGCATACGAGCTGCTCGCCGCGCGCGCGGACCTGCAGGCGATCGTCGCCGCCGTGCGCGCCGGCGGCGAGGAGGCCGACGTGCGCACGCTGCGCGGCTGGCGACGCGAGCTCGCCGGTGGAGAGCTGCTCGACCTGCTCGCCGGCCGCGTGTCGCTGTCGGTCGAGGGACCGCACGATCGCCGTCGCGTAAAGATCGCGCGCGTCTCCCCATCCTGATAGCCCTCTGGGCACCGGCCATGCGGCCGGCGCGTCGCGCCGATGCGCCCAGCGGGCACGCCGGCCCCAGCGACCGTGGCTGCCCGCGGCGGGCCGCCGCGCTACTGGATGTGGTTGTACACGTCGAACAGCGGCAGGTACATCGAGATGACGATGAACCCAACGATGCCGCCGATGACGATGATCATGATCGGCTCGAGGATCGAGGTCAGCGCCTTGACCGACGCTTCGACCTGTTCCTCATAGAACTCAGCGACGCGATCGAGCATCGCGTCGAGCGCGCCCGTTTCCTCGCCGACGCCGACCATGTGCGTGACCATCGTCGGGAAGATCGGCGCCTGGGCCAGCGGCGCGGCGATCGTGCCCCCTCGCTTGACCGACGCGATCACGCCGTCCATCGCTTCCTCGACCGCGATGTTGCCCCCGGTGCGCCCGGTGATGTCGAGCGCCTGCAGCAGCGGCACGCCGGCGCTCGTGAGCGAGGCCAGCGTGCGCGACCAGCGCGCGACCGCGACCTGCTGGACGATCGCGCCGATCTTCATCGGCACGTGCAGGCGGAAGTGATCCCATTGCTTGCGCCCCCAGGTGGACTTCTTCCAGCGCACGAACACGACGATGATCGCGAAGGTCGCGCCGAACATCAGCCACCAGTAGCCGGTGACCAGGTGCGAGAGCCCGACGGACACCTTCGTGAGCGCCGGAAGTTCTCCGCCGAACTGCTTGAAGACGCTGACGAACACGGGGACGAGGAAGGCGACGAGCGCCATCATCACGGCGACCGCGAAGATGATGACCATCGCGGGATAGATCATCGCCGCTTTGATCTGGCGTCTGAGGCCGGCGTCCTTCTGCAGCTGGTCGGCGACGCGCATGAGGGCATCCTCGAGCACACCTCCGGTCTCCCCCGCCTGCGTCATCGCGACGAACAGCGGGTTGAAGACCTTCGGGTGGCGCGCCATCGAGTCGCTCAGCGAGAGCCCCGCCTCGACGTCCTTGCGGACCCCGACGATGGTTTCCTTCAGGAACTTGCCCTCCGTCTGCTCCTCGAGCACGTAGAGGGCGCGCAGGATGCTCATGCCGGAGCTGATCATCGTCGAGAGCTGGCGCGAGAAGACGGCCAGTTCGTTGGCCTTCACGCGCTGCATGAAGCTCAGCTCGAGCTGGCGGGAGGTGTGCTTGTCGACGATGTCGAGGACGACCAGGCCGCGCTGCTTGAGCTGGTCGGCGACCGCCTGCTTGGAGTCCGCCTCGACCTCCCCGTGAGCCTTGCCGCCGCTGAGGTCGAGAGCTTTGAAGACGAAGGTGCTCATCGCCTCGACCTATGCCGCCGCGAGCGAGGTCGCCCCCAGCAGCCGCCGCAGCTCCTCCGGCGTGCCGGAGCGAGATTCGGCCAGCTTCTGGCTGATCGAGCCCTGGCGCACGAGCGAGGCGAGCGAGGCGTCCATCGTCTGCATTCCGACCGCCGAGCCGGTCTGCAGGACGGAGTAGATCTGGTGCGTCTTGCCCTCGCGGATGAGGTTGCGCACGGCCGGTGTCGGCACGAGCACCTCGCAAGCGACGACGCGCCCGGAGCCGTCGGCGTTGGGCAGCAGCTGCTGGGTCATGATCCCCTGCAGGGCGACCGACAGCTGCACGCGCACCTGGCCCTGCTGGTGGGCGGGGAACACGTCGATGACGCGGTCGATCGTCTGCGCCGCATCCTGGGTGTGCAGCGTCGCGAACACCAGGTGGCCGGTCTCCGCTGCGGTCAGGGCCGTCGAGATCGTCTCGAGGTCGCGCATCTCGCCGACGAGGATCACGTCGGGGTCCTGGCGCAGCGCGCCCTTGAGCGCGTCGCCGAAGCTCTGCGCGTCGGAGCCGAGCTCGCGCTGGTTGACGATGCAGCGCTTGTGCGCGTGCAGGAACTCGATCGGGTCCTCGATCGTCATGATGTGCTCGTCGCGCGTTGCGTTGATCTCGTCGATCATCGCGGCGAGCGTCGTCGACTTGCCCGACCCGGTCGGGCCGGTCACGAGCACGAAGCCACGCGGCTTGCGGGTGAACTCGTGGACCGTCGGCGGCAGGCCGAGCTCGTCGATCGAGGTCAGGCCGAAGGGGATCAGGCGGAAGGCCGCGCCGATCGCGCCGCGCTGGTAGTAGGCGTTCACGCGGAAGCGGGCATGGCCGGGGATCGAGTAGGCGAAGTCGAGCTGCCAGTTGGTCTCCAGGCGCTGACGCTGATCGCCGGTGAGGATCGAGTAGACGATCTCCCGGGTGTCCGCCGGCGAGAGCTTCGGGTACTCCTCGAGCGGGCCGAGTTTGCCGCGCACGCGGACTGTGGGGTGGGCGCCGGCGGTGAGGTGAAGGTCCGAGGCGCGCCGGTGGACGACCTCCATCAGCAGATCTGCGAAATCGATGTCCATGGATCAGCCCATCGACACAACCGCCGGTCACCATTAGTCGCGCCGTCGCGCCGTGCAGAGCCCTGGACGAAGATACGAGCTCAGTTGCTGCCGATGACGCGCGCGATCTCGGCGATCGAGGTGCGTCCCTGCTTGACCTTCTCCAGCCCGTCGTCGCGCAGGCGCGTCATCCCCTGTGCGACGGCGACGTCGCGAATCTCCTCCGAAGGCTTTCGTTCGAGCGCGAGCGTCTGGATCTCGGGCGTCATCTGCATGACCTCGTAGATACCGAGTCGGCCGCGGTAGCCGCTGCCACCGCAGCGCCGGCAGCCGACGGGCTCGTATGCCTCGAGCTCCATCCGCGCCTTGTAGCCGCTCTCCTGGAGCACGTTCGCGGGGATGATCGTGCGGCGCTTGCAGCTCGGGCAGAGCATGCGCGCGAGGCGCTGGGCGACGACGCAGTCCAGCGCCGAGGACACGAGGAACGGCTCGACGCCCATCTCGATCAGTCGGGTGATCGCCGAGGGGGCATCGTTGGTGTGCAGGGTCGAGAGCACGAGGTGCCCGGTGAGGGCCGACTCCACCGCGATCTGCGCGGTCTCGCGGTCGCGGATCTCGCCGACCATGATCACGTCGGGGTCGGCGCGGACCATCGCGCGCAGACCCGTCGCGAACGTCAATCCGACCTTCGCCGAGACCTGCACCTGGGTGAGCCCGCTCATTTCGTACTCGACGGGATCCTCGACGGTGATGATGTTCTTCTCCGGCGTGTTCAGCAGCTGCAGCGCCGCATACAGCGTCGTCGACTTGCCCGAGCCCGTCGGCCCGGTCACGAGGACCGCGCCATGCGTCTGCCGGCAGGCGTGTTCGAGGCGCTCGCGCTCGGGCTCCGCCATACCCAGCTTGTCCAGCTCGACGACCACGGAGGCCTTGTCGAGCACGCGCATCACGACGCCCTCGCCATGCACGCTGGGGAGCGTCACGACGCGCAGATCCACGTGGCGACCGTCGACGGCGAGACCCACGCGGCCATCCTGGGGCAGGCGCTTCTCGGCGATGTTCAGTTCGGCCATGATCTTGATCCGGGAGACCACCCCGGCGGCCATTTTCCGCGGCACCGTGGTGATGTCCTGGAGCACGCCGTCGATGCGGAAGCGCACGCGCATGTCGCGGCCCTCGGGCGCGAGGTGCAGATCGGAGGCGCCGCGCTCGACCGCCTGCGCGACGAGCTGGTTGACGAGCTTGATGACGGGAGCGTCGTCGGAGGTCTCGTGCAGCGCGACGAGCTCTTCGTCCTCGCCGTCCTCGAAGACCGAGTCGCCGACCACGTCCTCGAGGTGGTCGAGCCGTGAGATCAGGCCGGTGATGTCGTCCGGCGGCGCAACGGCCACGCGGATCTCGTAGCCCGTCATGATCGCGATGTCGTCGACCGCCAGCACGTTCGAGGGGTCGGCCATCGCCACGAGCAGCGTGCGCTTGTCGGCGAACGCCACCGGGACCGCCTGATAGCGCTTGGCGACAGCGGTGCTGACGAGGTTGGCGGCCGACATGTCGACCGCGAACACGCCCAGATCGAGGTGGTCGAGGCCGTAGCGCTCGGCGAGCGCCCGGGCGAGTGCGTCCTGCGTGATCGCGCCGCTGTCCACGAGCACCCGCTCCGGCGTGGTGCCGAGGTTGCGCGAGCTCTCGAGCGCGTCGTCCACCTGGCGGCGCGTCGCGAGGCCCATCTTGACGATCACGTCGGTCAGGAAACCGCCGGAGGAGCCCTTGCGCGACGGTTTCGTCACTCCCGAGAAGTCTTCCGGCGAGCTGTCCTGCGCGGGATCGGCAGCGGGCGCCGCGAGCTCGAGGCCGAGATCGCGCTCGCCGTCGGGTGGGCCATCGGAGACGACGCTGTCGAGCTCGACGTGCGCTTCCGAGCCGATCGGCCCGAGAGCGTCCTCGAGCTCCTTGCCTGCTCGCTCGATCGAGATCCTGGACTCGGGCGTGGCGGTCGCCTCGCCGCCGTCCATGCCGAAGATCTCGTGCAGGTCGGGAGGGGTCTGCTGCGGTGCGTCGCTCATCGCACGACCCCCGCGGCTGCGCGTCTCGCCTCTGGCTCAGCCGGGCGCGGTGTCAGCGTCCGGCGCGGTGTCAGCGTCCGGCGCGCCGTCGGCGCCGCGCGCGGCGCGCTCCATGACATCACGGGGCGCCCGGCGTCCCGTCCACAGCTCGAGGCTGAGAGCACCCTGCGCGACGAGGATCTCGAGGCCGTCGACGACCCGCGCTCCATGCGCCCTGGCGGCGGCAACGAGCGGGGTTGATCGTGCGTGATAGGCGAGATCGACGACATTTGAGTACTCAGCAACCTGATCGAACGTCAAACCGAGTTGGTTGAGCGCAGCGTCCTCAGTGGCCGAGCGTTCGACCCCAGGAGCCGCTCCAGGCCCTTCGAGCCCCACCGAGGTGCAGTTGACGAGCAGATCGGCCACCGGCGGTGCTGTAACCGCGCGCGCGCCCAGATCGCTCGCGAGCGTCTGCGCGCGCGCGGGCGTGCGGTTCCAGATCGCGATGTCGGCGGCGCCCTCCTCGCGCAGCGCCCACACGGCGGCGCGGGCGCTGCCGCCGGCGCCGAGCACCAGCACGCGCTTGCCTCGGGGAGACTGTCCGAGCGCGGCGATCAGCCCGGGTGCGTCGGTGTTCGCGGCGGAGATCGTTCCGTCCGCGGCGAACGTGAGCGTGTTCGCCGCGCCGATATCCCGCGCGGCCGTGCTCGCCTCGTCGGCGAGCGCAAGCGCCGCCTGCTTGTGCGGGATCGTGACGTTCGCGCCACGGAAGCCGGCGTCCGCGAGCGCGCGTGTCGTATCGGCGAACAGCTGCGGCGGAACCGGTAGGTGCTGGTAGCGCCAGTCGTGCATGCCGAGCGCCGCCAGGGCGGCGCTGTGCATCGCCGGCGAGCGGCTGTGCGCCGCCGGCCAGCCGAGCACCCCGAGGCGGGTGATCACTTGTGCTTGCAGGTCGGAGGGTGCCCCCCGTTGCTCTGGACGGCCGCGGCGTAGGCGGCGGCGTTCGCTTCGAAGGCCGCCTGTGTGGTGGAGAAGACCTGCTCGCCGCAGCCGTCGGCCGCGGCGACGTAATAGAGGTAGGACACGTGAGCGGGATGCGCCGCGGCTTCGATCGAGGCGAGGCCCGGGTTGGAGATCGGTGTCGGCGGCAGGCCGGTATGCGTGCGCGTGTTGTACGGCGAGTCGATGTGCAGGTCCGCTTCCGTCAGTTCCTTCGTGTACGTCGCAATCCCCTTGCGCTGCTCGACGGCGTAGTAGATCGCGGCGTCGATCCCGAGCGGCATGCCCTGTTTGAGGCGGTTGTAGATCACCGCCGCGATCTTCGCCCGGTCGCCCGGCACCTGCGCCTCGCGCTCGATCATCGAGGCGACCGTCAGCAGCTGGTAGGGCGTGACGTGCAGCGAGCGTGCCCCGTTGATGTCGCTGCTGCCAAAGTTTTCGCGGAAGGCGATGAGCTGCTCCTGCACGAGCCGGCTCGCGGGCTGCCCCGGATTGATGTCGTAGGTCGCCGGGAACAGGAATCCTTCGAGGTCTGGCGTCTTTGACGAGGCGCCGTAGTGCACGGGATCCAGCAGCGGCGAGTGCCGCGAGGCGAGGCGATAGCTCCCGGCGATGCCCGCCGTCTTCGCGATCTCAGCGATCTGGGCTCGCGTCTTGCCCTCGGGGATCAGCAGCTTGATGACCTTCGGCGCGACGACCTTGGTGGTGGACCCGGTGTGAACCAGCGCACGCACCACGAGCACGACGACGGCGATCGCAGCCAGCAGCGCGATCAGCGCAGCCACGCGCGCGGGGCCGGCGTGGCGTCCTCGGCGGCGGCGAACGCGCGGCGGGCCTTCCGGTGCGCCGAACGCGGGGAGGCGCGTCGCCGGCGCCGGAGCGGGCGCGGGCTCCTCACGTTGCGGGTCGTGCTGGTGGGGCTCCAGCGGCGGCGGATCGGCCCGCATCTCCCCCTCAGCGCCCACCGCCGACGGCTCTGCCCGCATCTCCCCCGCCGCGCCCACCGCCGACGGCTCTGCCCACATCTCCCCCGCCGCGCCCACCGCCGACGGCTCGGCCCACATCTCCCCCGCCGCGCCCACCGCCGACGGCTCCTGCGCCATCACCTCCTCCCCGCCCTGCGCATGCTGTTCCTCGAGGACCTCGGGTGGGAGCGACGGCGGCGTCTCGGGCGGGAGCGCCTGCGTAGGCTCGGGCGCCGGCGGCTGTGTCAGCCCGGGCGCCGGCGGCTGGGCCAGCTCGGGCGGGAGCGCCTGCGTAGGCTCGGACTGAAGTGGATGCGCGGCGGCGGGCACTGTGGCGCCCGCTTGCGCCGCGCGCCGGCGGGCGCGCTCTTCGCGGTCGCGTTCGCGTTCCTGGTGGGAGCGTTCGCGCTCAGGTCGTGATCGATCGCCGCGAGACAAGAAGCAGGACCTTAACGCGATTGCGCGGCGAGCCAGCTCTCGAGCAGGTGGGCTGCGGCGCGTGAGTCCTCGCTCGCCCTGAAGGCGCCCTCCATACGCTGAGCCATCCGCGTGGTGAAGCGCTCGTCGTGCATCTCGACGGGGATCTCGGTGCCGAGCCGCAGCGAGAGCTGCCGGGCGAAGTCGCGCGTCTCGCGCGTCTGCTCGGTGTCGGCGCCGGTGAGCGAGAGCGGGAGGCCGACGATCACCCGCGTCACCTCGCGCTCGCGCACGAGCTCGCGCAGGCGCGCCATGCCGCGCTTGCTCGCCGGTCGCTCGACGGTCTCCAGTGGCGTGACGATCGTGCCGGTCGGATCGCTCAGCGCACAGCCGCAGCGGGCGCTGCCATAGTCGAGCGCGAGGATCCGCATGCCGTTCAGTCGGCGCTCGTGCGAGCGCGGGTGACGTGCGAGCAGAGCTCGGTCATCCATTCAGCGCGGCGGCGATCGCGCTGCGCGCCTGCGCGATCGCCTCGTCGAGCTTGTCAGGGTCGCGGCCGCCGGCCTGCGCCATCGTGTCACGGCCGCCGCCGCCCCCACCGACGATCTCGGCGGCGCCCTTGACGATCGCGCCGGCCTTGACGCCCCGCGCGACGAGCTCGGGCGCCACGCTCGCGACCAGGTGCACGCGCCCGTCGGCGGCACTC
>DASZNB010000020.1:0-18109 GCA_035551395.1 Solirubrobacteraceae bacterium | reverse complement strand
CCGAGCGTTGCCATCCATGCGAGCCGCCGCCCGCTCCGCCGCCCGATCGATCCCCGCCAGCAGCGACCGCCGGGCACGGGGCGCCGCCGGCGCGGCCGCGCGAGCGCTCGCCGCGCTCTGCGCGTGCGCCGCGACGGCGCTCGCGCTCGCGGCCTGCGGCTCCACGAGCACGAGCGGGTCGTCGGTCGATCCGGCCACTGCCGTGCCCGCCTCGGCGGCCCTCTACGCCGGGGCCGACGTGCGGCCGAGCGGCGCGGAGCAGTCCGGCGCACTCGCGGCGGGCAAGGCGCTCACCCACCAGGCGAACCCCTACCTGCGCCTGCTCGGCGCTCTGCAGACCCCGGGCTCGCCGCAGCTGCGCTATGCCCAGGACGTCGCCCCCTGGCTGGGACCGCACGCGGGCATCTTCCTGACCTCGCTCGGGTCGAGCGCCGCGCTGACCGGCCTGCTCCAGCAGGGCCTGCTCGGCGCGGCGTCCTCCTCCGCGAGCCTGTTCCCGTTCGGCGCCGGCGGCGTTCAGGGCGCCCTCGTCCTCGACACGAGCGACGCGGGCAAGGCGCAGAGCTTCCTCAACGGGCAGGCAAAGCACGCGGGCGCGCACGCCTCCAGCTACCACGGTGTCTCCTTTCAGATCAGCTCGAGCGGCGTGGCCTTCGCGCTCGTGCATCGGCTCGCCGTGATCGGCAGCGAAGCCGGGGTGCGCGGCGTCATCGACACGACGGCGGGCGGCGCCTCGCTCGCCTCCTCGGGCAGCTACGCCAAGCTCGCTCGCGCCGCGCCCGCGGGCGCGCTCGCCCACGTCTACTCCAATCCCGCCGCGATCGGCGCGCGTGGCGCGGGCGGCGGCACCGCCGGGCTGCTCGCGCTGCTGACGGGCGCGCGAGCGGCCAACATCTCCCTGCTGGCGAAGGCCGGCTCGCTGTCGCTCGACGCCGACACGCTGGCTTCGCCGTCGACGCCCGGAGGTCTGATCTCCGCGGACCCGGAAGGCGCCGCGGCGCTCGGCGAACTGCCCAGCGACTCCTGGCTGGCGGTTGGCCTCGGCCACGCCGGCGCGACCCTCACGCAGGACGTGCAGGGCCTGGGCGCAATCGCAGCGCTCGCGGGCTCGGGCTCGAGCGGCTCCGCGGGCGCGAGCCCGCTCAACGTCAAGTCGCTGCTCGAAGCGATGCTCGCGCCGCTGAAGGTGCTCGGCGGGACGAGTGCGCAGGCACGACGGGACTTCGCCAGCTGGATGGGCTCGGCGGCAGTCTTCGCGAGCGGCGGCAGCCTGCTCGAACTGAAGGCGGCCATCGTGATCTCCTCGAAGAGCCCCGCCAGCTCCCGCGCAGCCGTCGCCAAGCTCGCCGCGCAGTTGCGACCCGCCGGCGGGTCGTTGCGCCCCGTTCAGATCGCCGGCACCGACGCCGCCATCGGGGTCGCGCTACCGGGGCTTCCCGTGGTCCTCGACATCGCCGACGGGCGCGACGCGAGCGGGCACACGAAGTTCGTGCTCGGCTTCGCCGAAGCCTCTGTCACCGATGCCCTCCACCCGGCCTCGACGCTCGCCTCGGCGCCTCCCCGCGCGGCCGCTGTGGCCGCACTCGGCGAAGGCATCCAACCGAGCCTGATGCTCGACCTCCCGACGCTCCTCAGCCTGCTCGAAGGGGTTGGCCTCACCGAAGACCCCAGCATCTCCAAATTGGTGCCCTACGTGCACGCCGCGACGACGCTCGCGGCCGGCGCGCGCACGAGCGGCGGCGAAGTCCAGCGCTTCCGCCTCGTGTTGGGCCTACAGGGCGGCTGAGAGCGGCCCGCCGCCCGTCTCAGACGGCCCGAGGGGCCCGCCGCAGGGTTGCGGTGACGGACGCCGGCCGGGGCGCGCTCAGCCGGCGGGAACGTTCGGGGCGCCGGCGAGGTCGAGGGCGTGGGCGAAGACCGCCTTCCCGCCAACCACGCGATCGACCGCGAAACGGCTCAGCGTCGTGTCGCCGCTGGGCGTGATCGAGTAGCGCCCGAGCACCGAGGCGCGGTTGCGGATCGCGAAGAACTCTTCGATCACGCGCTGGCGGTCGTTTCCGCGGGCGCCGGCGGCGCGGATCGCGGCGAGCACGGCGCTCATCGCCTCATAGCCCGTGAGTACGTACGGCCCGGCTTCGCCACCGAAGCGGCGGCGGTATTCGGCGAGCACGCGCTGCGCGGAGGGCGGGTAGAGGGCGGGTGCGAGGATCGGCGTCGTCAGATACGTGCTGGCGGCCGCTTCACCGATCTGCGAGGTGAACGCTTCGCCTGTCATCGCGCTCGTCCCGAGCAGCAGCAGATGCGGCGCGGCGGCATGCAGGGCGCGCCACAGCGCGACCGCGCCGGGACCGCCGCCGCCGGCGAAGAGCACCGCCTGGGCGCCACTGCGCAGGACCTTTTCCACCTCGCCCGGGAAGCTGGCGCCGGCGGGCGTGGCAATGCTGTCGTGCGCAGCCACGACGATGCCGGCCTGCGTCGCGTCGCTGGCGGCGATCGTCGCCAGCGGCACCTCGAACGGGTCCTGGTCATCGATCACGAAGACGCTTTTGACGCCGAGCGAGCGCATCAGCTGGGCCTGCGCGGCCGCCTGCACAGCGTCACCGGGCTGCAGGCGCGCGAACGTCCTGTGCGCGGTGGGGTAGAAGCGCCCGGGCTCGTCCTGGCCGGCGTCGAGCGAGGAGGTGAGTCCGATGTAGGGGCTCTCGGGGCTGACCTGCAGGATTCCCGCAGCGTTGATCAGCGGCAGCGACAGGGCCGTGCCAGCCGAGCCGAGATCGCCCAGGTAGGCGATCGTGCTGGTGTCCTGCGCGGCGGTCTTCGCGTTCGTGGCGGTGGCGCTGGGCGAGGGGTTGCCGTCGGCCGGGTTGGCGTCGTCGAGCGAGGCGTAGCCGACCTTGAACGGACCGACGTGCCCCCCGGCCTGCGCCAGCGCGAGCTTCTCACCACCGACGATCTGCGCGGAGATCGGCGCCGATGGGCCCTGCAGGGGCAGGCTCGAGTAGATCGCGAGCTGGTTGCCCGGAGCTTCCACCGCACCGGAGACGCCCGCGCATCCGCTCGCTGCGAGGGCCGCGGCGGCGAGAGCGGCAAAGCCCGGCCAGCGTGCGAGCACCGCGGTCTAGCTGCGACGGCCGGGAAGGTAGCCGGAGAGGATCTTCAGCGAGGCGCCCACCAGGATGATCGCGGTGGCCAGCAGAAACGCGTCGAATCCCTTGGCCCCCAGCGCCCAGAGCACGATCCAGACGACGAGCCCGGTGGTGACGGTGAGTATCAACCCCATGCGCGCGGAATCCTATCTGGCCGTTTCAGGATCGGTCGCGAGCAGGCCCGCGGCGAGCTCTCCCACGAGCGCCCCCACCGCCGCGGCCGGATCGCTCGCCTCCGCGGCTGCTCGCACCAGGCGAGTCCCGACTATGACCCCGTCGGCACCGGCGTCCGCGGCCTGGCGCGCGTGTTCGGGCGTGGCGATGCCGAAGCCGAGAGCAACCGGGGCGCTGGTGCTCGCCTTCGCTCGCGCGATGATCTCGGTGAAGCTCTCGCCGAGCGTGGTCCGCTCACCGGTCGTGCCGACGACGGAGACGGTGTAGAGGAAGCCGCGTGCGCGAGCGCCGATCGCCGCGAGGCGCTCCGGGGTGGTCGTCGGCGCGATCAGCGGCACGAGCGCGAGGCCGTTGGCGTCGCATGCCTCGAGCACGTCGGGGGCCTCGCCCTGGGGAAGGTCGGGCACGATCAGACCGCAGGCGCCGCTGCGCGCGAGCCGTTCGACGAACGCCGCCACGCCCGGAGCGAAGACCATGTTCGCGTAGCACATCAGGACCACGGGCACGCTCGGCGAGAGACCACGCGCGACCTCGAGCACGCCCGCGAGGTTCGCGCCGGCCGCCAGCGCCTGCGTGCCGGCCGCGTGTATCACGGGTCCGTCGGCGAGCGGATCGGAATACGGCACGCCCAGCTCGATCACGTCCGCGCCCGCCTGAATTGAGGCCTCGCCGATGCGCAGCGACTCGGCGAGCGTCGGAAAGCCCCCCATCACGTAGGGCATCAGCGCGGCGCGCTTGCCACTGCTCGCGAACGCCTGCGCCAGGCGCTCGACGCCCGTCGCCTGCAGGGTGCTCACGCGCCGGCCCCGCCGAGCACCTCGGCGAGATCCTTGTCGCCGCGGCCCGACAGGCACACGAGATCGAGCTCGCCGTCGGGCTGCGCGAGCACCCAGGCGAGCGCGTGCGCGGTCTCGAGCGCCGGGATGATCCCCTCCAGGCGCGCGACCTCGCGGAACGCCGCGAGCGCATCGGCGTCGCTCACCGCCGTGTAGCGCGCGCGCCCGCTGTCGCGCAGGAACGCGTGCTCGGGTCCGGCGCCGGGATAGTCGAGCCCCGCCGATACCGAGTGAGCCTCGACGATCTGTCCCTCCTCGTCCTGCATCACGGCCGAGCGCGACCCGTGCAGGATGCCGGCGCGTCCGCCGACGGTCAGCGGCGCCCCGTGGCGGGGTGTATCGATCCCCTCGCCGGCGGCCTCCACGCCGATCAGCTCCACCTGCTCGTCGGGAATGAAGGCGGCGAACGTGCCCATCGCGTTGGAGCCGCCGCCGACGCAGGCGACCACACGCGCAGGCAGCCTGCCCTCGCGCTCGAGCAGCTGGGCACGCGCCTCATCGCCGATGATCCGCTGCAGGTCGCGCACGAGCGCCGGGTAGGGCGCCGGCCCGACGACGGAGCCGATCACGTAATGGGTGCTCTGCACGTTGGTGACCCAGTCGCGGATCGCCGCCGAGGTCGCCTCCTTGAGCGTCTTCGCGCCGGCGTCCACCGGCGTGACCTCGGCCCCGAGCAGTTCCATGCGCTGGACGTTCGGGCGCTGGCGACGGGTGTCCTCGACTCCCATGTAGATCATGCAGCGCATCCCCAGCAACGCGCACACGGTCGCCGTCGCGACTCCGTGCTGGCCCGCGCCGGTCTCGGCGATGATGCGGCCCTTGCCCATGCGCTTCGCGAGCAGCACCTGGCCGAGCGCGTTGTTGAGCTTGTGCGAGCCCGTGTGGTTGAGGTCCTCGCGCTTGAGGTAGATCGGGCGCCCAAGGCGCTCGGACAGCCGGCGGGCGCGATAGAGCGGCGTCGGGCGCCCGCCGAAGTCACGCAGCAGCCCGTCGAGCTCGGCGCGATAGGCGGGGTCCCCGCGCGCGGCCCTCCAGGCGTCCTCGAGCTCGGCGAGCGCTGGCATCAGCGTCTCGGGGACGAACTGCCCGCCATAGGGCCCGAAGTGGTGCTCGAGCGCCCGCTCGCCGGAGGGCGCGCTCACGCCGGCTGGCCGATCCTCGGCGCCGGCTCGCGCGCGGCGCGCACGGCCGCGAACAGCGCGCGCAGCCGCTCGGGATCCTTGTGGCCCGGCGCCGACTCGGTGCCGCTGGCGCTGTCGACGGCGTAGGGGCTCGTCGCGGCGATCGCGGCGCCCACGTTCCCCGCGTGCAGACCGCCGCTGAGGATCAGGGGCACGTTCGAGCGCCGCTCGCGCACGAGCTCCCAATCGAACGTCTCCCCCGTCCCGCCCCGCATCCCGCTGCGAGCGGCAGCCGGAGAGCGCGCGTCGAGCAGGTGAAAGTCGACGTGGAAGCGCGCGAGATCGCGCACGTCGCCCGAGCCGGCGACCTGGGCAGCCTTGATCACCCGTGCTCCGGTGCGCCGGGCCACCTCCGCGCAGAAGGACGGTCCCTCATCGCCGTGCAGCTGAACCAGGCTCAGGCCGATCTCCTCGCTGTGCGCGACGATCTGCTCCAGCGGCGCGTTGACGAACACCCCGCACAGCTCGACGCGACGGCGCAGCTGGCCGGCGATCCGCTGCGCCTCGGCGGGCGAGCAGCTTCGCGGGCTGCCCTCGTAGAAGATCACCCCCAGTGCCCACGCGCCGAGGTCGACGGCGAGCTCGGCGTCGGCGAGGTTCGTGATCCCACACACCTTCACGCGCGTCGGCGGCGACTCCTCGGATGCCTGCTCGGACATGCTCTCAACGGTAGCGGCAGGCAAGCGCGCCCGCCCGCCGGATCTAGCCTTCAGGCGTGTTGGGGTTCGGCACCGAGTTGGGGCGGCTGCCGAGCGTGACGCTGATCGTCTTCGGTTCGTAGCCGCCTTTGCCGTTGGCGCGCCGCAAGCCGACCGTCACCGTCTCGCCCGGTTTCTTGCTCGAGATGGCGCTCGACAGTTCCTGCGAGCTGGCGATCGTCTTGCCGTCGATCGAGACGATGATGTCGCCGCCAACCGCGATCTGGCCGCTTTCGCTGTTCGTCGTGACGGCTCCGCCATGGATGCCCGCTTTGGCCGCCGGCGTGCCCGGCTGCACGCTCTGCACGAGCGCACCGCTCTTGACGGGGAGGTTCAGCGCCGACAGCGACCCGTCGATCGTCAGCGACGTCAAGCCGAGGTATGCGCCGCGCACCGTTCCGCCCTTCTCGAGCTGGGCGATCTCGGACTTGGCGGTGTTGATCGGCACGGCGAAGCCGATGCCGACGCTGCCGCCGCCCGTGCCGCCCGTCTCGATCTGCGAGTTGATGCCGATCACCTCACCTGAGGTGTTCAGCAGCGGGCCGCCGGAGTTGCCGGGGTTGATCGGCGCGTCCGTCTGCAGCACGTTGTTGATCGCGAAGCCGTTTGGCGCGGTGATTTCGCGCTGCAGTGCCGAGATCACGCCGGTCGTGAGCGTGCGCTGCAGATCGAAGGGGTTGCCGATCGCGTACACGGGGTCGCCGACGGTGACGGCGCTGGAGTTGCCGAGCGTGAGCGGGTGCAGCGTCAGCCCTTCTGTCGGGATCTTCAGCACGGCGAGGTCGTTGGAGGGGTCCTTGCCGACGATCTGGGCGTTGACGGTCTTGCCTTTTTCAAAGCTGACGGTGACCTTGATCGCGTTCTCGACCACGTGGTAGTTCGTCAGGATCGTGCCGTTGGCGGAGATCACGATGCCCGAGCCGGTCGCCTGACCCTGGCGCTGGCTTTCGCCGCCGAACAGGTTGAACGGGGATTCGGACTTCTGCACGATCGTCGAAGTCACGAACGCGACCCCCGGCGCATCGCGGACATAGACTTCGTGTGGCGTCATCCCGTGCGTGACCACCGAGGCGTTGGACGGCGCCGCAGGCGCGGCCTGGACGGTCGTGACGGTTGTCGTGCTGCCGCCGAGGTCGCCCGCGGCGGCTACGACGGCTACGACGATGCCTCCGCCGATCAGGGCGGAGACGAACGGGATGGCGATCATGCGTCTCATGGATGCAAGGATGGGCGGGCGGTGTGAAGCCTTTCTAAATGTCTTCCCAGGCGAGGCTAAAACCGGTTCGGCCGCGAGCAGCAGCAGGGTAGCGCTCCGGCCACGCTCCTCATGCCCGCGTCGGGGTGAGCCCGCGCAGCGCGGCGGCAGGGTCCTCCGCGCGCATCAGCATCTCGCCCACCAGCACCGCCGCCACGCCGCGACCCTCGAGGCGCTGCAGCTGCGCCGGGGAGCCGATGCCCGACTCGGACACCACGAGCACATCTGGCGGGATCTCTCCCATCAGGCTCTCGGTGCGCTCGATGTCGACGCTGAAGTCGCGCAGGTCGCGGTTGTTCACGCCGACGAGCTGCGCCCCGACCTCGAGTGCGACGCGCAGCTCGGCGCGGTCGTGGACCTCGACGAGCGGCTGCAGGCCGAGCGCTCCAGCCTCGTCGTGCAGCGCGGCGAGCTCGGCGGCCTCGAGGGCGGCGACGATCAGCAGAACCGCGTCCGCCCCGGCGGCGAGCGCCTCGTGCAGCTGGTAGGAGTCGACGATGAAGTCCTTGCGCAGCAGCGGCAGCCCGCAGGCCTCGCGCGCCGCCGTGAGGTCCGCGAGCGAGCCCGCGAAGTTGGGACCCTCCGTCAGGACCGAGACGGCGACGGCGCCGCCGCGCTCGTAGGCGCGCACGGTCGCGGCGAGGTCGGGTGCCTCGCGCAGCGTGCCGGCGGAGGGCGAGCGGCGCTTGAACTCGCCGATCACCCCGATCCCCCCGCGCGCGAGCGCGTCCCGGAAGGGGCGCGGCGGCGAGCGGCGCGACCCGCGCGCGAGCTGTGCGAGCGGAACCACCCGCCTGCGCCGCTCGAGCTCGGCGCGTGTTTCGGCGAGGATCCGCTCGAGCACGGTCTCCGCCCGCGCGCTCATCGCGATGCCTCGGCCGGCGCGCGCCTGCGGCTGGCCTGCACGTAGCGATCGAGCGCGGCGGCGGCACTGCCCTCGGCGAGCGCTGCGCGGGCCGCCTGCACCCCCTGCGCGATCGTCTCGACCGCCCCCGCCGCGTAGATCGCGGCGCCGGCGTTGATCACAGCGACGGGCTCGCCCGGCGCGGGAGGCGCGCCGGGCGCCGCCGGTTCGAGGATCGCGCGCGTGACCGCGGCGTTCTGCTCGGGGGTCCCGCCGGCGGCCTCCTCGAGGCCATCGCGGCGGGGCGCTTCGATCCCGACGTCGCGCGGGTCGAGCGTGTAGCTCTCGATCTCCTCGCCGTTGACCTCGAACACGCGCGTCGGCGCGCTCGCCGACACCTCGTCGAGCCCGTCCTCGCCGGCGACCACGAGTGCCCGGTCCACGCCGAGCTTGGCGAGCGCTCCGGCGATCGTCGCCAGGAAGCGCGCGTCGGAGACGCCGATCAGCTGGCGGCGGGCGCCGGCCGGGTTGGTGAGCGGTCCGAGCAGGTTGAAGATCGTGCGCACCGCCAGCTCGCGGCGGACCGGCACCACGAAGCGGGTGGCCTGGTGGTGGCTGGGAGCGAACATGAAGCCGAAGCCGGCCTCGTCGATGCAGCCGGCAACGTCGGCAGGGGCGAGGTCGATGCGCGCGCCGAGCGCCTCGAGCAGGTCCGCCGAGCCGGAGCGGCTGGTCGCCGAGCGGTTGCCGTGCTTGGCGACCGCACAGCCGGCGCCGGCCGCGATCAGGGCGGCGGTCGTGGAGATGTTGAACGAGCTTCGCCCGCCGCCGGTGCCTGAGGTGTCGAGCAGGTCCGCGCGATCGGTGGGCACGTGCGCGGCGAGCTCACGCATCGTGCTGGCCAGCCCGACCAGCTCGTCAACCGTCTCGCCCTTGGTGCGCAGCGCGATCAAAAAGCCCGCGATCTGCACCTCGGAGGCCTCGCCGTGCATGATCTCCGCGAGCACCGCTGCGGTCTCCTCGGCGCTGAGGTCGCGCCGGCCCGCGAGCGCGTCTATCGCTGTCGTCAGGATCTCGTTAGGCATGCACTCAGCATGATCTCGCAACTGCGAGCGCCGTCCCGCCCACCGACCGCCGAGCCGCGACCGATCATCCGCCGGCGAGGAAGTTGGCGAGCAGCTCGCGTCCCTGCTCGGTCAGCACGGACTCCGGGTGGAACTGCACCCCCTCGGCGGGCAGCTCGCGGTGGCGCAGTCCCATCACCAGGCCCTCGCCACGGGCGGACTCCTCTAGGCAGGCGGGCAATGCGGCATCGACGACGAGCGAGTGGTAGCGCCCGACCGTCAAAGGCGAGTCCAGGCCGCGGAAGATCGTGCGACCATCGTGCTCGATCGTGGCCGCCTTGCCGTGTACGGGCGGATTGAGCGTCACGCGTCCGCCGAAGGCCTGGGCCATCGCCTGGTGGCCGAGGCAGACGCCGAGCGTCGGCACGCCCGCCTCGGGCATCCGCCGCACGAGCTCGAGCGTGATCCCCGCGTCGTCCGGGGTGCAGGGACCGGGCGAGACGACGCAGCGCTCGTAGCCGCCGGCGAGCAGCTCCTCGACGCTGGCGCGATCGTTGCGCACGGTCTCCACCTCCCCACCGAGCTCGCCCAGGTATTGAACGAGGTTGTAGGTGAACGAGTCGTAGTTGTCGAGGACGAGAACTCTCATGACCAGTCCGGCTGCGAGCACGCCAGCGCCACCGCGCGCATCGCCGCCTGCGCCTTGGCGAGCGACTCCTCGTACTCGTACGGCGGCTTGGCGTCGGCAACGGTGCCGCCGCCGGCCTGCACGTGGGCGACGCCGTCCTTGACCACGACCGTGCGGATGTGGATCGCCGTGTCGAGATCGCCGGCGTAGCTGAGGTAGCCGATCGCGCCACCGTAGCCGCCGCGCTTGACGGGCTCGAGCTCGTCGATGATCTGCATCGCGCGCACCTTCGGCGCCCCCGACAGCGTCCCCGCGGGCAGCACCGAGCGCAAGGCGTCCATCGCGCCGACCCCGTCGCGCAGCGTGCCCGACACGGAGGAGACGATGTGCATGACGTGGCTGTAGAGCTCGATCTCCATCAGCTCGTCCACATGCACGCTGCCGTACTCGCACACGCGGCCGAGATCGTTGCGCCCGAGGTCCACGAGCATCACGTGCTCGGCGAGCTCCTTCTCATCGGCGAGCAGCTCCGCCGCGATCCGGCGGTCCTCCTCGGGGCTCGCGCCGCGCGGACGCGTACCGGCGATCGGCTTCGTCGCGACGTGACGGTCGCTGACCGTCAGCAGCGGCTCCGGGCTCGCGCCGGCGACCTGGAAGTCGCCGAAGTCGAGGAAGTACATGTAGGGACTCGGGTTGACCGCGCGCAGACCGCGATAGACGGAGAACGCCTCGACCGGCACCGGCGCCGACCAGCGCTGCGAGGGCACGACCTGGAAGGCATCGCCGGCGTAGATGTACTCGATGATCCGCGCGACCATCGCTTCGAAGCGCTCGCGCGGCACGTTCGAGACGAACTCGGGCGTCTGGCGCACCCCCGCGGCTACACCCTGCGCTCGCGGCAGCGGGCCGGCGAGGACGGCGCGGATCTCGGCGATCGTGCTCGCCGCCGCCGCATACGCGCGCTCGAGCTCCGGCTCGGCCTCGAGATCCGCGTTGGCGATGATCGTGACGGTGTGCTTGAGATGGTCGAAGACGACGAGCACGTCGGAGAGCATCAGCGCCATGTCCGGCAGCCCCAGCGGGTCGGGCCCGGGCTCCCCGAGCGGCTCGACGGCGCGCACGAGGTCGTAGCCGAAGAAGCCGACCGCGCCGCCGGTGAACGGCGGGGCGTCGTGCATCGGCGCCTGCTCGAAGCGGGCGATCCGCTCGCCCGCCAGCGCGTAGGGGTCGCCTCCGTCGGCGAGCGACCAGCGCAGGACATCGCGGGGGCGCACGCCGATGAACGACCAGCGCCCGACGCGCTGGCCCTGGTCGGCCGACTCGAGCAGGAAGGCGGGCTCGCTCGGCGCGAGCGCACGCAACTTGAGGAAGGCCGAGACCGGGGTCTCGCAGTCCTCGATGAAGCTGTAGCGAAGAGGAATCAGGTTGTGCGTGCCTGCCAGCTCGCGCGCCTGCTCGAGCGAGGGCGTGACCGTCAGCGGCTCGCGCGCAACCGGCTCCGCCGCGACCGGCTCCCCGACGCCCGCCGCCGCATCGCCGGGTCGGGCGCCGGGCGAGCTAGGCGCGACGGCCATCGAGGACCCGCTCGGCATCTTGCAGCGAGCGACCGCGGCTGCGCAGCAGCACGAGCAGGTGGTAGAGCACGTCGGCCGCCTCTTCGTCGACGCGCGCGTCGGACTCCTCGCGCGCTGCGCGCGCGAGCTCCTCGGCCTCCTCCATCACCTTCTCGCCGATCCTCGCAGGATCGTCGAGCAGCTCGACGGTGTAGGAGCCGCCGGGACGCTTGCTCTGGCGCTGTGCGAGCGTGCGCTCGAGCGCCGGCAGCGTCTCACTCGGAGCGCCCGGCTCGAGCTCGCCGCGGTGAAAGCACGTCCGCTCGCCGGTGTGGCAGGCTGGCCCGGCGGGCTCGACGAGCGCGAGCACGGTGTCACCGTCGCAGTCCAACCGCAGCGCCCGCACCGCCTGCGTGTTGCCGCTGCTCGCCCCCTTGTGCCACTGCTCCGCGCGCGAGCGGCTCCACAGATGCAACTCGCGGGTCTCGCGCGTCAGCTCGAGCGCCTCGCGGTTCATGTAGGCGAGCATCAGCACCTCGCCGCTGTTCCAGTCCTGCACCACGCACGGCACGAGTCCATCGCGGTCATAGGAGACCTGCTCGCCGATCTGCTTGCCAGCTTGTGCGCTCATCGCAGCGATTGTAGGTCGAGCCGGGCGGCCGCGGTTTTAGACAGACTCCCCGTGATGCAATCACTGCTCGAGCGCAAGCTGCTGGTGATCACGGGCAAGGGTGGCGTCGGCAAGAGCACGATGGCCGCGGCGATCGGCCTGCTGGCCGCGCGCGAAGGACGCCGCACGGTCGTCGTCGAGCTCGGGGAGCAGAGCCGCCTGGCTGAGCTGTTCGGCGCGTCGCTCGGCGAGCCCGGCGAGGAGATCGGGCTCGAGCGAAACCTGAGCAGCATCTCGATCGACCCCGACCAGGCTCTGCTGGAGTGGCTGCAGGCACTCGGAGGCCGCGTCTCGGGCCGGCTGCTGGCCTCGAGCGGCACGTTCCAGTACTTCGCGGCGGCGGCACCCGGCGCCAAGGAGCTCGTCAGCATGGTGAAGATCTGGCAGCTCACGCGCGGGGGGCGCAGGGGCCGGCGGGCGCACGACCTGGTCGTGCTCGACGCGCCTGCGACCGGACACGCGCTCGGCTTGCTCGCCTCGCCGCGCACCTTCGGAGCGATCGCGCGGGTCGGACCGATCGCGGGGCAGACGCGACAGCTGCAGGAGCTGCTGCAGGACCGCTCGCGCACCGCCTACCTGGCCGTGGCCCTCGCCAGCGAGATGGCGGTGACGGAGGCGCTCGAGCTGCAGGAGGGCCTCGAGCGCGAGCTCGAGCGCGAGCTCGCCACGGTGATCGTCAACGGGCTGCTGCCACGGCGCTTCACGCCGGGCGAGATGTCGCGAATCGAAAAGCTCGAGCGGGCCGCTCACGCCGGCGATGCCCCCCGGCGCTCCGCGGGAGCGCGCAACGGCGCCGGTGCTCCCGATGTCGCCCGCGCAGCCGCCCGCGCGGCGCGTGCCGTGCACGAGCGCTCGCGCTTCCAGCACAACCAGCTCGCGCGGCTGCGCCGGCGCAGCTTCGAGGTGCTCGCCGTGCCGTTCGTGTGGGGCGAGAACCTGGACCTGGCGGCGGTACGCACGATCGCCGAGCGCCTCGGCCGCAAGCTCTAGCGCGAGCCGCTCGGCCGCAGCGCCCGCGCGGTGCGAACGCGCGCGCCGGGCTTCACGTTCGCGCGCCGGGCTTCGCGTTCGCGCGCGGGGCTCCACGTTCGCGCGCCGGGCTTCACGTTCGCGCGCGGAGCTTCGCGTTCGACTAGGTGATCCCGAGGCGGTCGAGCAACGCGTCGTCGGCGCGCCAGTCGCGGCGGACGCGCACGGACAGATCCAGGTGGACCTGATCGCCGAGCACGCGCTCGAGCTCGCGGCGCGCGGCCACGCCGATCGCCTTGATCATGCGCCCCTGGGCCCCGATCAAGATGCCCTTCTGCGAGCTCGTCTCGACCCAGATCAGCGCGCGCACCCGCGTCAGCCCGGGCCGCGGCGCTTCGACGTCCTCGATCACGACCTCAACCGCGTGGGGCACCTCCTGGAAGGTCCGCCGGATGACGGCCTCGCGGATCAGCTCGGCGAGGAGCAGCTCGCGCGGCTGGTCGGAGGCGGAGCCGGCCGCGAACATGAACGGTCCCTCGGGCATCAGCGCAGCGAGATGCGCGACCAGCTCAGGGACGCCCGCACCCCGGCGCGCGGAGATCGGAAACACCTCGGCGCCGGCGTTCAAGCCGGCGGCCTCGTCGAGCACCGCCATCAGGACAGCGTCGGAGACCCTGTCCTGCTTGTTGACGGCGATCGTCACGGGCACGGCCGCCTCCCCGATCATGGCGGCGGTGAAACGGTCCCCCGGTCCGACTCCCTGCTCTGCGTTGATCATCAGCAGCGCCGCATCGGAGCCCTCCAGCTCCTGCTGCACGCGCCTGGCCATACGCGACGTGAGGGTGTCGCGTGGACGCTGCACGCCGGGCAGGTCAACGAGGACGATCTGGGACTCGCCGCTCTGGTGCACGCCGCGAATCGCGCGTCGCGTCGTCTGCGGGCGGTCGGAGACGATCGCCACCTTCTCCCCCACGATCGCGTTGACGAGCGTCGACTTGCCAACGTTCGGCCGCCCGGCGAGCGCAACGAAGCCGCTGCGACTCATCGCTCGCCGGCGAGGATCTCCGCCTGCAGCGCGAGCATCTCGCCGGAGTCGGTCTCGTGGTCCATGCCGAGCAGGTGAAGCATCCCGTGCACGACCGCCTCGCGCAGGTCGGCGGTGTGCTCGGGGCAGATGACGATGTCGCCGAGCTCGACGGGGACGCCGGCTGCATGCGGGCGCTGCGGGGGCGCGCCCGCATGCGGGCGCTGCGGGGGCCCGCCCGGCGCGCCGGTCACGCGCGCCTCGCGCGGCGGGGGAGCACCGTCGATCGGAAACGACAGCACGTCCGTGGGAGCGGCCTTGCCACGGTGCTCGTTGTTGAGCTGCGCGATGCGCGCGCTGTTGACGAGCTCGACCGCCACATGCCCGTCGCTCACTCCGCGGCTGCTGGCGGCGCGCGTGCACAGGCGCCGTACATCGGCCCCGGCGAGCCGCCCGGGGCCGGCGGTCGCGTCGAAGACCTCGACCTCGATCATCGTGCTGCCCGGCAGCGCCCGCATCTCGCTGGCCGACGATCAGGCACTGCGGATGGCGGGGCGGGCGCCCTGGGACGCCGTCGCGCCGATCCCGGCGCGCGCAGGCTCGGCACGCTGGGTGTGGACGTCATAGGCCTCCACGATGCGCTGCACGAGCTTGTGGCGCACCACGTCCTCGCCCCCGAAGCGCACGAACTCGATGCCCTCGATTGCGTCGAGCACGTCGCCGACCACGATCAGGCCGGAGGGCTGCTCGCGCGGCAGGTCGACCTGGGTGATGTCGCCCGTGACGACCATGCGCGAGCCGAACCCGAGCCGGGTGAGGAACATCTTCATCTGCTCGGGCGTCGTGTTCTGCGCCTCGTCGAGGATCACGAAGGAGTCGTTGAGGGTGCGCCCGCGCATGAACGCCAGCGGCGCGATCTCGATCACGCCACGCTCGATGTGCTGGGAGACCTTCTCCGGATCGAGCATGTCGTGCAGGGCGTCGAACAGCGGACGCAGGTAGGGGTCGACCTTCGCCATCAGATCGCCGGGCAGGAAGCCGAGCCGCTCGCCGGCCTCGACGGCGGGGCGGGTCAGGATGATGCGGTTGACCTCGTGGCGGGAGAGCGCGGCGGCGGCCATCGCGACGGCGAGGAAGGTCTTGCCCGTGCCCGCCGGACCGACGCCGAACGTGACGGTGTTTGTCCGCACGGAGTCCACGTAGCGCTTCTGGTTGACCGTCTTCGGCGCGACGCGGAGGCCGCGGTGACTCCAGACGACGTCCTCCAGCACGCGCGCGGGCGATTCGTGGGCATCGAGGGCACCCGTCACCGCGGTGATCGTGCCGGGCCCGATCTGATGTCCGCGGGCGATCAGATCGGAGAGCTCGCGCACCACCCGCTCGCCCACCTCGGTCTCGGTCTCCTCACCGTCGAACGTGAGCAGGTTGCCGCGCAGGAAGACCTTGCAATCGAGATGCGCCTCGAGCGCCCGCAGCACGGCGTCCTGGCTGCCCGCCAGCTCGGCGGCGACTTCGTTGGAGAGCTCGATCTGGGTCCTCATCCTTGCAGCGCAGCCCGCACCAGTCCGGACACGCGCTTGCCGTCGGCGCGCCCGTCCACGGCCGCCATCGCCTGCTTCATGGCCGCGCCCATGTCCTTGGCGGAAGAGGCGCCGCTCTCGCGCACGGCCCGCTCGACGATCGCGGCGAGCTCCTGCTCGGAGAGCTCCGCCGGCAGATAGCCACCGATCAGCTCGCCCTCGGCCTCCTCCGTGCCGGCGAGGTCCTCGCGGCCCGCGTCACGATAGGCGCGCGCAGCCTCGAGGCGCCGCTTGCGCTCGCGCCGCAACACGGCGAGCTCGTCCGCAGTGCCCTCCTTGGCCGCCTTCTGCAACTCCGAGAGGACGAGGCGCAGCGCGCCCACGCGCTGTTTCTCGCCGGCCCGCATCGCCCCGTGCAGGTCGCTCTTGATCTGTTCGAGTATTGCCATCCACCATCCAGGATACGCCGCTCACGCGACAGCGCGAACAGCTCAGTCGTGCTCGAGCGGGGTGGGGCTCCCGAGTCGTCCCGGCGCGGAGGCGTCGCGTCCGAACAGCAGCGCGACGTTCCAGTCGACGAGCAGGCGCAGCCGGCGCCCGGCCCCGGGCATCAGCAGCAGGTGGTAGGTGCGCGCGATCAGCCATGCCGGGAAGCCGCGCCAGCGGATCCCGAGCGTGATCGCGACGGCCTTGTTGCGACCGAGCTCGGCGACGACGCCCTTGGTGCGATAGCGAAACGGCCGCGCGGGCGCGCCGCTGAGCGTCGCGGCGACGTTCCGCGCGACGAGGCGCCCCTGGCGGATCGCGTGCTGGGCTGTCGGCGGGCAGACCTGTCCCGGCCGGCTGGCGTCGGGCACGGCCGCGCAGTCCCCCAGCGCCCACACGACGCCGGCGCGGGGAGCACCGTTCGCGCTCACACCAGCTGCCGCCGATCCGGCGCCCGGCTCGCCCGCGGCTGAGGGCACGCGCATCGTGCGCTCGACGAGCACCCTCCCATGGCCGTCGAGCTGCAATCCCAGCCGCGCGATCACGGGGCTCGGCTTGACACCGGCTGTCCACACGACCGTCCGAGCCGCGATCTCGCGGCCGCCGGAGAGCTCGGCCGAGCGCGCGTCGAGTCGAGCGAGCGTCGTACCGGTGAGCACCTCGATCCCGCGCCGGCGCAGCTCGCGTTCTGCGAACTCGGAGAGGCTGCGGGGCACCTCCTGCATGATGCGCTCACGCGCCTCGACCAGTACCCAGCGCATGCCCTGCGCGCGGCAGCGCGGATACAGCTCGATCGTCTGCACGGCAAAGTCCTGCAGCTCGGCGAGCCCCTCGACCCCGGCGTAGCCGGCGCCGACGAACACGAACCCGAGATACTCGGCGCGGCGCACGGGGTCCTCCAGCGACTCGGCGATATCGAGGCAGTTGAGCACCTGGTTGCGCAGCGCGGTGGCGTCCGAGAGCGACTTCAGGCCGATTCCGTGCTCGGCGAGACCCGGAACCGGGAGCGTCCGCGACACCGAGCCGAGCGCGACGACGAGGTGGTCGTAGGCCAGCTCGACGGCCTCGCCGTCGATGCGCGTGAGCGCGAGCATGCTGCGCGCCGGGTCGGCTCCGGTGACGCTGCCGATCACGAGGTCGGTGCGCCTCAGCTGCGAGCGCAGCGGAACGACGACGTGGCGCGGATCGAGCGTGGCTCCGGCCGCGCCAGGCAGCAGCGGGGTGTAGAGCAGGAAGTTCCCCTCGTTGACGAGCGTGACGTGGGCGCTCTGCGCCGGCAGCAGGCGCTCGAGCGCGCGGGCCGCGTAGAAGCCCGCAAATCCACCTCCAGCGATCACCACCTGCCAGGCCATGGCAACACAATAGGCTGCCGCCTGTGAACGGCACCCTCTACGCCGACGCGCTGGCTCCGTTCCTCGCGGAGGTCGAGCGACTGCGCCCCGCGGACGGCGAAATCATCGACGCTCACACCCACCTGGGCCTCGACGAGGACGGCCGCTCGCTGACGCTCGCGCAGCTGCTCGGCGAGCTCGACGATGCAGGTGCGCGTCGCGCGTGCGTCTTTCCGCTGCACGATCCCGAGCGCAGGCCGGCCTACACGGTCCCGAACGACCGCGTGCTCGCGTGGGCGCAGGAAAGCGAGGGGCGCCTGCTGCCGTTCTGCCGTCTCGACCCCGCCGAAGCTCCGGTGAAGGAGGGCGAACGCGCGCTGGCGGCGGGCGCGCGCGGCATCAAGCTGCACCCGCGCGCGCAGGACTTCCGCTTCGACGGCGAGGAGATGGCCGAGGTCTTCAAGCTCGCCGAAGGCGCCCGCGTGCCGATCCTGATCCACGCCGGGCGCGGCCTGCCGCCGCTGGCCGAGGGCCTCGTCGAGCTCGCGCAGCGCCATCCGGGGACGGTGCTGATCCTGGCCCACGGGGCGATCTGCGATCAGGGGATCCTGACCAGCCGGCTGGCGGACCATCCCGGCGTCCTCTACGACATCTCGTGCTTCTTCCCGCTCGATGTGATCGAGCTGTTCGCACGCGTGCCCGTCGAGCGGATCGTGTTCGCCTCCGACCC
>DASZNB010000019.1:0-19094 GCA_035551395.1 Solirubrobacteraceae bacterium | reverse complement strand
GAGGAAGCGCTCGGCAGCGCGGGCAGGCATGCGCAGCGAGCGCTTGACCTCCGCCTTGGACTCGCCGGCCTGCAGGCGCAGGGCGACGGCGAGCGCGTCGCGCAGGCGAGCGGCCATCAGGTAGAGCAGCCCCGAGAGGCGCTCGCCCTGCTCACGCAGGCGCAGGTAGGAAAGCGTCGCCTCGTGAGTGTCGCCCGCGACGAGCGCGTCGGCGAGGCCGTACGCGCGCCACGCGGCCGAATGGGCGGTTCGCCCTTCGACATCCTGGACGCCCACCGCGCGGCTTCCGCCATCCGCCGGGTCGCCTTCGAGAGCCAGCTTCTCGAGCTCGCGCAACAGCCGCTGCTGGCGCTCGCCGACCTGCGCGACGAGCGCCTTGGCCGCGGCCATGTCGAGCTCCAGGCCCACGCGAGACGCCTGCGCGCGAGCCCATTTGGCGAGCTCCCACGGCTTCACGGTCATCTGCGCGACGATCTGCCCGCCGGCGCGCTTGACCGCCTCGTGCAGAGCATCGGGGGCCTTTGCACGCGCCTCCTCGCGCGCGAACAGCGCGAGCGTCGTGTCAGGCGCCATCTGGGCAATGGCAGGTGCGAGCTGCTTCTCGACGTCGGCCTGGCGCCAGCGCTCGACGCCTTCGACGATGATCACGCGGCGGCCGATCGCGAGCGTCATCGTCGACAGCGCCGCTGCAACCCCCTGCGGGGTCGCGCCGTCTCCCTCGAGCAGCTCTACGCTCGAGCTCCCCCCTTCGCCGCCCTCGGCCAGCGCGCGCAGCCCCGCGCGACGCTCGGCCACCGCCCCGTGATCGTCGCCATGGATCAGATAGGCGGGCTTCAGCTCGGTCATCCCGCGAGTCTACGAGGCCAGCCTCTAGACGGACGCTGGGCAAGTGATGCAAGGACGCAGGGAGCGTGGCGTGCTGGCCGATCGGCGGGCGCACCGGATCGCCGATCGGTAGCACGCGAGCGACCGAGGACGCAGCAGCGCGCCGCCCAGCGTTCGTCTAGCGAACGACCACGTTGACGAGCTTGCCGGGCACGACGATTTCCTTGACGATCTCCTTGCCGTCCACGTGCGCCTGCACGTTGGGAGCGGCGCGGCACAGCTGCTTGAGCGCCTCGGGGCTCGCGTCGGCGCTTGCCTGGACCCGGTCGCGCACCTTGCCGTTGACCTGACAGACGAGCTCGTAGACGTCGCGCTCAAGCAGCGCCTCGTCGACCTCGGGCCAGGGCTGCTCCCAGACGCGCTCGCCCGTCAGCAGGTCGTAGATGTCAGCGCAGGTGTGCGGAGCGAATGGAAACAGAAGCGACGCGGCGGTGGTGAGGGCGAAGCGCAGCGTGTCCGGCGCCACTGCCGCGCGCAGCCGGGAGCAGTCGTTCAGCAGCTCCATGACGGCGGCAATCGCCGTGTTGAAGGCGAAGCGACGCAGATCACCGGTGACCTTGTCGATCGCCCAATGCGTCTTGCGCGCCAGCGCGAGGTCCGCGTCTTCATTTTCCGTTCCAGGCGGCGCATGCGCCGCCTGGCGGGGCCGCACATGTGCGGCCCCGGAGGGAGCCGCATGCGGCTCCCTCCCGCTCTCCCCAGACACATGTGCATCTCCCGACCGAGCCGCATGCGGCTCCCTCTCCCCCCTCTCGGCGAGCTCGGCAGCCATCCGCCACAGGCGTGAGAGGAAGCGGTGCACGCCCTCGACCCCATCGTCGGAGAAGTCCGCGTCCTGGTCGGGGGGCCCGACGAAGAGGATGTAGCAGCGCGCGGTGTCGGCGCCGACGCGTTCGACGATCGCCGCGGGCGAGACGACGTTGCCGCGGGACTTGCTCATCTTCGCGCCGTCCTTTGTGACCATCCCCTGCGTGAACAGCGCCCGGAACGGCTCCTGGAAGTCGAGGTGACCGAGATCGGCGAGCGCCTTGGTGAAGAATCGCGCATACATCAGGTGCAAGATCGCGTGCTCGACGCCGCCGATGTACTGATCGACGGGCATCCACTCGCGCAGCGTCGCGGGGTCCCAGGCGGCGCGCTCATTACCGGCGTCGCAGTAGCGCAGGAA
This sequence comes from Solirubrobacteraceae bacterium, assembly GCA_035551395.1. Lineage (GTDB taxonomy): Bacteria > Actinomycetota > Thermoleophilia > Solirubrobacterales > Solirubrobacteraceae > Palsa-744. The sequence continues at coordinate 17,041 of DASZNB010000019.1, read as the reverse complement.
GTACCAGGAGGAGTCGACGAAGGTGTCCATCGTGTCCGTCTCCCGGCGCGCGGGCCCGCCGCAGGAGGGACAGCTCGTGTTGACCCACTCCTCGGCCGCCGCCAGCGGCGAGCGGCCCTTCGGCGTGTAGTCCTCGATGTCGGGAAGCTCGACGGGGAGCTGCTCGTCGGGGACGGGCACCATCCCGCAGCGCTCGCAGTAGAGGATCGGGATCGGGCAGCCCCAGTAGCGCTGGCGCGAGACGAGCCAGTCGCGCAGTCGGTAGTTGACGGAGGCGTGGCCCTTGCCCTCGTGGTCGAGCCATTCGACGATCGCGCCGAGCGCCTCGCGGTTGCCGGTGCCCTCGAACTGCCGGCGCGAGTTCACCAGCACGCCATCGCCTGTGTACGGCAGCTCATCCGTGTCGGCGTCGCCCTCGCGGGGAGCGATCACGCGGCGAATCGGCAGATCGAAGGCGAGCGCGAAGGCGTGGTCGCGCTCGTCGTGCGCGGGGACCGCCATGATCGCGCCGGTGCCGTACTCCATCAGCACGTAGTCGGCCACGTACATCGGGATCTGCTCGCCGTTGACGGGGTTCGTCACGGACCGCCCGAGCGCCACCCCGGTCTTCGGCTTCTCGGCGTTGCCGCGCTCCTCGTTGGACTCGTTGAGCGCGTGGTTGACATAGGCGCGCACCTGCTCCTGCTGCGGAGTGCCGGCGGCGAGGCGCATCACGTCTGGATGCTCGGGCGCCATCACGAAGAACGTCGCCCCGAAGAGCGTGTCCGGGCGGGTCGTGAAGACGGGGTAGTCGACGCCGAGCTCCTCGCAGCGGAACGTCACCTCTGCGCCCTCGCTGCGCCCGATCCAGTTGCGCTGCATCCTCTTGACGTGCTCGGGCCACTCGATCTCCTCGAGGTCGCCCAGCAGCCGCTCGGCGTAGTCGGTGATGCGCAGGAACCACTGCTCCAGCTGGCGGACTTCGACGATCGCGCCGCAGCGCTCGCAGCGGCCCTCCGCGTCGACCTGCTCGTTGGCTAGCACCGTCTGGTCTTTCGGGCACCACTTGACCGCGGCCTCCTTGCGATAGGCCAGCCCGGCGCCGAACAGCTCGAGGAAGATCCACTGGGTCCAGCGGTAGTAGGACGGCTCGTGCGTCGCCAGCTCCCGCGACCAGTCGATCGAGATCCCCCACGAGCGGAACTGGCTCTGGAAGGAGGCGATCGACGCGGCTGTCGACAGGCGCGGGTGCACGCCCGTCTTGATCGCATGGTTCTCTGCCGGCAGCCCGAATGAGTCGAAGCCCATCGGGTGCAGCACGCGGCGCCCGAGACGACGGTGAAAGTGGGCGATCGCGTCCCCGACCGAGTAGACCTTCAGATGTCCCATGTGCGGCTCGCCGCTCGGGTAGGGGAGCATCTCCAGGACGTAGGAGCTCTGCTGGGACGCGGGCCCCCGGCTGGCGCCCGTGCGCGCCTCGTTGTCCACCTCCCACGTGCGCTCGCGCTCCCAGATCGCCTGCCAGCGCGGCTCGATCTCGCTCGGGTCATATCGCGGGTCTGCCATCGGGCATCGCAGGTTAGCGGGCTACCCCGCGCGCAAACCGCCGCACGACGGCGCCTTCAGTCGAAGCGCGAGCGCGAGCGCAGCAGCTCGACCACCTCGACTGGCGCCTTCGTCGGGGCGCCCGCGTCGAACGGCGGCTGCGGGTCGTACTCGATGCCCAGCTGGATCGCCTCGGCGACGCGCCGGCCAGCGATGCGCTCGGCGAGCGCGAGCGCCATGTCGATGCCCGCCGAGACGCCCGCGGCGGTGACGAGCTTGCCGTCGAAGACGACGCGCTCGGCGACCGGCTCGGCGCCGAAGTTGGCGAGGTCGTCGAGCGCCAGCCAGTGCGTCGTAGCGCGCCTGCCCTCGATCAGGCCGGCGGCACCGAGCACGAGCGCGCCCGTGCACACCGACGTCGTCCACGTGCTCCCCGCATCGGCGCCCTGCAGCCACTCGAGCATCGGGCCGCCGGCCCGCGCCGCGACCTCGCCGGGGCCGCCGGGAACCAGCAGGATGTCCGGTCGCTCGATCTCCGCGAACGTGTGCTCCACGAGCACCGTCAGGCCGTTGTCGCTGTGCACCGGTCCGGCCTCCGCGGCGAGGAAGCTGAGGGTGGCGCCGGGCAGGCGGCTGAGCACCTCATACGGCCCGACCGCGTCGAGCGCCGTGAACCTGTCGTAGAGGGCGATCGCGATCTGCACTCGTGTCTCCTTGTCTGTCGGCCTGGCTGGATGCGCTGAGCGGCTGAAAGCGGCGGCGATACTCGGCTGGGCCGACGTGCAGCGTGCGGATGAAGGCGCGGCGCATCGTCTCGGCGGTGCCGAAGCCGCACTCGGCCGCGATGCTCGCGACGCTCGCCCCATCCTCCTCCAGGCGTCTGCGGGCAGCCTCGACGCGTACGCTCTCGACGTAGCGGCCGGGCGTCACCCCGGTCTCGGCCCGGAAAGCGCGAGCGAAGTGGCGCGGACTCATGTGTGCGCGCGCGGCCATCGCCTCGACGGAGTGCTCCCCGGCGACGTCCTCGAGCAGCGCTCGCTGCGTCTCGCGCAGCGGCTCTCTGGCCGGCTGCTGGGCCATCAGCGTGGCGCTGAACTGCGACTGGCTGCCGGGCCGTCGCAGGAACAGGACGAGGTGTCGCGCGATCGTCAGCGCCGCCTCGCGGTCGAGGTCCTGCTCGACGAGCGCCAGCGCCAAATCCATCCCCGCGGTAACGCCCGCTGACGTCCACACGCTGGCGTCGCGGACGAAGATCGGGTCCGCGTCGACACGCACAGCCGGGTAGGCGCTTGCGAGCTCCGCCGCCCTCGCCCAGTGCGTCGTCGCGCGGCGGCCGTCGAGCAGGCCCGCACGAGCGAGCAGAAAGGCGCCCGTGCAGACCGACGCGGTCCGTCTCGCGCCGGGCGAGCTCGCTCGGATCCACTCGATCAGATCGCGCTGCTCGCAGGCGGCGCGATGACCGTCACCGCCTGCCACGATCAGCGTGTCGATCGGCATCGGCGCGTCGGCGAGAGGTGCGTGCGGTGTGATCCGCAGTCCGCTCGAGCTCGTCAGCGCCGCACCGTCGAGGCTGGCGATCGAGACCTCGTAGGAGCGCTCGCCGCGGCCGCGCGCCGCGATCAGCTCGCGCGCGCCCGAGAAGACCTCCAGCGGCCCCGTCACATCCAGGCTCTGAACCCCCTCGAAGGCCACGATCACGATCTGGCGCGGCTGCTGGCGGCTGACCATCGCACGATCATCCTCCCCGCCAGACTTGTCCGCAAGGACATATTTCCCACATATCCTGCCAGACACGGCGCGACGGTCCACCGTTTCGGCGAGGCGAGGAAGGAGCGCGCCGGCAGGCGCACGCGCCGCCCTCGAGCGCTCTACGATGGCCTCGTGGACGAGCACGACCTTCCCGGGCGCCAGCTCGACGGCGAGCGCCGCTCCGACGCCCTCGGCGCAGCCCCCGGCCGTGTCGCGGGCATCGTCGCCGCCGCCGAACGGGCCGCCGTCGACCTGCGCGAGCGGGCCGAGTCGCGCGCCCGCGAGCGGATCGCCGAGGCCGACCGTGCCGCCGACATCCGCGTGCAGGCCGCCGAGGAGGAGGCCCAGGAGATCCTCGCCTCCGCGCGCGCCGAGGCGGAGGCGGTGCGCAAGGATGCGGCCGACGCGGCCGCGGCGACGCGCGCCCATGCCGATGGAGCGCGCGAGCAGGCCGCGCAGTCGCTCGCCGAGACGCGCGCCGAGAGCGACGCGCTGCTCACAAGCGCCCGCGAGGAGGCTGCGCAGTGGCGAGCGGCGACCGCGCACGAGATCGAGCAGCTGCGCGCCGCCGCGAGGCAGGAGACCGAGCAGGAGCGAGCCGCCGGCGCGCTGTACGCAGAGCAGGCCCTCGCGGAGGCCAAGCACGAGGCCGATGCGCTGCTGCGCGCGGCTCGTGCCGAGGCAGCGCAGGCCGGCAAGGACACGCGCGAGCAGACCGAACGGCTGCTGCTGGGCCGCCGCGAAGAGCTCGCCCGCGTGCACGAGCAGGCGCAAGCTCGCGCCAAGGAGGTGATCTCCTCGGCCCGCAGCGAAGCCCGTGAGATCACCAGCGAGGCACACGTGGTCGCACGCGACGTGCTCGCCGAGGGCACCGAGATCTCACGCAACATGCGCGAGCTCGCCGCCTCTCTGCGCAACAACGCCGAGCGCCTCCTGCGCGACGTGCGACTCGCCCACGGCGGGATGACGGCACGGCTCGACCAGACCGCGCCCGGTGGGCATCGCGAGCACGGCCCTGCAGGCTCGCGGGGAGCGACCGCAGGCACCGCAGGCGCCGCCGGCGAGGGTCCCGGCGACGACCTCGACGTCCCCGAGTTCATCCCGCCCGACTAAGCGGCGGGTGCCTCTACGCGTGGGCGCCAGGGGCGCCGGCCTGACCGCGTGCGGGCAGCACACGTGCGTGCGCTTTCCGCGTTTGCGATTCGGTCGCAGTCCTGTCGCATTCTCGGCACAGATGAGACCCGCAGGACACGATTTCCGGTCTACCGTGCGTACATGGCCCTCACGCCAAGCCAGAAGGGAGCGGTGGCCGAGGCCGCGATCGCAGCGGCGGCAATCCGCCTCGGCCTCGGTGTTCTCCGCCCGCTGTGCGAGGGGGGCAGATACGACCTCGTGATCGACACCGGGGAGCGGCTCCTCCGCGTTCAATGCAAGTGGGCATCGCGCCAGGGCCGCGTCCTCTGCGTGCGCTGCATCACGAGTCGTCACACGCCGCGTGGCTATCGCCGCAGCACCTACTCGGCGGCAGAGGTCGACGCGATCGCCGTCTATGCCCCGGGTACGGGCGCCTGCTACCTGATTCCGATCGTCGAAGCTGACGGGCGCTCGACCATCAGCCTGCGGCTGGCGCCGACGGCGAACAATCAGGCAATCAGCGTGCGCTGGGCACGAGACTATGAGCTCGAGCGTTCCTTGCGCCGAAACTGGGGGTGGCACGCACGCACATCACGGTCTGTGTCCAACGGACGCTCCGATAGCATGAAGGCCCTGGGGCTATAGCTCAGCTGGGAGAGCGCCGCCATGGCATGGCGGAGGTCGTCGGTTCGAGCCCGACTAGCTCCATCTCCGGGGGCGCAGCGCCACCGAGCGAGCAGGTCGGGCGGAGAGGCGAGCAGGGCGAAGCGTGCGCCCCCGCCCGCCCCTCGACGTATTCCTCAGAGCGCCGCCAGCTCGCGGACCTGCGTGAGGCGGATGCTGTTGCCCGCGGGGTCGCGGAAGCCCGAGTCGATCCCGTACGGTCGCTCCTCCGGTGGTTCTGAGAACTCCACGCCGCGACTCCTCAACTCCTCGTATGAGGCCTGGCAGTCGTCCGTCGTCAGGAACACCGTGCCGGCGAAGCCCTTCGCCATCAGCGTCCTGACCTGCTCGGCCGTCTCGGCGTCCATCACCGGCGGGCCGGGAATGGCCATCAGCACGATCGCCACGTCGGGCTGGCCGATCGGGCCGACGGTGAGCCAGCGGAAGTCGCCCATCTCCGGCAGCGTCGCATCGACGCGGACCTCCATGCCGAGCTTCTGGGTGTAGAAGGCGAGCGCCTCCTCCTGGTCGTTGACCCACAGTTGAGCGTTGGCGAGTCTGATCACGATTCTCTCCTATCGACGGGTGCAAGTTCCCCTGGCACGCTAGCCCTCGGCCGTGCCGCTGTCTTCTCGAAACGTGCGGCGTTGGGGGCGCCCGTAGGCGCGGGCCACGCACGTCGGGATCATCGCCCGCTGCGTCGCCGGCGGAAACCTCGCGCGATAGGCCGTCGGCGAGCGGCCGTAGGTGCGCGTGAAGCTCGTCGTGAAGGAGCCGACGCTCCGCAGCCCCACCGCCAGGCAGATCTCGATCACCGAGCGGTCCGTGCTGCGCAGCAGCGCGGCCGCGCGCTCGAGCCGTCGGGTGAGCAGGTAGGCATGCGGTGACTCGCCGAAGCTGCGGCGAAACTCGCGGCTGAAATGAGCCGGCGAGAGGCCGGCAGCACGCGCCAGGTCATCGACGGCGAGCGGTTCGAAGTACCTGGCGTCCGCCAGATCCCTGGCCCGCAGCAGATGACGCGCCGGCGGGGGAAAGGCCATCGGCGCATTATCGAGGACGCCCGCAGAGCCCGGGGCCTTCATCTGAGCGCACCGGGCACCCCGTGCCGCTCCGGTGCCGCGAGCGGTGCGTGCGCAATCATCTGGCCCGTGGTCCTGCTCGCCATCAAGCTGCTGCTCGCGCCGAGCTTCGTCGTCGGCGCATCGCTCGCGGCGCGGCGACTGGGTGCGCGCATCGGCGGCCTGATCGCCGGCCTTCCCGTCGTCGCCGGTCCGATCGTGCTCGTCTACGCCCTCGCTCACGGCCGCGCCTTCGCCGCCAGCGCCGCCGCCGGCACGCTGCTCGGTCTGGTGTCGCTGATCGCCTTCGTGGTCGTCTATGCACGACTGTCCAGGCGTCTGTTCTGGGGCGTGAGCATGCTCGCGGGATGGCTCGCCTTCGCGCTCGCCACCGCCGCGTTCAGCGCTCTCACGGTGCCCGCGGGGGCGGCGCTCGCAATCGCCGCCGCCGGCCTGCTCGCGGGCCTGGTTGCGCTGCCCCGACCCGGCCCCGAGCCGCCGCCGCAGGGCGCACCGCCGCTGTGGGACCTTCCCGTTCGCGGCGTCTGCGCGCTCGTGCTCGTGCTCACCCTCACGGCCGTCTCCGGCTGGCTCGGCCCACAGCTCAGCGGGCTGCTGGCGCCCTTCCCGATCATCGCGACGGTGCTCGCGACCTTCACGCACGCCCAGCGCGGCGTCGACGAGCTGCTGCGGCTCCTGCGCGGCCTGATCAGCGGCTTCGGCGCGTTCGCGCTGTTCTTCTTCACGCTCGCCGTCACGCTGCACGGCCTCGGCACCGCCGCGGCTTTCGCGCTCGCCACGGCCGTCGCGCTGCTGAGCCAGCTGGCAGCGTTCGTGCTTGCGCCCGGCGAACCGGCGGCGGCGACCGTCGCCGAGATCTAGCCCGTCGTGCCCTCGTGCGCGAGCTGGTGGCGGATGCGTTCGCGCAGCTCCGCGAAGTGCGTCGTCTCGTAGACGATCAGCGCGCTGAACATCGCCGCGAAGATCGCCAGCGTCGCGAGCGCCGGCGCCCGCAGTTCCGCCTCGATCAGCAGCAGCACGAGCAGCGCCACCGCGCACACGACGCGCTGCGCGTTGAAGCGGTGGATGTTTCGCCACCTGAAGGCGACGTGCGCGAGGAGGTAGGTCGCGCCGCCGCCGAGCATCGCCGCCGCCGGGACGAGCCCGAGCGGGTCGCCGGTCTCGACGAGCGTCCGTTTCAAGCCGAGTGCGACGAGTGCGATACCGGCGACCATCGGCAGGTGCAGGTAGGAGTAGGAGTCGCGCGCGATCTCATTGCGTTCGCGGCCCTCCTTCGCTTTCGCCAGGCGGCGCGCTGCGACGATCGCGACGACGTCGAAGTAGAGCCACCACATCGCCGCTGCCACGACCACGCCAAGGACCGCCGCGGCCACGACGCCCGCGCCAACGCCCCCGCTGGCACCGGCGCCGATGGCGACGATCGACTCGCCGAGGGCGATGATGATGATCGCCCCGTGGCGCTCGGCGAAGTGTCCGGGCACGAGCCTCCACCCCTCGGCGCCGAACAGGAACGGACCGCCCATGTCGAGCGAGAGCGCGAGCGCCCACAGTGCAAGCTGCAGACCGCCTCGGGCGAACCCCGCGCCGAGCAGCAGGGCGACGCCGACCGCGGTGCTGAGGGCAAGGCCGAGCACCGAGCTGCGCAGCGCCCCATCCTGCCGGCTGGCGAGCAGGAACAGGCCGATGTGCGCCGCCCGCACGAAGCCGTAGGCGCACGCGAACAGAACCGCATCGCCGCCGAAGGCGCCGGGCACGCATAGCGCCGTCACGAGCAGGGCGGCCATTGCCGCGAACATGACCAGCCTGACCGCCCCCTCCTCGGGGTCCACGACGCTCGTCAGCCAGGCGTATCCCGTCCACGACCACCACAGCACGCCGAGCACCAGCAGAGCCTTGAGCAGCCCTTCCCACGTCGGCGTCGCTGCCATCAGCGCCGTGCATTGCGTCAGCGCGAGCACGAACACGAGGTCGAAGAACAGCTCCAGAGCAGTGACGCGCTCGCCTTCGCGGAGCACCGTCGCGAGGCGAGGGCTGCGACTCGACGTCGGCGCGCTCACCTGGCCAGTCAGGCCCCGCCTCCAGCCGCGCGCGCGGGTACCTCGCCCCAGAGCTGCTCGAGCCGGTAGAACTCGCGCGTCTCCGGAGTGAAGATGTGGACGACGACGTCGAGATAGTCCATCAGGATCCAGCCGGCCTGCGCGGAGCCCTCAACGCGGCGTGGCAGCAGCTCGTGCTCGTGCTTGAGGCCCTCGAGTATGCCGTCGTGGATCGCCTTCGCCTGCCGGCCGGTGTTGCCGGAGCAGACGAGGAAGTAGTCGGTGTAGCCGAGCAGGCCGCGCAGGTCGAGCTCGACGACTTCGATCGCCTTCTTGTCGGCCGCGTAGCGCGCGATCTCGCCGAGGAGCGCTTCGCCTTCCATCAGCGCGCAGCCCCCACCCGCGCACGGTAGAGGCGATGCTCGGCGATGTAGGAGGCCACGCTCGGGCCGACGAGCTCGTCGATCGGCTCGCCGCGCGCGACGCGCTCGCGGACCATCGATGAGGACATCTCGATCGCGGGCATCGACAGGAAGCGCACGCGCGCTTGCCGATCCGGCTCCAGCGCTGTGACCGCGCCAAGCGCGTCGAGCACCTCGCGCCGTCCAGATCCCGTGCGCGTCGCTACCGCCAGCTCGGCGAGCTCGAGCACGCGCTGCGGCTCGCGCCAGGATCCGAGCGTCCGTGCCGTGTCGGCTCCCGCGATGAACGTCAGGTGGGCCTGCGGTTCCTTGGCATGGATCGCCTCCAACGTATCCACCGTATAGGACGCTCCGCCCCGCTCGAGCTCCAGCCCGCACGCCGAGATCCCGTGAGCCTCCGCCACCGCCAGGCGACACATGCTCAGCCGGTGGGCCGCGCCCGGCTCCTCGCCGCCGAGCTTGTGCGGCGGGACGTCCGCCGGCATCAGCACGACTCGGTCCAGAGCGAGCTGCGTGCGCGCACTGCCGGCCACGAGAAGATGCCCGCGGTGGGGCGGGTTGAACGTGCCGCCGAGAATGCCGAGCGAGACACGCTCCGCCGACGCGCGCGGCTGCTCACGCGCGGACGTGCCCGTCGCCCTCGATGAGGTACTTGAACGTGCACAGCTCGCGCAGCCCGATCGGTCCGCGCGCGTGGAGCTTCTGGGTCGAGTTGCCGATCTCGGCACCCATGCCGAACTCCCCGCCGTCGGTGAAGCGTGTGGACGCGTTGACGTACACGCAGGCGGCGTCGACGCCGAGCTGGAATGCGCGCGCGGCGGCCGTGTCGCGCGTCACGATCGCCTCCGAGTGCCCGCTGCCGTAACGGCCGATGTGCTCGATCGCCTCCTCGACCGAGTCGAGCACGCGCACGGCGATGATCGGCGCGAGGTACTCGCTCGCCCAATCCTCCTCGCCGGCGGGCTCGAGCGTGACACCGGCTGGGGCGGGCACGCCGGCGGCGAGCAGCGTGCGCTCGTCGGCGCGCACGAGCACTCCGGCGTCGCCGAGCGAGCGGAGCACGCGTGGCAGGAACGCGGCGGCGATCCGCTCGTGCACGAGCAGCGTCTCTGCCGCGTTGCAGACGCCCGGACGCTGGGTCTTCGCGTTCAGCACGATCGCCTCGGCCTGGTCGAGATCGGCGAGGGCGTCGACGAACACGTGACAGTTGCCGGAGGCGGCGTAGATGACGGGGACCGTCGCGACATCCTGCAGCGCCTGCTTGAGGCTGTCGCCACCGCGCGGGATGATCAGGTCGATCGTCTCGTTCTGCGTCGCGAGCTCGCTGAGCTCCTCGCGCCCGCCCCCGGCGACGAGGCCGATGCACCCGGCCGGCAGGCCGGCCGTCGTCGCTGCCTCCGCCGCGATCTGCGCGAGCGCCGCGTTCGAGTGCATCGCCGTCGAGGAGCCGCGCAGCACGACCGCGTTGCCCGACTTCAGGCACAGGGCGGCGGCATCGATCGTCACGTTGGGGCGCGCCTCGTAGACGACCGCGACCACGCCCAGTGGCACGCGCACCTTGCGCACGTCGAGGCCGTTGGGCAGGCGGTGCCCGTCGATCAGCTCGCCGACAGGATCGGCCAGGACGGCGATCTGGCGCACGGCGGCGGCGATCTGCGAGATCCGCTCGGCGTCGAGGTACAGGCGATCGAGGAGCGCCGCGCCGAGATCCGCCTCGCCGGCGAGCTGCATATCGCGTTCGTTGGCGTCGATGATCTCCTCGACGCGCTCCTCCAACGCGAGCGCGATCGCGTCGAGCGCCGCGTTCTTCAGCGCCGTGTCGGCCTGCGCGAGCACGCGCGAGGCGCGCTTGGCGGCGCGGGCGAGGACGGCGGGGGTTGAGATGGCGGTGGCCATGGCCCTAAAGGGTAGTGAAGGGCGCCCGTCAGTCCACCACGAGGTAGTCCCGATGCACCGCCTCGTCGGTGGCGCGCGGGAGGATCTCGCGCACCGCCTCGGACTTCAGCCCGATCACGCGCCGCAGCTCGGCCGCGGAGTAGTTGCAGATGCCCTTTGCCAGCGGCCGCCCCGGCGCCGGCTCGCCCTCGGCCACGGGTGCGATCTCGACCGCGTCGCCCGCGTCGAACTCGCCGATGACCTCGACGATCCCGACGGGAAGCAGGCTGGCGCTCCCCTCGCGCACCGCGCGCGCGGCGCCCACATCGATCACGAGCGTGCCTTTTGACGGCTTGGCGTACTTCAGCCACAGCTTGAAGCTGCTGTAGCGCGCGTCGCGCGCCACGAAGCGCGTGCCCTCGCGCTCGCCCGCGAGCACCGCCGCGAGCGCTTGCGGGCGCCGGCCGTTGCAGATCACCGTCGCGATCCCAGCGGCCGTCGCCATCTCGGCGGCCACGACCTTCGAGCGCATCCCTCCGGACCCGAGCGGCGAGGTGGTGTGGCCGATCTCGAGCTCCTCGAGCGAGCTGAAGTCGCTCACCTCGCTGACGATCCGCGCGTCGGGGTAGACGCGCGGATCGGCCGTGTAGAGCCCGTCGATATCCGTCAGCAGGATCAGCTGGTCGGCCGCCACGAGGACCGCCACCTGTGCTGCGAGGAAGTCGTTGTCACCGAAGGAGATCTCGTCCGTCGCCGTCGTGTCGTTCTCGTTGATCACCGGCAGCACACGCCACTCGAGCAGGGTGCTCAGCGTCTGGCGCGCGTTGAGGTAGTGCGTGCGCGCGCTCATGTCGAAGAACGTCAGCAGCAGCTGCGCGCTCGTGACCTCGCGCTCGCGCAGCAACTCGTCGTAGACGCGATAGAGCTTGCCCTGCCCGACCGCGCTGGCGGCCTGCAGCGCGCCCACCGTGGTGGGCCGTTGGGGGAGGCTCATCACCCGCATCCCGCGGGCGATCGCTCCGCTCGTCACGACGATCACCTCGCTGCCCGCCCGGTGGGCGCCCGCGAGCACGTCGCAAACGCCCTCGAGCACGTCCATGCGCAGCGTGCCCTCGCTGTCGGCGACGACGCTCGAACCGAGCTTGATCACGATGCGGGCCATGCCTGCAGCTTATTTGGCGCCCGTCGGGCGCTAGCCCTGCGCGGGGTCCAACTCGAAGGTGACGCCGCCGATCTCGATCTCATCGCCCGGCTGGAAGCCCTCGGCCTCGAGCGCGCGCAGCACCCCGATCTTGCGCAGGCGTCCCTCCAGATAGGCCATCGCGTCCTCGTTGTCGACGTCGTAGCGGCGGAGCATCCGCTCGATGCCCGCGCCGCGTACGGCGAATGCGCGCTCGCCGAGGCGCTCGACCCGGAAGCCCGAGCCGGCCGTGGGACGGAAGACCATGTGCTCGGCGAGCTCGCGCTCCGCGCCGACCGGCGGCGCCTGTGCAGGCGGGCTCGCCTCGCCCTCCCCCTGTAGCGGGGAAACGTGACGCAGCAGCTCGGCGGCGAGCTCGTCGATTCCGCGTCCGGTGGCGCTCGAGGTCGCGATCACGGGTACCTCGCCGCCGAGGCGCTCGCGCCACTGCGCAACGGCGCTGGCAGCGCGCTCGTCGGTCACGAGATCGGACTTCGACAGCGCGAGCACCCGCGGGAGGCGCGCGAGGCGCGCATCGTGGGCAACAAGCTCGTGCTCGATCGTCGCGTGGTTGCCCACCGCGTCGGCCGCGTCGCCCTGCGAGATCTCGGGCGCCAGGTCGAGCACGTGGACGAGCAGCCGCGTGCGCTCGACGTGCGCGAGGAAGTCGTGTCCGAGGCCCGCGCCCTCGCTGGCACCCTCGATCAGGCCGGGGATGTCCGCGACGATCAGCTGGCGTTCGGATCCTTCCAGCACGCCGAGCACGGGCGAGAGGGTGGTGAAGGGATAGGCAGCGACCTTTGGTGCGGCCCGCGTGAGCCGCGCCAGCAGCGAGGACTTGCCGGCATTGGGCAGCCCGACCAGACCCACGTCGGCCAGCAGCTTCAGGCGCAGCTCGAGCCAGCCCTCCTCTCCGGGCAGGCCCCGCTCGGCGAAGCGCGGCGCCTGGCGTGTGGGGGTGGCAAAGTGCTTGTTGCCCTTGCCGCCGCTGCCGCCACGCGCGAGCGTGGCCCGCTGCCCGGCGAGCAGCAGCTCCCAGCGGCGACCGGCGAGCTCACCCCCCTCGCCCTCGGGCGCGCTGATCTCGGTGCCGGGCGGGACGCGGATCGTGAGCGTGTCGCCGTCGGCACCGTGGCGCAGGGCGCCCTCGCCGTGCCCCCCGCGGCCGGCCCGGTGGTGGGTGCGGCGGCGGAAGGCCTGCAGATCGCGCAGCGAGTCGTCGCACTCGACGAGCACGGCGCCGCCGCGCCCCCCGTCGCCGCCATCGGGGCCCCCGCGCGGGACGTGCGCTTCGCGACGGAAGCTCGTGCAGCCATCGCCACCCGAGCCGGCCTGCACGTGGATTCTCGCGCGATCGTGGAGCATGTCGAGCATCGTGACAGCCGCGACGCGCGCGCCGCGGCTGAGCGATCGTCTACGAGCGGGACCGGCAGCGGCCCGAAATGCGCACCAGAGGAGGACACCAGCCATGAGCCCCAACGCCCCGTCCGCCGACGAGCGGGTATTCCTGATCACCGGCGCCTCCTCTGGAATCGGCGCCGCGACCGCCCGTCATGCCCGCGCGGCGGGCTGGCGGGTCGTGCTCGCAGCCCGCTCGCTCGAGCGCCTGGAGCAGCTCGCGAGCGAGCTCGGCGGCGGCGAGCATGCGCTCGCGATCCGCTGCGACGTGAGCGAGTGGGAGGACCAACAACGCATGGTTGCGCGCTGCCTGGAGGCCTTCGGACGCCTCGACGTGGCGTTCGCCAACGCCGGCTTCGGTGGGCCGCGCGGATTTCTCAAGGACACCCCCGAGCACTGGCGCGAGATGGTGCTCACGAATGTCTATGGCGCAGCGCTCACGCTGCGCGCGACGATCCCTGCGCTGACCGACTCGCGGGGGCATCTGATCCTCACCTCGAGCGTGGCCGGACGGCGGGTGCTCCCGGGTTCCATGTACTCGTGCACGAAGCACGCCGTCACCGCGATGGGCGAGGCGGCCCGCCAGGATCTCGGCGGGACGGGCGTGCGCGTGACCGTGATCGAGCCGGGGATGACAGACACGCCGTTCTTCGAGCAGCGTCCGACGGACGCGCTGCAGGACGAGGACATCGCCCGCGCCGTCCTCTACGCCGTCTCGCAACCCCCGCATGTCGACGTAAACGAGATCCTCGTGCGGCCGACCGCGCAGGCCGGCTAGGCGGCTCTCAGCTCTGCTCGACCGGCAGCACGCTGACGATGCGCCCACGCCGCCCGTTTGCGAACTGGACTGTGCCTGCGGCGCGCGCGTAGAGCGTGTCGTCCTTGCCGATGCCCACGCCCGCACCCGGCTTGAAGCGGGTGCCGCGCTGGCGAACGATGATCTCGCCCCCTGTGACGGACTCGCCGGCAAACGTCTTGACGCCGAGCCGCTGGGCGTTGGAGTCGCGCCCGTTGCGGGAGGAGCCGAGCCCCTTCTTATGAGCCATCTGGAGACTTCTCCTTGCTGGTCTTCGCCTCGTCCGCCTGCGCAGCGGCTTTCGCGGCGGCCGGTTTCGCGCTGGCGGCTTTCGCTTTGCCGGCGGCCGGTTTCGCGGCGGCGGGTTTCGCGGCCGCCGGTTTCGCTGTCGCGGCCGCTGGCTTCGCCGTCTCGGCGGCGGGCTTGGCGCTCGCCGGCGCGGTGGTCGCTTTGGCTGCTTTCGCGGCTTTCGCGGGCGCGCTGGTGATCTCCGTGACCTCGATCCGCGTCAGGTCCTGGCGGTGGCCGTTGCGGCGCTTGTAACCGCGCTTGGGCTTGAACTTGAACACGCGCAGCTTCTCGCCACGCACGTGCGCAAGGACCTTGGCGGTGACCTGCACGTCCTTCAGGCCGGCCTTGTCGAAGACGGCCTCCTCGGAGCGGTAGAGAATCGGCTGGAGCGCGACGTCATCGCCCTCCGCGACCGCGAGGCGCTCGATGAGCAGCTGCTGGCCACGCTCGACGCGGTACTGCTTGCCGCCGGTCTTCACGATCGCGTACATGTCTGTCTGGTCTCGATTTCTGTGACTTGGAAAGCGCCGCGGACTACTCGGGCGTCGCCTTGGCCTTTGCAGCCGAACGGCGCCGTCCGCCCCTGCGGCCACGACGCCGAGGCTTCGATTGTACGCCATCCTCCTGGGCCTCGCCCTCAGCTTCGGGGGCGTCGCCCAGTACCCCTGTCGCGAGCTCCTCGTCGGGCTCGGCGTCGAGGCCGGCCGGCGGCTCTGACAGGCCAGCTTCGCGTCGCGCTTCGGCATCCTCGCTCTCGGCGGTTCCGCGTCGGCGCCGGGCGCGTGGCTCGGTCTTGGCGGGCGTGGGCGCGGCCGGCGGCGAGCGCCGTTTGCTGCGCCCGGCGGCTTTGGTGCTCGGTGGGCGCGCAGCGGCGCTCACGACCTCGCCGGACTCGTCGAGCAGCAGCGCGCTCGCGGCCGTGCGCCCGACCTGGTCGATGCGCACCATGCGCTTTTCGCCGACGTAGCGGGCAGCTCCGGCGATCGAGATGATGTAGCCGTCGATTTTCGCGACGGCATCGTCGACGTCGTACATGTGCGGCTCGACGATCTCGACGAGCACCTCATCGCCCTGACGGAACGGCAGGGCGCGCTCCTCGACCTCCTCGCGCGTGCCGATGAAGGTGATCGCGAAGTGATCGAGCGCGAGCCCTTCGGAGCCCTCGAACAGGAACGACTTGCCGCTCTCGGCCTCGAGCGCGTGCAGGACGCGCGAGCCGTGTCCGGTGAACTGCGTGCTCACGCGCGGGTTCATCTGCACGAGGAAAGCGTCGGCGTCCGGCTGTTCGACGGCGATGTCGCGCAGCCGGCGCTCGAACTCGATCGCGATCGTCTCCTCCGAGCGGATCACCCCCTCGCCCTCACACGTCGGGCACGGACGGCTCATGATCTCGCGCACGCCCTCGGTGACGTTCTGACGCGTCATCTCGACCAGACCGAGCTTCGAGATCTCGGCAGTGAAGGTCTTGGTGCGGTCCTCGTCGAGGGTCTTGCGCAGCGTCTTCATGACCGCGTCGCGGTTGCGCGCGCGGGCCATGTCGATGAAGTCGATCACGATGATCCCGCCGATGTCGCGCAGGCGCAGCTGGTTGACGACCTCCTCGGCAGCCTCGAGGTTGGTCCTGGTGATCGTGTCCTCCAGCGCGGCGCCCTTGCCGCGGCCGATGAAGCTGCCGGAGTTGACGTCGATGACGGTGAGCGCCTCGGCGTAGTCGATGATCAGGTAGCCGCCGCTGGGCAACTCGACGCGACGCGAGAGCACGCCGGCGATCGCCTTGTCCACGCCGTAGTTCTCGAACAACGGCTCCTCCTGGCGCCACAGCTCGACGCGCTCGACCAGCTCGGGCGCGGTGCGGGTGAAGAACGACACGAGACGGTGGTACTGCTGCTCGTCATCGACGATCGCGCGCTCGAAGTGGGCCGAGAAGATGTCGCGCACGACGCGCACGGAGAGGTCCGCCTCCTGGAAGACGAGGTCCGGGGCGACGGTGTCCTCGACGCGTTTGACGAGCACCTCGTGGAGCTTGTGCAGGTACTTGAGCTCGCGTTCGAAATCCGCACGCTTGGCACCGTGGGCGGCGGTGCGGACGATCACGCCACCACCGTCGAGCTCGAGGCCGGAGGTCTGCCTGCGCAGGCGCTCGCGCTCGCGGTCCTCCAGCCGGCGCGAGACGCCGATCCCCTCGCCGGTGGGCGCGTAAACCATGTAGCGCCCGGCGATCGTGAGCTCCATCGAAAGACGCGCGCCCTTCGTCTTCAGCGGATCCTTGACGACCTGCACGACGATCTCCTGGCCCGGGCTGAGCAGGTCGGAGATCTTGCGTCCGGCGCCCTGGCTCCCGCGGCCCCGCTTGGGCGTCTCGACACCGGGCAGCACGATCTCGTCGACGTGGAGGAACCCGTTCTTCTCCAGGCCGATGTCCACAAAGGCGGCCTCGAGGCCAGGCAGGACGTTGTCGACCTTGCCCTTGTAGATGTTGCCGACAATCGAGCGCCCGCCGCGGCGCTCTATGTAGAGCTCAGCTACTCGGTAGCCGGCCTCCGGAGAGCCACTGCCGCGCTTGCGGCCGCGGCTGGAGGACGGACGCGAGGCCGCGGGGGTTCCGCTCGCCTCCAGTAGCGCCACGCGCGTCTCGGCGCGATCGACGCTGACAAGCACTTGCTTTTTCAATTTGATCCAGTCTTTCGATGTGGAAACGGGCCGAGCGGCCGTCCGCGGGGGTGGGCGGGCACCAGACGAGTGCCTGGCGCGCTGCCCTGCGCGGGACCATCGTGCGCCGCAGCGGGGCGCCTCGCCCCGCGGGGCTGATGGTCTGGTGAGGGTGCTCGGCGAACATTTGTGGCTAGAAGCGCAATACGCGGCCCTTCAGCGATGCTGAGGCGCGCGCTTGCACG
>DASZNB010000018.1:0-6457 GCA_035551395.1 Solirubrobacteraceae bacterium | reverse complement strand
CTCGCCAGAGCGCTGACAGTGATCCGCGAGCGTCAGCTCGCCGGCCCCACAGCGAGCGAAAACTGAGCAACGGACAGGATGAACTGAGACGACATGGCTGACGAACCAGACAACGACACCCCCCAGAACGAGACGCCCGACACCGCCCCCGAGCAGACGCCCGAGGCCGACGCCGCGCGCGAGGCTGAGAGCGCTCCCGAGACCGACGTCGCGTCCGAGCCTGAGGCCGAGGTAGCGCCCGAGCCCGAGGCAGCGCCCGAGCCTGAGGCCGCGCCCGAGCCCGCGGCCGAGGCAGCGCCCGAGCCTGAGGCCGCGCCCGATGCTGAGGCCGAGGTAGCGCCCGAGCCGGACACCGCCGACAGCGAGGCCTCTGCGCAGGCCGACGCCGCCGACGCCGAGACGGTGCCCGAGGTCGCCGCCGACGCCGCGAGCTCGGCGAGCGAGCCGGTCGAGCAGCTGCCGCCGAAGGAGCGCCGCCGCAAGGCACGCTCCAAACACGCCGGCGAGGCACGCCCGACGCGCTCGCCCGAGGAGCGCCATGCCGACCGCGTCGCCGAGCGCCGCACGAAGGCCGTTCGCCGGCGCGCACGCCGCCTGCAGGAACGCGCGAAGGCGGCCGAGCGCCGTGCTGCCGCGCCCGCGCCTGAGCCGCTCGCGCCCGTTCACGCGCCCGTCGAGGGTCGCCGCCGCGTGCGCCAGGGCATCGTCGTCTCCGACAAGGCCGCCAAGACGATCACGGTGCGCATCGACGTCGCGCGTCGCCACCGCCGCTACGAGAAGATCGTGCGCAGCTCGAGCACCGTGCACGCCCACGATGAGAACAACGACGCCAACGAGGGCGACGTGGTGCGCGTGGTCGAGAGCCGCCCGCTGTCGCGGACGAAGCGCTGGGCGCTCGTGGACGTGCTGGAGCGAGCGCGATGATCCAGAACGAGACCCGTCTGCGCGTCGCCGACAACTCGGGTGCGCGCGAAATCCTCTGCATCCGCGTGAAGGGCGGCTCGCAGCGTCGCTACGCGTTCGTCGGCGACGTCATCACGGCCACCGTCAAGCAGGCCAACCCGCAGGGCACCGTCAAAAAGGGCGAGGTCGTGACCGCCGTGATCGTGCGCACGAAGAAGCCGATCGGGCGCGACGACGGCACCTACATAGCCTTCGACGAGAACGCCGCGGTGATCATCGACGACCAGAACAACCCGCGCGGCACGCGCGTGTTCGGCCCGGTCGCGCGCGAACTGCGCGAGCGCAACTTCATGAAGATCGTCTCGCTCGCGCCGGAGGTGCTGTGATGGCCAAGGCCGCCGCGCGCAAGCGTCGCTCGCTGAAGATCCGCTCGGGCGATCACGTCCAGGTGATCTCCGGCAAGGACCGCGGCAAGAGCGGTCGCGTGCTGCGCGTCGACCCCGAGCGCGAGCGGCTCGTCGTCGAGGGGCTGAACATGATCAAGCGCCACACCCGCCCCTCGCAGGTGGCGGGCGCGCAGAGCGAAGCCCAGATGGGAGGGGTGATCGAGCGCGAGGGCCCGATCCACATCTCCAACGTGATGCTGCTCGACTCCAAGGGTCAGCGCACGCGCGTGGGCATCGAGCGCGAGGGCGCGCAGCGCTTCCGCATCGCCAAGAGCACCGGCGCGAGGCTCGACTGATCCGATGGCGACGACGACTGATACCCCGCCCGCCCGCCTGAAGGTCCGCTATCTCGAGGAGATCCGCCCTGCGCTCGTCGAGCGTTTCGGCTACAGCTCGGTGATGCAGGCCCCGAAGCTCGAGAAGATCACCCTCAACATGGGCGTCGGGCTGGCCAAGCAGGACTCGAAAATGCTCAAGGCCGCCACCGAACAGCTCGCCACCATCGCCGGTCAGCAGCCGAGTGTGCGCCGCGCCCGCAAGTCGATCGCCGCCTTCAAACTGCGCGAGGGCATGCCCGTCGGCGTCGCCGTGACGCTGCGCGCAGAGCGAAGCTATGAGTTCCTCGACCGCCTCGTCTCGATCGCGATCCCGCGGATCCGCGACTTCCGGGGGCTGAGCCCGCGCTCCTTCGACGGCCGCGGCAACTACTCGATCGGCGTCAAGGAGCAGATCATCTTCCCGGAGATCGACTACGACGCGATCGACATGGTGCGCGGAATGGACATCACGATCACGACATCTGCGGCCACCGACATCGAGGCCTACGCGCTGCTCGCCGCCTTCGGCCTGCCCTTCTCCGCCGATCGGCGCCCGAAGGGATACGACCCCGAGGCGGACGCCGCCGCCGAGCGTGCCCGTGAGGAGTCCGAGGCCGCAGCCGCAAGCGCAGCGGCGCAGGCCGCCGCCGAGACGGCCACAGCCACGCCTGCCCCGGCCAGCGAGCCCGAGCCCGAGGCGGCGCCGGCGGCTGAGCCGGAGGCCGAGCCCGCGGCTGAGCCGGAGGCCGAGGCAGCTGCCACCGCAGCGCGCGAGCCGGCGCCCGAGTCCCCAGCTGAGGAGGCCGCGGACGAGAGCCCCCAGGCCCACGCGAGCGAGGCAGCCGCCGAGCCCGCGCAGGAGCAGTCCGCGCCGGACACCGATGCGGAAGCGCAGACCACCGACAAGGAGAGCAGCGACTGATGGCCAAGACCTCCCAGCGCGTCAAGCAGGCGCGCACGCCCAAATTCAAGACGCGTGCCTATACTCGCTGCACCCGCTGCGGCAGGCCGCGCGCGGTGTACAGGAAGTTCGGGGTGTGCCGCATCTGCCTTCGCGAGCTCGCCCACAACGGTCAGATCCCCGGGATGACGAAGTCCTCCTGGTAGGTGTCTGAGAGAGAACACAAGCCATGTCGATGACCGATCCGATAGCCGACTTCCTCACGCGCGTGCGCAATGCGATCCACGCTGCCCACGAGACCGTCGAGCTGCCCGCCTCGAAGCTCAAGGGGGAGCTCGCGCGCATCCTCGATGAGCAGGGCTACATCGAGTCGTGGTCGCTGATGAGCCCGCCCGATGGCGGCCCCGGACAGCTGATTCAGATCCGTCTGAAGTACACCGAGGATCGCCGCTCGGCGATCTCCGGGCTCAAGCGCGTCTCGCGCCCGGGTCGGCGCACGTATGTCGACGCCAAGCACATCCCCAAGGTCCTCGGCGGGATGGGCACCTCTATCGTCTCGACCTCGCACGGCGTGATGACCGGCCACGATGCCCGCGCCGCCGGCATCGGCGGCGAGGTCCTGGCGCAGGTCTGGTGAGCTGATGTCGCGCATCGGCAGACAGCCAATCCCGGTACCGGCCGGCGTGACCGTTTCGATCGAGCCCGAGCAGGTGCGTGTGAACGGGCCCAAAGGTGAACTCGCCGAGCGCGTGCACCGCGACATCGCGGTCACCCAGGACGGCGACCAGCTGCTCGTCACGCGCCCCACCGATCGCGGCGAACACCGCGCCCTGCACGGCCTCACGCGCTCGCTCGTGGCGAACATGGTCGAGGGCGTGACGGCCGGCTACGAGAAGCGCCTGGAGATCCAGGGCGTCGGCTACCGCGCACAGCTGAAGGGCAAGAACCTCGAGCTCGCCGTCGGCTACTCCCATCCGGTGCCGATCCCCGCGCCCGACGGGATCGAATTCGAGGTCCCGCAGCCGACCCGCGTCGTCGTCAAGGGGATCTCCAAGCAGCTCGTCGGCGAGACCGCCGCGATCATTCGCAAGCAGCGCCCGCCGGAGCCCTACAAGGGCAAGGGCATCCGCTACGAGGGCGAGCACGTCCAACGCAAGGTAGGAAAGCGCGCATGAGCACGTATAGCTGCGCTGGATCTGCGTCCTCACTCGCTCGCGTGCCGAGCACGCCACGCTCGCTGCGTCCTTGCCCAGCTTGCTCTACGTGCTCATGCGAGCGCGAGGCATCGTGAGGCCCGCGTCATGAGCGTCATCACGAAGGAGAACCGTCGGCTCAAGCGTCGTCGCAGGGTGCGCGCGAAGATCTCCGGCACCGCCACGCGCCCGCGCATCTCCGTGTTCCGCTCCAATCGCGGCCTCTGTGCGCAGCTGATCGACGACGTCGCGGCCCGCACGCTCGCTGCGGTCAACTGGTTCGAGCCCGAGCTGGCGAGCGCGAGCAAAGGCGAGCGCGCCACCCGCGCCGGGGCGCTGCTGGCCGAGCGCGCCAAGGCCGCCGGCATCTCCGAGGCCGTGTTCGACCGCGGCGGCTACCGCTACCACGGCCACGTCCGTGCCTTCGCCGAAGCCATCCGCGAGGCGGGCATCACCGTCTAGCGCGGCCATTCCGCCCGCTACCGCTACCCTCTCCTACCTGCCATGTCCATTTCGATAGATCGCTCAGTCAACCAAGCCGGCCTCGACCTCCAGGAGCGCGTGGTCGAGATCAACCGCGTCGCCAAGGTCGTCAAGGGCGGCCGGCGCTTCTCGTTCACGGCGCTCGTCGTCGTCGGTGACGAACGCGACGTCGTCGGCGTCGGCTACGGCAAGGCCAACGAGGTGCCGCTGGCGATCCAGAAGGGCGTCGAGCGCGCCAAGAAGGATCTCTTCCGCGTGCCCAAGCACGGCACCACGATCACCCACCAGACGACCGGGGTCTTCGGCGCGGGACGCGTGTTCCTGAAGCCCGCCGCCCCCGGCACCGGCGTCATCGCCGGCGGTGGCGTGCGCGCGGTGCTCGAGCTCGCGGGCATCCACGACATCCTCTCCAAGAGCCTCGGCACGCAGAACCCGATCAACCTCGTCAAGGCCACCGTCGCCGGCCTGCGCGCGCTGCGCACTCCGCTCGAGCTCGCCACGCTGCGCGGGCTGAGCGTCAACCAGGTGCTCGGCATCGGCGGCGGCGAGACGGCGAACGGAGTGATCTCAGCAGACGCGGTCGGCACCGAGACGGCGCCGACCGTCGAGGGCGTCGCGGCCGTTGAGGGGGCCGGCACCTGATGGCCGAGCTGAACGTCACCCAGCGCCGCTCGGCAAACGGCGCCAACGGCAAACAGCGCGACACGCTGCGCTCGCTCGGCCTGCGCCGCATCGGCCACACGGTCGCCGTCAAGGACTCCGCCCAGGCACGCGGCATGCTGCACGCGGTGCGCCACCTGGTCGAGGTCGAGGAGGACCGGTGACTCCCCCGCGCAACGAGGAGGAGCTCGTCGGCCTGCACAGCCTCGCGCCGACGCCCGGCAGCCGCCGCCCACGCAAGCGCATCGGGCGCGGCGAAGGCTCCGGCACCGGCAAGACCTCCGGCCGTGGTCAGAAGGGCGCCGGCTCGCGCTCGGGCTCCAAGCGCCGTGCCGCCTTCGAGGGCGGCCAGATGCCGATCCACATGCGCATGCGAAAGCTGCGCGGGCCGCACATGAAGAAGTCGATGCCCTTCGAGCCCTTTCGCACGCACACCCAGCCGGTCAACATCGGCGCGCTGGAGAGCCGCTTCGAGGCCGGCACCGAGGTCACGCTCGAGCTGATGAAGGCAAACGGCCTGGCCACGCGCAAGGCCATCCCGGTCAAGGTGCTGGCGAAGGGCGAGCTCAGCAAGCCGCTGTCCGTGCACGCCCATGCCTTCAGCGCCGGCGCGCGCAAGCGCATCGAGGCTGCCGGCGGCACCTGCAGCATCGTCGAGAGCTAGCAGGGCGCCCACCATGCAGCTGGCGGTTCGCACGGCTGCATCCACTAGAATCGGCCGCTGCGCAGGCGCACGGGCGATCCGCTCTCGCGGGCTACGCTGAGAACCGATGCTCTCGACGATCCTCAACGCCTTCCAGGTCGCGGACATCCGCAAGAAGATCGCCATCACGGCGGGACTCCTGCTGATCTACCGCCTCGGCTCGCACATCCCCGTGCCGGGGGTCAACCTCACCGCCGTCAACAACATCCAGAAGCAGTTCGGCGGCTCGAACATCCTCGGGCTGCTCAACCTCTTCTCCGGCGGCGGCCTCTCGCGGATCGCGATCTTCGCGCTCGGGATCATGCCCTACATCACCGCCTCGATCATCCTGCAGCTGCTGCAGGTGGCAGTCCCGTCACTCGAGAAGCTCTCCAAGGAAGGCGAGGTCGGCCAGGCGCGCATCACCCAGTACACGCGCTACTTGACCGTCGGGCTGGCCTTCGCCCAGTCGATCGGCTACGTCTTCCTCTTCCACACGCTGCAGGCCAAAGCCGGCGAATCCGTCGTCACGCACTTCGACGCACCCCACGTGTTCCTGATCGTTATCTGCCTGACGGCCGGCTGCGTGCTGCTGATGTGGGTCGGCGAGCTGATCACCCAGCGCGGCATCGGCAACGGCATCTCGCTGCTGATCTTCTCCTCGATCGTCTCGCGCCTGCCGAGCGGGATCCAGGCCTGGTGGACGACGCAGGACCAGGTCTTCAAGGTCATGATGCCCTTCCTCGTGCTCGCGGTCGTCGCCGGGATCGTGTTCGTGCAGGAAGGCCAGCGGCGCATCCCCGTGCAGTACGCCAAGCGCGTGATCGGCAACCGGATGGCCCAGGGCGGGCAGACCTACATCCCGCTGACGG
>DASZNB010000017.1:0-11956 GCA_035551395.1 Solirubrobacteraceae bacterium | reverse complement strand
CACTCGCCGCGACGCCCGCGCCGCCGGGCGCGCGGGCGCTCGTCGCGGCGCCGGCACCGCTCGCGACGATCGCGCTCGCGCCGCCGAGCAACGCAGCAGCCGCGATCGCGGCGAGCGTCGCGATCCAGCGCGGGGAGGAGTGCGAGAAAGGCTGGGGGCTCACGACCGCGGAGTGTAGGCGCGGCCTGGGTCGGGATTCGCAGCGGCGGCGAGCTTGCATCGATTGACGCAAACCCTCTCATGCCCTACCGTCGTATGAGCGCGGTGAGAAAAGGGGAACTGGGACCGCGCCCAACGTTCAAGGAGGGACGGAGATGGGGGATACGAGGGGAGATGCGCGCCGGCTCGTGGGCCGTGTCGTCGCAGCCGTCGCAGTGAGCGACCTTGCCTACCGCCTGTTCATGCGCGCACCGCTGCGCCGGGCGCTGGGCATCGAAGTCAAGCACGCCTGAGGAACGTCGCTTGACGAGCGCGCGCCCCGGCGATCTCGCGCCGGGGCGCCGCGCCGGCTCGAGCAGCGCCGGCTCACCGTCGCCCAGGAGCTCTGAGATGATTGAGGCGTGGATGACACCTGGCAGACCCGCATCGCCGAGAACGAGGCCGCGTTTCGTCTCGTCAACGAGGCCATCGAGCGAGGCCACTGGCCCGGCACGGAAGACGAGCCCACGGCGTACCGCTGCGAGTGCGCGCGGCTCGGCTGCAATCGCATGGTTGCGCTCAGCCCTCGCGAATATGAGGCGATTCGTGCGAACCCGCGCCGCTTCTTCGTGCTGCCCGGTCACGAGCTCGCCGACGTCGAGGACACGATCGCGGTGCGCGAGGGATACCTGGTCGTGGAGAAGCGCGATCAGGCCGGCGAGGTGGCCGAAGCCACGGACCCGCGGTCGTGACCGGCGCGCCTGCCGGCGCGCGCCACGGGAAGCGTGAACTGCAGGCGAGTCTCCAGGCCCCCGGCTGCGCGCTCGGCGAGCATGAAGCCGTCGCTCATGCGCTCCATGATCTTCAGGCCAAGCCCCAGTCCGGGGTTGGGCGTAGGGGCACCTAGGCCGCGCCCCTGATCGACGACGAGCACCCACAGCTCTCCGCCGGCGACCGCCGCCATCACGTGGATCGTCCCCTCCTCGTGGGCGTAGGCGTGTCGGACCGCGTTGGTGACCGCCTCGGAAACCACCAGGCGTATGCGCTCGAGCTGGTCTCCCCGCACGCCGGCGCGGGCGGCGAAGTCGGTCACGGCTGACCGCGCCCCCCCGACCGACTCGGCGACGGCGCCGTACGACTCATTGAGGTAACCGACGCCCTCATCGGACTCCATTGGACTGAAGCATAGGCCAAACAACGGTCCTTACACGATCAGTCGGTTTTTTGCGGCGCTCCCAGAGGAGTAGTGTCGGGCGGACCTTCGAGGAGAGGACACGATGATGGCCGTCGGAATCAGGCTCAAATTCGCAGGGGGAACGCAGCAGAACTACGACACGGCGCACGGGGTCATGGAGATCGACACGAACCCGCCGGACGGCATGATCGTCCACACCGCAGGCCCCGTCGACGGTGGCTGGGGCGTGATCGACTACTGGGAGTCGCGCGAGAAGTTCGACGCCTTCGTGCAGGAGCGCCTGATGCCGCGCCTGCAGGGCCTCGGCGACCAGGGCTTCCCGAACCCGCCCGACGTCAAGGAGTTCCCGGTTCACAATCTGCAGGTGGTGTGAGCGCCGTCTGCTGCGAGTCGTCCAGGTTGCGGGCGCGAGCGCTGTAGGCGTTTCCTCCAGGAGCAGCGTCTCCGGGTCCGCGGCCGGCGAGTTGCGATCCGCCGATAGCCCCACGGGCACCGGAGCGTCCGGCGCGCCTGAAGCGGCGATCTCGCTCAGCGGAGGGCAATCACGTGGTCGCGAGCCGTGGATTCCAAAGGATCTCCCATAGGTGGCCGTCCGGATCGCGAAAATAGCCTGAGTAGATTCCCCACGGACGGTCGTGCGCGTGGTCGGTGAGCGTGGCTCCGGCCGCTTGGGCCTGGCGGAGGACGGCGTCGACCTCGTCCCTGCTTCCCACGGCATGGCCGAGGCTGAACTCGCCCGTCTTCGGTGGGCCGAACGGAACCTCGGCGTCCTTCGCCAGCTCCGTGCGGGGATAGAGCGAGAGCATCAGCCCGTTTCCGAGCTCAAACAGCGCGATGGCTCCGGCCGGGTGGACATCGTCGCCGACGAACTCGGTCGCGACGATCCCGCGAGACTCCAGCCCGAGGCCGTCTCGGTAGAAGTCGAGCGCCCCCTCCAGATCGGCGACAGCGAGCGTGATGATGTCGATTCGGGGTTTCATCCTCCGACAGAAAGATATGCCCGGCAAGCTTCGAACCAGCGACCTCTCGCTCCGGAGGCCCTGACGGCATCGGCCCGCGATCCCGCATGGCGACTGCGATTGCGGCCTGTGGGGGTCGGCGGACGAACCTGGATCGCGTCAAGCATCTTCGGGCGATCTAGTGGAGTTGTGGCCAATGTTGGCCGTTGCGCGGTGCACGCCCGCGCGGGGCGCGGGGCGCGGGCGTCCGGCACGCCGCGTTAGGCGTTGCGAAGAAGTACACCTACCGGTCCGAAAGCGGCTGGATCGTCGGGGGGTGAGACCGGCGCACCAGGTGCCATAGCTCCGCCATGCCCTGGTTCCAGCGTTCGGAGCCCCCGTTGAGGTCGTGGCGGTAGAGCACCAGCGCGGCTCGGCTCTCAGTACCGGCGTACTGATGGATCGCCGTCATCGCCTTCAGCATTGCGCCAGCTGCTTCGTTGATTTCGAGCTCTGCCTGGCTCACGTCTTCTTCTTCGCTGTTTTCGTTCACCGCCCAGTCGGCAGCCGCCAAGAGGGTGCGGCGAGCGATGCTCGCGGCGACCGCCAGCGCTCCGAGATTCGCATGCGACGGTCGCGTGGTAACCGTCCCCAGATGGGCTGCGACAAGCGCCACAGCCCTGCTGGCGCGGCGGGCTTCGCCCCCATGTTGCGTATAGAAGGTTTCGGCACCCGGTTCCGCGGTCGCGCCACAGCCGGCCATCCCGATGGCGATGGCCGCGACGATCGTCGCGAGCGCGAGTCGGTGGCGTGGGCGATGCACCGCCGGGAGACTATCCGCGAAGCACGCGCGGGAATGACGGAACTCCCGTACTGGCCGGGGATTCGCGTAGCGCGCCCGGCAAGATTCGAACTTGCGACCTCTCGCTCCGGAGGCGAGCGCTCTATCCACTGAGCTACGGGCGCGGGCAGTCGGAGTTTATTGCGGCTGTGCACCTCCGTCCGCCACGACGGCGTCGTTGAGAACAGCGCAGCGACGCCCTCGATGTCGCCCTCGGCGTATCGCTCGTAGGCGCGCCGGACCGTGTCCGCGGTTCTCCTGTGACATCGCCTCCAAGTATCCCCCAGTGCCGAGCGCCGATCACGACGAGCATGGCCGACGGGGACCGACCCATCTTGACCTGCCGCGCGGGCGGGTCCGCCGCTACCGTTGCGGGCATGGATCTCTCCCTGTTCTTCCTCGGTACCGCCGGATCGGTTCCGAGCGCCCGGCGCGGCCTGCCTGCGATCCTCGTGCGGCGCGGGGGAGACCGGCTGCTGTTCGACTGCGGCGAAGGCACCCAACGCCAGCTCCTGCGTTCGGTCGGGCTGCTCGACCTCGACGCGGTCTTCCTCACTCACTTCCACGCCGACCACTGGCTCGGCCTGCCCGGCATGCTCAAGTCGTTCGCCCTGCGGGAGCGCGAGGAGCCGCTCACGGTGTATGGGCCGGCGGGGTTGAGGCAGCTGATGGACGACATGCGGATCGTCTACGGGCGGCTGCCCTACGAGCTCACCGTGGTCGAGCTCGAGCCGGGCCAGACGGTACCTCGCGACGGCTACCTGATCGCGCCGGTACCGGTGCGTCACAAGGCGCCGCGCGCGCTCGGCTACGCCGTCGTGGAGGATCCGCGCCCGGGCCACCTCGACGCCGCGCTCGCCGAGCAGCTGGGTGTCAGCCCGGGGCCCGACTTCGGCCGCCTGCAGCGCGGGGAGACCGTCGCTGGCGTTGCAGCGGAGCAGGTGATGGGTCCCGCGCGGGAGGGCCGTAAGCTCGTGCTCTCCGGCGACACGGCGCCCTGCGAGGCGCTCGCGCTCGCCGCCCACCAGGCCGACGTGCTCGTCCACGAGGCGACGTTCGCGGAGGAGGAGTCCGAGCGCGCCCGCCAGACCCAGCACAGCACGGCGCGCCAGGCGGCCGAGTTGGCGCGCGAGGCCGAGGTCCGCCTGCTCGCGCTGACGCATGTCTCCAGTCGCTACGCGGGCGGCGAGCTGCGCGATCAGGCCCGCGCCGTGTTCGCTGCCACCGAGGCGCCGCGCGACTTCGACACGATCGAGATCCCCTTTCCCGAGCGCGGCGGCGCGACGCTGCTGCGCTGGTCCGAGCGCCAGGCGCGCGAGCGCGCGCAGGCGCTCGACGGGGTTGCCGCCCCGGTGCCACCGCCCACGGAGCCCGTCGCATCGCCCTGATACATTCCTGCTGCTCCTTTAACCCGGTCCTGCGAGGCCAGGAAGGAATCGATGGCAGCGAATGAAAAGGTCGTCCTCCGCGAGGAGGAAGTCGGGCGGGCGCTCACGCGCATCGCGCACGAGATCCTCGAGCGCAACCCCCGCGATCACACGCCCGCCCTCGTTGGCATCCACCGCCGCGGCGCATTCATCGCCACGCGCCTCCAGCTTTTGCTCGAGCAGCTACTCGACACGGCCGTGCCGCGCGGCGATCTCGACATCGGCTTCTACCGCGACGATGTCGCCACCCGCCCCGACGCCCCCGTCGTGCACGCGTCGCACATCGACTTCGACGTCACGGGGTTGACCGTCGTCGTCGTCGACGACGTGCTCTTCACCGGGCGCACCGTGCGCGCGGCGATCGAGGCGCTGTTCGACTACGGGCGGCCCGATCGCGTGCAGCTTGCAGTGCTCGCCGACCGCGGCCACCGCGAGCTGCCGATCCGCCCGGACTACGTCGGCAAGAACCTGCCCACCTCTCGCGCCGAGCACGTGCACGTGCGCCTACGCGAGCTCGACGGCGTCGACGAGGTCGCGATCTCCGCCCCCGCCGTGATCGAGACGGCGTGAACCACCTGCTCTCGATCGAGCAGCTCGACCGCGAGGCGATCGAACGTATCGTCACCCAGGCCGAGCGCTTCGCCGAGGTCTCCGACCGCGAGATCAAGAAGGTCCCGGCGCTGCGCGGGCGGATGGTGCTCAACCTCTTCTACGAGGCCTCGACACGTACGCGCAGCTCGTTCGAGCTGGCCGCCAAGCGCCTGTCGGCGGACGTCGTCAACTTCGCCGCCAGCGGCTCGAGCGTGGAGAAGGGCGAGTCGCTCAAGGACACGGTGCTGACCCTCAGCGCGCACAAGCCCGACGCGATCGTGCTGCGCACCCCCTGGGCGGGCGCCGCGGAGCTCGTCTCGAAATGGTGCAGCGCGGCCGTCGTCAACGCCGGTGACGGCAAGCACGAGCACCCCACGCAGGCGCTGCTGGACGTGTACACGCTGCGCCGCCGGCTCGGCAGCATCGACGGCGCCTCGATCTGGATCGTCGGCGACGTCGCACACTCACGCGTGGCGCGCTCGAACGTGCTCGCCTTCCAGCGGATGGGCGCGAAGGTCACGGTTGCCGGGCCGCCTACGCTGATTCCGCGCGGGATCGAGGAGCTTGGCTGCGAGGTGCGCTACACCCTCGATGAGCTCGACGGCGCCGACATCGTCTACGCGCTGCGCATGCAGCACGAGCGCATGAGCGAGACGTGGGTGCCGTCGATGCGCGAGTACGCCGCCTGCTACCAGATCAACGGGGGGCGTCTCTCGCCGCGCCAGATCCTGATGCATCCGGGCCCGGTCAACCGCGGCGTGGAGCTCTCGGGAGAGGTGGTCGACTCGCCCCAGGCCGTCATCACGGCGCAGGTCGAGGCGGGCGTGGTCGTGCGCATGGCCGTCCTCTATGAGCTGCTCGCCGGAGCTCGCGAGCCGCGTGCGGCGCGTGCACGCCCGCGGATCGCAGACCCCGCCGCGGTCAGCGGCGCAGGCGCGTGAGCGCGCGCGAGCGGCTGATCGCCGGCTCTGCGCCGAGCGCTGAGCTGCTGCTGCGCGATGTGCGCGTGCTCGATCCGCGGGCCGGCGTCGACGCGCGCCTGGACGTGCGCGTGAGCGCGGGGCAGGTCGTCGAGCTGGGGGAGCCCGGAACGATCGCCACGGAGGATGACCGTGAGCAGATCGACGGAGGCGGACGCCTGACCGCCGTGCCCGCCTTCTTCGACCCCCATGTGCACCTGCGCACCCCCGGGCAGGAGCACAAGGAGGATCTCGAGAGCGGCACGCGCGCGGCCGCCGCCGGCGGATTCTGCGGCGTGATAGCGATGGCCAACACGGACCCCGTGCTCGACTCGGCGCCGCTGCTGCGCTCGCTGCGCGAGGCGGCACGCGATCAGGCCCGTGTGCCGGTCGGGTTCCTGGCGGCGATCACCCGGGGTCTCGCCGGCGAGCAGCTCTCAGAGATGGCCGAGCTGCGCGCGGACGGCGCGCTCGGCTTCAGCGACGACGGCAAGCCGGTGCAGAGCGCCGGGATGCTACGCAAGGCGCTCCAGTACCAGCGCCTGTGCGGCGGCGTGCTGGCCCTGCACGAGGAGGACCCGACCCTCTCGCGCGGCGGCTCGATGAACGAGGGCGCTGTCAGCGCCGCGCTCGGCATCGCCGGGATCCCCACCGTCGCTGAGTCCACGATGCTCGCACGCGACGCCGCGCTCGCCGGCTACGAGGATGCGCGCGTGCACTTCCAGCACCTCAGCGCGAGCGCATCGGTGGAAGCCGTCGCGCACGCCAAGGCCCACGGCTGGCGCGTCAGCGCCGAGGTCTCCCCGCACCACCTGCTGCTCACCGACGAGGACGTGCGTGGCCTCGACACGCGCATGAAGATGCATCCACCGCTCACCTCCGAGGCCGACCGCCAGGCGCTGCTGGCGGGGCTGCGCGCGGGCACTGTCGACTGTGTCGCCACCGATCACGCGCCGCACGCGCGCGAGGAGAAGGAGGTCCCGTTCGAGCAGGCGCCGATGGGCACGACGGGCCTCGAGACGGCTTTCGCGGCGCTCTATACGGGGCTCGTGCTCCCGGGCGCGCTCGAGCTCGCCGTGCTCCTCGAGCGGATGACCGCCGGCGCCGCGCTGTTCGGGCTGCCGACCGCGCGGATCGTCGCGGGCGAGCCCGCGAATATCGCCCTGCTCGACCTCGACGCCGAGTGGGTCGCCGGCGAGCACGGCTGGGAGAGCCGCTCGGAGAACTGCTGCTTCGCCGGGCGACGGCTGCGGGGACGCGTGCTGTTGACGCTCGCCGCCGGAGTCGTTGCGCACCGCGACCGCGCGCTCGCGCTGGTGGGAGCGGCGTGAGCCTGCTCGTCCGCGAACGCGCCGCGCTCGTGGTCGTCGACGTCCAAGAGGGGTTTCGCCCCTATGCGGCCTTCGCGCCCGTCGCGAGCAGCTGCGCGAAGCTGCTCGAGGCCGCGCGGATCCTCGGCGTGCCCGCGATCGTCAGCGAGCAGTACCCGAAAGGCCTCGGTCCCAGCGCCCCCGAGCTGGGGCTGAGCGGCGAGCGCGTGATCGAGAAGAGCGTCTTCTCCGCCGCCCGCGCGGAGGGCTTCGACCTCGCTGAGAAGGATCAGGCGATCGTCTGCGGCATCGAGGCGCACGTGTGCGTCAGCCAGACCGTCCACGACCTGCTCGCGCGGGGCATCGAGGTCCACGTCCCCGCCGACGCCGTAGGCTCGCGCCACGATGTCGACTACGAGCGCGGCCTCGAGCGGATGGAGCGCGCCGGGGCAGTCGTCGGCACCGTCGAGGCGGCGCTGTTCGAGCTGCTCGAGCGTGCCGGAACGCCAGAGTTCAGAGCGGTCCAGAAGCTGATTCTTTGACCCGTGGCGATCTCATGAGCCGCATGGATGCACCGACCGCCTACGTCCTGCTCGAGGACGGGACGCGATTCGACGGCGAGGCATGTGCGGCGGAGGGACACGCGGTCGGCGAGGTCGTCTTCACGACCGGGATGTCCGGCTATCAGGAGTCGATGACCGATCCTTCCTTCGCGGGCCAGCTGATCACGTTCACCTATCCGCACATCGGCAACTACGGGGTCAGCGCCCAGGCGATGGAGTCCGAGCGGGTGTGGGCGCGCGCGGCGATCATGCGCGAGGCGTGCAACCGCGAAGACGCCCCCAGCGCCGAGCGCGGCTGGCTGGACTGGCTCGCCGATTGCGGCGTGCCGGCGATCAGCGGCGTGAACACGCGTGCGCTCGTCCTGCACATCCGCGAGGCGGGCGCTATGCGCGGAGGGGTCTTCCCGGCGGCTATCGAGGAGTCGGCGGCACGCGAGCTGATCGCCGCGGAGGCCCCGATGGCGGGGCAGGATCTCGCGCGCCTCGTGACTCCGCGCGAGGTCACCCGTCACGGCGGTGGCGAGGGCCCGAGGATCGCGATCCTCGACACGGGCATCAAGGCTTCGATGGTGCGCGAGCTCGTGGCCCGCGGAGCACGGGTATCGCTGCATCCGTGTTCGAGCTCAGGCACGGATCTGCTCGCCGAGGAGCCCGACGCGATCTTCCTCGCCAACGGACCGGGCGATCCGGCGGCGCTCGGCTACATCGTCGACACCGTGCGCGAAGTCGTCGGCGTGAAGCCCGTGTGGGGGATCTGCCTCGGTCACCAGCTGCTCTGCCGCGCGGTCGGCCTGGAGACGTTCAAGCTTCCCTTCGGGCACCGCGGCGCCAATCACCCCGTCAGGGACCTGCAGACAGGACGCGTGGAGATCACCTCCCAGAACCACGGCTTCGCCGCGCTCGGGCCGGGCGGCGGGCGCACGATCGACAGCGACGCGCCGGTGCGCTGGGAGACGGACTTCGGCGCCGCGGCGCTCTCGCACGTCAACCTCTATGACCGCACCGTCGAGGGGCTCGAGCTGCTCGACGTCCCCGGCGGGACGGTCCAGTACCACCCCGAGGCCGGCCCCGGCCCGCACGACAGCCTGTATCTCTTCGACCGCTTCCTGGAGCGCATTGCCGCGGCGTAACGACATCCACAAGATCCTGATCCTCGGGTCCGGGCCGATCGTGATCGGCCAGGCCGCCGAGTTCGACTACTCCGGCGTGCAGGCCTGCAAGGTCCTGCGCGAGGAGGGCTATGAGGTCGTGCTCGTCAACTCCAACCCGGCGACGATCATGACCGACCCCGAGTTCGCCGACGCGACCTACATCGAGCCGCTGCTCCCCGGGCCTGTCACCCAGGTGATCGAACGCGAGCGCCCTGACGCGCTGCTCGGCACGCTCGGGGGCCAGACCGCGTTGAACCTGTCCAAGGCGCTGCACGACGACGGCACGCTGGAGCGCTTCGACGTTGAGCTGATCGGCGCCAACTACGAGGCGATCGCCTGCGCGGAGGATCGCGAGGAGTTCCGCGCGGCGATGGCCGACGCCGGCCTGCGCATGCCCCGCAGCGTGATCGCGACGAGCCTCGCGGAGGCGGCGGGCGCGCTCGCCGAGCTCGGCCTGCCGTGCATCGTGCGCCCCGCCTTCACGCTTGGTGGGCGGGGCGGGGGAATCGCGCGCAGCGCCGAGGAGTTCCAGCGCATCGTCGCCAACGGCATCGAGGCCTCGCCGATCGGGCAGGTGCTGCTCGACGAGTCCGTCATCGGCTGGGGCGAGTTCGAGCTCGAGGTGATGCGCGACGGCGCCGACAACGTCGTGATCGTCTGCTCGATCGAGAACGTCGACCCGATGGGCGTGCACACCGGCGACTCCGTCACGGTGGCGCCTCAGCAGACGCTCACCGACCGTCTCTACCAGCAGCTGCGAGACCAGGCGATCGCCGTGATCCGCGCCGTCGGCGTCGAGACGGGCGGCTCCAACGTCCAGTTCGCCGTCAATCCGGACACCGAGGAGATCCTCGTGATCGAGATGAACCCGCGTGTCTCGCGCTCCTCCGCGCTCGCCTCGAAGGCGACGGGCTTCCCGATCGCCAAGATCGCGGCCCGCCTCGCGGTCGGCTACCGGCTCGACGAGATCGACAACGACATCACCGGTGTCACCCCCGCCTGCTTCGAGCCGACGATCGACTACGTCGTCGTCAAGTGGCCGCGCTTCGCGTTCGAGAAGTTCCCCGGCAGCTCCGCGACGCTGTCCACCCACATGAAGTCGGTGGGGGAGGGGATGGCGATCGGACGCACGTTCCAGCAGGCCTTCGCGAAGGCACTGCGCTCGCGCGAGCTCGACAAGCCGCCCTGCCTGACGGCCGTCGACGAGCAAGAGCTGCTCGCCTCGCTCGAGACCCCCGGGCCGGAGCGCTTCGAGACAGTGCTCGAGTTGCTCGGTCGCGGCGTCGAGATCGACGCCGTGCACGAGCGCACACGCGTTGACCGCTGGTTTCTGCGCGAGCTGCGCGAGCTCGCGCAGCATCCCGACGCTCCCTTCGCCGGCGAGCGCCTGTTCCGCTCGGTCGATACGTGCGCCGCGGAGTTCCCCGCGCGCACGCCCTACTACTACTCCGGCTGGGAGCGCGGTGGGGCCGACGAGGTACGCCGCGGTGAGCGCGAGTCGGTCGTGATCCTCGGCTCCGGGCCAAACCGCATCGGCCAGGGGATCGAGTTCGACTACTGCTGCGTGCACGCGGCGATGACCGTGCGCGCGTCCGGTCGTGACGCGGTGATGGTGAACTGCAACCCGGAGACCGTCTCAACCGACTACGACACCTCCGACCGCCTGTACTTCGAGCCGCTCACGCTCGAGGACGTGCTCGCGGTCGTGGCGGTCGAGCGGCCCTACGGCGTGATCGTGCAGTTCGGCGGGCAGACCCCACTGAAGCTCGCGGCCGGTCTGTCCGCCGCCGGCGTCCCGCTGCTCGGCACGAGCGTCGAGGCGATCGACCTCGCCGAGGACCGGGGACGCTTCGGCGCGCTCCTGAAGCGGCTCGGCTACAAGGCGCCTCCGTATGCAACCGCGCGCTCCGTCCCCGACGCGCTCGACTGCGCCGAGCGCGTCGGCTTCCCGCTGCTCGTGCGTCCCTCCTATGTGCTCGGCGGGCGCGCGATGGAGATCGTCTACTCGCGCGAGGGCCTCGGCGACTACCTGCGCCGCGAGGCGGGCGGGGACGGTGGGGGGGAGATCTACCTCGACCGCTTCCTCGAGAACGCCGCCGAGGTCGATGTCGACGCGCTGTGCGACGGCAGCGAGGTGTGGATCGGGGGCATCATGCAGCACGTCGAGGAGGCCGGCGTGCACTCCGGCGACAGCGCCTGCGTGCTGCCGCCGCACTCGCTCGGAGAGGAGATGCTCGAGCAGATCCGCGCGGCGACGCGCGAGATCGCCCTGGCGATCGGCGTCGTCGGGCTGATCAACGTCCAGTACGCGATCCACGCCGGTGAGCTCTACGTGATCGAGGCCAACCCGCGCGCCTCGCGGACGGTGCCGTTCGTATCGAAGGCGATCGGCCTGCCGCTCGCCAAGCTCGCCTGCCGGATCATGCTCGGCGAGCCGATCGCCGAGCTCGCCCTCCCGCAGGACCGCCAGGGCATGGGCTTCGGCGATCACGTCTCGGTCAAGGAGGCGGTGCTGCCATTCGACCGCTTCGACGGATCCGATGCGCTGCTCGGCCCGGAGATGCGCTCGACCGGCGAGGTGATGGGTATCGCGCGCGACTTCCCGACCGCGTTCGCGAAGGCGCAGGCGGCCGCGGGTTCGATCCTTCCCGAGACCGGCACCGTGTTCATCACCGTTGCCGACGGCGACAAGCCGGCCGCGTTCGGAATCGCGACCACGCTCCACGACCTCGGGTTCAAGATCGTCGCAACCCGCGGCACCTCCCAGGCGATCCGCCGGATGGGGATCCCGGTGACGCCGATCAACAAGATCGGCGAGGGCTCCCCGCACGTGGTCGACTGGA
>DASZNB010000016.1:0-6529 GCA_035551395.1 Solirubrobacteraceae bacterium | reverse complement strand
CCAGGTCGTCGGTGGCCGCGTGGAGATGCTCGGTGTGCTCTCCGACCACCTCAGCTACCTGGTGCTCGCCCCCTTCCTCGGCGCGGAGGCGGCGCTCGAGGCGATCTGCGAGGACGCGGCCGCCTAGCGGAGGCGCAGCGGTCCCGCGAAGCGCACCCTCGAGCGCGCCTACCTACAGCTAGCGACGCTTGCGGATCAGTCGTTCGGCGAAGTAGGTGAGGACGACCCCGACGAGGAGCGATATGACGATCACGATGATCAGCGGTGCGTGCCCCGAGCCGAAGATCCAGTCCACCTTCACTTCGTCGAGGTTCAAGACGGCGAAGAGCGTGATGAGGACGGCGAGCACGACCATCGCGCCGCTGCGCGCGAGCTCGGGGGTGCTTCGCCGCGCGCCCCGCGGTGCGGCGTCGCCGCCCGGTAGCTGTCCTGTGGGATCCGCCATCGTGCCACCGGATACTAGCTCGCCGATCCCACCGCGAACGGCGCCCGAGGGGCAACTCGGCGTGGGCGCACGCTCCCCGCCCGAGGATGAGCGCCGCGCACGACGAATACCATTGCTGCGATGAAGCGATCCCTGCGCCACGCGATCCGAGCGACCGCGCCGCCGCTGTCGGCGGCCGCCCTACTGGGCACGGCGGTCTTGCTGGCCGGCTGCGGCTCGCAGACGAAGACGGTCTCCGCGACGGGCGCGCCTGCGGTGGCCCAGACCGCGAGCACCGCGACGACGCCGACACCGACGAAGCCGGCCACGACGCCGGCGCAAACGAGCACGTCTGCGGGCACACCCGCGCCGACGAGCACGCGCACGGCGCCCGAGCCGGCATTCACGCAGCAGGAAAGCCACGCCGAAGGCGCCACGGGGGCCGCCGCGATCGTGCGGGCGCACGGCTACACGCCCAACGACGCCTCCGAATACCACTCGGGGCAGACCCTGCGCGTCCTCGTCGGCACCCGCACGGGCTCCGGTGACGGCTATGGGCAGCAGGCCTTTTTCTTCGTCGGCGCGCGCTACATCGGCACGGACGCCAAGGAACCCAGCGCGAGCGTAAAGGTCGTCTCCCAGGGGGACACCGAAGTCACGCTCGCCTACCCGCTCTACCGCCGGGGCGACCCGCTCAGCTCACCCTCGGGCGGCCAGGCGACCGTTCGCTTTCAGCTCAACAACGGCAAACTGGCCCCGCTCGAGTCGATCCCGCCGGCTAGCTCCGCCAGCGGGCTCAGCCGCAACTAGGCCCTATCTTTGACGTAGGGAAATACACCTAGCGAGAAAGGCTTGCCGATGAGCGTGAAGATCGAAGGTCGTGCGGAAGAGCTGCTGAAGGCGAAGAACTTCTGTCACGTCGCAACGTTGCGAGAGGACGGCTCCGTCCACGGCGTGCCGGTATGGGTCGACGTCCAGGACGGCCGCCCGGTGGTCAACACCGCCGCGGGTCGGGCGTGGCCGCGCAACCTCGAACGGGACCCGCGCGTGACGCTCACGATCCAGAACATGGAGAACCCCTACGAATATCTCGAGGTTCGCGGTCGCGTGGCCGAGAGCACGCACGAGGGTGCGGACGAGCACATCGACTCGCTCGCGAAGAAGTACATGGGCGTCGACACCTACCCGATGCGCCAACCGGGCGAACAGCGTCTGATCATTCGCGTCGAGCCCGAGCACGCGAAGGTCTGGGGCGGCTGAGCCGGCGCGCCGCGACGGCCCGCCCTCTGCGCGGGCCTCGCCGCGGCTCCGAAGCGCAGCCACGTCCGCGTGGGAGGCTCACGCGCGGCGCAGCAGCCGCCGCCACAGCGACGGTGGGCGGGGATGCGATCGCTGCCACTCCTCGCGCAGCGGCAGTTGCCCGCGTGAGCGAGCGCGGAGAACGCAGGCCGTGTGCGCGTGGCGACGGCGGGTCGTGTCGCCCTCGGGGGAGATCAGCATATGCTCGCTCAGAGCGGGCAGATGATGACCACAGATCGGGCACCGATACGTCGCCGGCTTGCGGTTGGCCGCACGGCGCACAGTCCACCATGGAGCGGGCGGAAGGCTCGACATCGCTCCATTGTGCCTCCGCTCGCGGCCACGCTTGCCGCCACGCTGGCGCTGCGCGCCGGGATCTCACTGGTGCGGGCTGCGCGTGAGCGCCGTGTGAGCGTGGATCGCGAGCGCGACCGTCGAATCGGGCTGTACCCGCAGGAGGAGGTCGCCGAGGGGCTGCAGCGGATGGCTGTCGGGCAGCTCGATCTCGCGATCGAGACACTCGAGCGGCTCGACGGCGAGGGGCCGGCGGAGCGCGGCGTGCACGAGACGCGCAAGGCGCTGAAGCGGCTGCGGGCGGTGCTCAGGCTGCTCGCGGCGGAGCTCGGCGACGAGGTCTACGTGCGTGAGGACGCCGCCCTGCGCAACGCCGGCCGCAGGCTCTCCGGCTCGCGCGACGCCGAGGTCCTGCTGGCCACCCTCGAGGGGTTGATCGAGTCTCACCCCGACAAGCTTGCAGGCCGCGGCGGCGTCGCGCGCCTGCGCGCGCACCAGCGTAGCGAGCGCGACCGTGCATGGCGGGCGACGCTCGCCGACTCCGCGGCGCGTGCGCTGACGCTCGAGGAGTTGCGCGCCTGCCGCGCACGGGTCGCGGCCTGGCAGCTGGCGCAGCGAGACGGCGTCGGGCTCGCTCTGCCGGGCTTCACCCGCGTGTACCGGCAAGGCCGCAAGCGCTTCCGCCGCGCCGCCCGCAGGCGGGGCGAGCCGACGCTCGTCCTGCACCGCTGGCGCAAACGGGTCAAGGACCTGCGCTACGCGGCCGAAGCGCTGCAGTGGCGCGCGGACGATGCCCAGAACCGGGTCAAACCGAAGGGCAGGCGCGCGCGGCGCGCTTGCGCGCGAGCGCGCAAGCAGGGGGCGTGGCTGCGCCGCCTGGCGCGGCGGGCCGACGACCTCGGCGAACTGCTCGGCCAAGAGCACGATCTGGCCGTGCTCGCCGGGTACGTGCGCACCCTCGGTGCGGGCGCCGCCCCCACACCCCGGGTCGGCGCGCGTACGCGCAGGCGGATCCTGAAGCTGATCGCGGCGCGTCGGCGCAAGCTGCGCAAGCGCGCACTCAGCGACGGCGAGCGGCTCTATCGGCCGGCGCCGGCGCGGCTCGCCTCGCGCCTGGCCTCCGCGCATCCCCGCGCGCGGCCCCCGCTCAGGTGACGCTTACGACCGTGAGCGTGCGCCTGCCCTTCGGCAGCGATACCGAGGCCTGATCGCCGGCCGCTCGCCCGAGCAGGGCGACGGCGACGGGCGATTCGGCCGACAGACGCCCGGCGCCCGGGGCGGCGTCATGGGAGCTGACGATCCGCCAGGTCCGCTCGACACCGTCGTCGTCGCGCACGACGACGGTGGAGCCGAAACCGACGACGCCGGCCGCCGCCGCATCCTCCTCCACGACGAGCGCGTCGGCGATCTTCTCGCGTAGCCGGGCGATCTTCGTCTCGAGGTGCGCCTGGTCGTTCTTGGCGTCGTGGTACTCGCTGTTCTCCTTCAAATCGCCCCATTCGCGGGCTGTCTTTATGCGCTCGGCGATCTCACGGCGACCGTCGGCCTCGAGCACCGCGAGCTCGGCCTCGAGCGCCAGCAGGCCCGCCGCGGTCATCATGTTGGTCGCCTCTTGCGCCACTCTCGAGAGCCTACTCGCTCTAGAAGTAGGTGCTGGGCGGCGAGGACAGCAGCGCGTAGACCTGCACGATCGCGGCCTGCACGAGCAGCTGCGCCGACGCCGGCGAGCCCGCGACGAACAGGTTGCTGCTCAGACGCAAGTGCTGCCAGGCGTAGTCGACGTAGGCCTGGGCTGCGCGCGGCCCGGGGGGATCGTGGCTGACGGAGTCGAGGTACATCAGGTTGCGGAAGTACACAGACGGAAAGAACGGGTTCTCGCCGGCGAGCCGTTCGGGCGTGAAGTATTCGAGCGCCGCGTGCGCAGTCTGGCGCGCCTGGTAGAGGTAGGCCGAGTTGCCGGTCGCCTGGTAGAGGAGCGTGCCTGCACCGATCATCGTGCCCTGGTTGTAGCTCCACAGGAACGGTTCGACGACGCCTCGGCGGTTGACGTGATCGCCGTAAAGCTGGCTCGGCTGGAGCAGGCACTGGCGCACCCAGGCGTAGGCCATTTCAGCGAACTGCAGGTACTGCGCATTGCCGGTCAGCTTGTAGAGCTGGATCGCGAGCTCGGCCGCAGGGGCGGTCGTGACTGTGTTTCGGTCGGTGTTGTCGAGCGAGTTGGAGAACGGGATTCCGCCGGGACAGCCGAGTTCGGGCGCGGACTGCCAGCCGGCCATCTCGAAGGCCATGATCGCCTCGGCAGCGCCCAGCGCCGCCGAGCTGTGATCGAGCCTGTAGAGCCGCGCGAGCTCGATCCCGATCCAGTCGTTGTCGTCGTAGTACTTCGCGCCACCAGGACCCGCAGGCGGAGCGACGGTGCCGTCGAAAGCGGCGAGTGTGCTCGTGTACACGCCTTCCGCGGCGCCCGCGTTGTTGGTGTCGAGGTAGTTGTTCAGGCCGACCAGCTCGGCGCGCAGTTCGCGCGCGAAGGAGACACCGGTGTGCGGGATGTTGGCCATGCTCACGGTCGCCGCGAGCGCCTGCGAGAAGGGCCACAGGTAGGAGAATGGTTCGCCGTTGTAGAGGCCCGAGCCGGGGATGTAGTAGACCTTCTGCATCGTCTGGTAGGCGAGCAGCGCGCGCAGCGGATCACCGTGCAGCACGGGTCCGCGCTTCTTCTTTTTCTTCTTCTTGGGCGCCTTCGCAGCGGTATGAGCGCGTGTCGTGGCGGCCGAGGGGGCGTATTGCGAGGGCAGCGGGTGCAGGAGCGAGCGCGTGGCCCCGGCCGGGTAGCGCGACGCGCTGGCGGCAGCCGGCGCTCCCCGCGCATGCCGCGGCTTTGCGCCGGCGGCAGCGCCGGCGCCGGCGAGCAATGCCGTCGCGCACA
Source organism: Solirubrobacteraceae bacterium (assembly GCA_035551395.1). Lineage (GTDB taxonomy): Bacteria > Actinomycetota > Thermoleophilia > Solirubrobacterales > Solirubrobacteraceae > Palsa-744. The sequence continues at coordinate 1,586 of DASZNB010000016.1, read as the reverse complement.
GCAGCGCGCTGAGGGTTGCGTGATGTCGGCGCCGGTGGGAGAGGTGGGCTGGCTCGGGGCTCATCAGAGGCTCAGAAGCAGAACAGTCGGGGAGGGCATTTGATGTGGTTTGCGCGTACCGTGTCCCGGCCGCCGGCGCTCGACGGCTGTCGCACATCGCGCCCGATCGTCGCACAGGCACACGGAGGGGGTGGACGGGAACTTGCAATTCGACTACACCACGGTGGGCCATGTGACGATCGACGTACTCGCCGACGGCACCCGGCGGGCGGGAGGCGCGGCCTTCTACAGCGCCCTGCAGGCAGCGCGCCTGGGGCAGCGGACGCTGATCGTCACGCAGGGCGTGGCGAGCGAGATCGAGGCCCTGCTGGCGCCCCATCGCGACGAGCTCGAGCTGCGCGTTCTCCCAGCGCCCGCGACGACCACGCTGGCGACGACCGGGGTGGCCGCAGCGCGCAGCCAGCGCGTGCTGGCATGGGCGGGCCCGATCGAAGCAGAGCTCGAGCTCGACACCGCAATCCTCCACCTGGCGCCGGTGGCGCGGGAGATTCCCACGCATTGGAGCGCCGGCAGCGCGTTCACGGGACTCACACCCCAGGGTCTCGCGCGCACCTGGTCGGCGCCGCGCGGCGAGTTCAGGCCGGCGCCGCCGCCGCCACCCTTCGTGAAGCTCGCCGCCGCGGCCGACGGCGTAGTGCTCAGCGAGCTCGAGCGCGCCAGCTGCGCGGAGCTGATCGGGGAGGCGCGCGCGGGCGGCGCGCTCGTGGCGATCACCGACGGGGAGCACCCCTGCACGATCCTCGCGGGCGCAACGAGGACGCAGGTGGTGGTGCCGGCGCTCGAGCACCCGCTCGAGGACCTCGGCGCGGGAGACGTGTTCGCGGCGGCGCTGTTCGTGTCGCTCGCCGCGGGGCGCACACCGCAGAGCGCGGCCACCTTCGCCTCGGCGGCGGCGGCGGTGCGGATGGGTGGCCTGGGGGCCGGCGCGATCGGCGACCGTGAGGCGATCGAGCGGCGCGTGGCTGCAACGCAGCCGGCTCGCGGCTGAGGTCCCTCAGTCCGCGAGCGCCTGCTCGATCCGCCGCGCGAGATCGCCGGCGTCGAGTGGTGCACCGCACGCGCGCGCGGCGAGCAGCAGGCTGCCGCCGACCGGCGCCATCTCAACCGAGCTGACGACCGCCTGGGGCGCAGCGGCGAGAATCGCCGCGCTCAGCGGCTCGACGAACAGCTGACCAGCCTTGAAGGCGCTGCCGATCAGGCCAACCGGGAACGGCTCCGCGCCGCCCTCGCCCTGCTCGGCCAGGCCGGTGCGGTCGATGACGGCCGCGACCTGGTCTGCCAGCTCGGCGGCGGCGCGGCTGAACAGCTCGCGTGCGACGGCGTCACCCTGCTCGGCCACGCGCGCGGTCTCGGTCGCGAGCGCAGCGATCTGGCCCTTCGTCAGCGGCTTGGAGTAGACGAGGCTGGCGACGGCCTCGACGCTCGGCGCGCCGAAGAAGGCAGGTACCAGCTCGCTCAGCGCGGTCGGCGGACCGGAGGCCTCGCGGTCGCGCAAGGCCGCCTTGATCGACTGAATGCCGAGCCAG
>DASZNB010000015.1:0-16458 GCA_035551395.1 Solirubrobacteraceae bacterium | reverse complement strand
ATCGCCTGGCACTGCTCGCGATTCGCGATCGCCCCCGAGATCGAGCAGGTGATCACTACCGGGTCCTCGAGGCTCATATGCGGGCTCCTCCGTGAGTTCGTAGGGCAAGCGATACAAGGACGCAGGAAGCGTGGCGTGCTTCGCACGCGAGCGACCGAGGACGCCGTAGCGCGCCGCCATACGGGCTCACGGTCATACGGGGACCACCCCATGGCGCTTCCATGGTCGCTCGATCTTCTTGCCGGCCGACATCTCCAGCGCGCGGCAGATCGTCTCGCGCGTCTCGCGCGGATCGATCACGTCGTCGACCATGTCGTTGCCGGCGGCGATGTAGACGTCGATGATCTTGCGGTAGGAGTCGATCAGCTCGGCCTTCGTGGCGGCCGGGTCCTCGGCTTCTTCGACCTGTTTGCGCATCACGATCTCGACTGCGCCCTCGGCGCCCATCACGGAGATCTCGGCGCTCGGCCAGGCGACGATCAGGTCCGGCTCATAGGCGCGGCCGTTCATCACGTAGTAACCGGCGCCGTAGGCCTTGCGCGTGATCACGGTGATCTTCGGCACGGTCGCGTTGGCGACGGCGTAGAGCATCTTGGCGCCGTGTCGGATGATGCCTTCGGCCTCGACCTTTGTGCCGACCATGAAGCCGGGCACGTCCTGGATGAACACGAGCGGGATCGCGAAGGCGTTGCAGAGGTTGACGAAGCGGGCGGCCTTGTCGGAGGAGTCGTTGTTGAGGATGCCGCCGAGCTGCTTGGGCTGGTTGGCGACGATCCCGACCGGCCGGCCGCCGAAGCGCGCGAAGCAGGTGATGATCGTCCTGGCCCACTGGCCCTTGATGTCGAGGTACTCGCCGTCGTCGACGATCCGGCGGATCACCTCGTACATGTCGTAGGGCTGGCGGTTGGAGTCGGGCAGCACGTCGAGCAGATCCTCCTCGCGGCGATCGATCGGGTCGGATCCCTCCCCGGCCGCCCGGATCGGCGCGCTGTCTTCGCAGCTCTGAGGCATGTAGGAGAGGTACCGCTTGATCACATCGACGCACTCCTCGTCGGATGCCACCTCGATGTCGCCGACGCCGGACTTGCGGCAGTGCACGCGCGAGCCGCCGAGCTCCTCCTGGGTGACGTCCTCGCCGATCGCCGCACGCACGAGGTGGGGACCGGCGAGCGCCATCGAGCCGCGGCCCTTGACCATCGGCACGAAGTCGGCCAGGCCGGGGATGTAGGCAGTGCCGGCCGCGCAGGGGCCCATCAGGGCGGCGATCTGAGGGATCACCCCGCTCATCACGACCTCCTCGCGGAACAGGTGCCCGGAGCCGGCGAACAGCGCACCGGCGGCCTCCTGCACGCGCGCCCCGGCGGAGTCGAGCAGCCACACGAAGGGGATTCGCTTGGTCAGCGCGAGCTCGCGCAGGCGCGTCGTCTTGATCTCGCCGGTCATGCCCATCGAGCCGGCCATCACGGTGAAGTCGTAGGCGCACACGGCGGTCAGGCGGCCGTCGACCTTGCCGTAGCCCGTGATCACCCCGTCGGCCGGAGCGTCGACGCCGTCCATCGCGCGCTGGGAGTAGTGCGGCTTGCCGTGGATGCCCAGCTCGACGAAGCTGCCGTCGTCGATCAGCAGCGCGATGCGCTCGCGCGCGGTCAGCTTCTCGCGGGCGTGCTGTGCGGCGATCTTCTGCTCGCCGCCGCCGAGCCGGATGCGCGCGCGCCGCTCCTCCAGCTCCTCGACGAGCGGGCGCAGGAGCGATGTCGCGGCGCTCTTGCGCGCCATCAGCGGCCTTTCCACTGCGGATCGCGCTTCTCGAAGAAGGCACTGACGCCCTCGACGATGTCCTCCGTGGACATCGCCAGGCTGAGCTGGGCGCGCAGGTAGTCGAGCGCATCGTCGAGCGGCATGTCGAGCTGGCGGCGCATCGCTTCCTTGCCCAGCCGCATGATCGCCGGCGACTTCGACGCGAGCTTGGCGGCCCAGTCGGCGACCGCCGCGTCGAGCTCGCCGACCGGCACGACGCGGTTGACGATCCCCGCCGCGAGCGCCTCCTGGGCGCTCAGGCGCTCGCCCAGCAGCAGCAGCTCGTTGGCCTTCTTGCGCGGGACGTTGCGGTAGATCAGCGCCATGATCATGAAGGGGAAGGCGCCGACGTTGATCTCGGGCGTGCCGAAGCTGGCGTCCTCGGAGGCGACGATCAGATCGCACGCCAGCGCGATCCCGAGCGCGCCCGCGAGCACGTGGCCGCCGGCCGCGCAGAGCGTCGGCTTGCCGAGCTCGCCGATCAGCTTGAACAGGGACACGAAGCGCTCGGAGCCGAAGTGCCGGTGAACGAGCGGAGCGTCGGCGGCGAAACCGCCGAGGTTCGCCCCCGATGAGAAGGTCCGCTCGTGCGAGGACGCGAGCACCACGCACCGCGCCTGCTCGTCGTCGCGAGCACGCTCGAAGCTCGCGATCAGGCCGCCGAGCAGCTCCGGCGAGAGCGCGTTGCGGGTGTCGGGGTCGTTGAGCGTGATCCTCGCCACACCGGCGCCGTCGAGCGCGTAGAGGACCTTGTCGGTTGCCACGGACGCATCCTAACCGCAACCGCCCCTGCGGGAAGTGAGCAGTTCTACTATTTACTTTTACACGGGCCTGCGATAGCGTCTCGGCGAGGCGTGCCCCGGCGCGTCGCGCACTCGCGCAAGCACGGCGCCGGTGGCTCGCGCTCCCGCTCGCCGCCCTCGCAAAGCCAGAGACCCGAAGGAGACCGCCCAGATGGCCGCCACCGCCGAGAGCGTGCTGAAGCCCGACTTCAAGACCACGCGCAAGCACTTCATCTTCACCGACGAGCACGAACAGCTGCGCGAGTCGATCCGCAGCTTCGTCGTCAAGGAGCTGGCCCCCCACGCGGAGGAATGGGAGGAGACGACGTTCCCCAACTCGGTCTTCCCGCGCATGGGCGAGCTCGGCTTCCTCGGCCTCGACAAGCCTGAGGCCTACGGTGGACAGGGCGGCGACTACTACACCAGCCTGGTGCTCGCCGAGGAGATCACCAACGCGAACTCCGGCGGCCTGGCGATGGGCCTCGCCGTGCACACGGACATGGCGATGCCCCCGATCCTCGCCTTCGGCAGCGAGGAGCAGAAGCAGGAATGGGTGGTGCCGGCGATCAAGGGCGAGAAGATCCTCTGCCTCGGCATCACCGAGCCGGACGCCGGCTCGGACGTCTCCGGCATCAAGACGCGGGCCGTCCGCGACGGCGAGGACTACGTGATCAACGGCTCGAAGACCTACATCACCAACGGCCACCGCGCCGACGTGATCGTGCTCGTCACGAAGACCGACCCCGACGCCGGCTATGACGGCTTCACGCTGTTCCTCGTGCCGATGGACGCGCCCGGCGTGATCCGCGAGAAGAAGCTCGAGAAGCTCGGCGTGCACGCCTCCGACACGGCGCTGCTCGCCTTCCAGGATGTCCGCGTGCCCGCGAGTGCGGTGCTCGGGCAGGTCGGCAAGGGCTTCTACCACATCATGTGGGAGCTCCAGGGCGAGCGCCTGATCGGCGCCGCCGGGTGTGTCGCGGGGGCGCAGAAGTGCTTCGAGAAGACGCTGCAGTACGCCCACGAGCGCAAGGCGTTCGGGCGCGAAATCGCCAAGTTCCAGGTGATCCGCCACAAGTTCGCCGAGATGGCCACGAAAATCGAGTCGGCCCGCCAGATGGTCTACGTGACGGCCTGGCGCTTCAACAACGGCGAGTACCCCGTGCGCGAGATCTCGATGGCCAAGCTTCACGCCGCGCGCATCGCCTGCGAAGTCGCCGACGAATGCATCCAGATCCACGGCGGCGCCGGCTACATGCGCGAGTACGGCGTCGAGCGCGTCTGGCGCGACATGCGCCTGAACCGCATCGGCGCGGGCACCGACGAGATCATGCTCGACGTGATCGGCCGCTCCTACGGGCTGTAGGGGGAGGGGGCCACGCCGCATGCGCATGCGACCATGAGCGCCTCGAACCCGCCGTTCACCGACGAGCACGACGAGCTGCGGGCATCCGCCCGCGGCTTCATCGAGCGCGAGCTGGCCCCCCACGCCCAGCAGTGGGAGCAGGAGCGCTGGTTCCCCAACGAGATCTTCGGAAAGCTGGCCGCCCAGGGCCTGCTCGGGCTGAAGTACCCCGAGCGCTACGGCGGGCAGGGCGGCGACTACCTGCACGAGGCGGTTCTCTGCGAGGAGCTCGCGCGCGCCGGCTCGGGCGGCACTGCCGCGGGCATCGGCGCGCACGTCAACATCGCCACCCCGCCGATCTGGAAGTTCGGCTCAGAGGAGCAGAAGCAGCGCTATCTCGTGCCCGCGATCCGTGGCGAGCGGATCGGCGCGCTCGCCATCACCGAGCCGGGCGCCGGCTCGGACGTGGCGGCGCTTGCAACCCGCGCCGATCGCGTAGACGGCGGCTTCCTCGTCAACGGCGAGAAGACCTACATAACGAACGGCGTGCGCGCGCACTTCATCGTGACCGCCGCCAAGACGATGCCGGAGGGCGGCCACAGCGGCATCTCCTTCCTGCTCGTCGACCGCGGCGAGGGGGTCGACTCGGCGAAGCTCGAGAAGCTCGGCTGGCACGCCTCCGACACCGCCACGATCGCCTTCCAGGACGTCTTCGTGCCCGAGGAGAACCTGCTCGGCGAGCTGCACGGCGGCTTCAAGCTGATCATGGCCAACTTCCAGTGGGAGCGCCTGGCGATGGCGCTCGGCGCGGTCGGCGCGATGCAGATCGCGTGGGAGCGGACGGCCGAGTTCGCGCGCGAGCGCCGCGCCTTCGGCCGCCCTCTCTCCGGCCATCAGGCGATCCGCCACAAGCTCGCCGACCTCGCCACCTCCGTCTACACCTGCCGCTGCGTCACCTACGACGCGCTGCGGCGCTTCGTCGCCGGCGAGGAGCCGCTCAAGGAGGTGACGATGGCCAAGCTGCTCACGCAGCGGGCCTCGTTCGAGCTGATGGACGCCTGCCTGCAGATCCACGGCGGTGCCGGCTACATGCGCGAGTACTTCATCGAGCGCGCCGCGCGCGACGCCCGCCTCGGGCCGATCGGCGGCGGCAGCGACGAGATCATGCGCGAGATCCTCGGGCGCATCCTGGCTCTGTAGAGCTACGCAAAGGCGTCCAAAGCTGTCCGCGAGGCTCAACTCGCGCGCGCACGAGGCCGATGCGAAGGCGTGGATCTCAGACGTCCTGCCTGGCTCATCGCCCTGGTCCTGCTGACCCTCGGCCTGTTCCTCGCGAGCCCCCGCGCGCACGCCGCGCGCACGAACGCCCGTCGTGCCGTGCACTGCGGCGCCGGCACGAGCAAGCACGGCCACGCTGCCAGCGGGCGCCAGAGCCACCGGCCCCGCCGCTGCCGCCACCACGCCGCGACACGCCACCAGGCGGCGCAGCACAAGGCCACGACGCAGCACAGGACGGCTGGGCACAAGAACGCGAGCCAGCACAAGCTGGTCCACCACAGGACGGAGCGCCGGACGGCAACCCACCACGCCAACCCGAAGCCTCCCGCGCGCAACACGGGCCGCTCGCGCCTGGCGGGCCCCGACGGCATCTGTCAGGACGCAGAACTGCGCCCCAGCGAAGCGAACCTCGACCGCATCCGCGCTGCGACGCTGTGCCTGGTCAACCGCGAACGCGCGGCCAACGGCGAGCGCGCCCTGCAGCCCAATGCGGCCCTGCGGCAGTCCGCTCAGGGCCACACCGACAGCATGGTTGCCGAGAACTACTTCGAACACGACGGACCGGGCGGGCAGACGCCGCTGCAGCGGATGCGCGACGCCGGCTACATCTACAGCTCTCACATCGGCTATGCGATCGGCGAGAACATCGGCTGGGGCGGCGCCCAGCTCGGCACGCCGAAGGCGGTCGTGGCCGCCTGGATGGCCTCGCCGGGACACCGCGCAAACATCCTCGACCCGCGCTACCGGGACACTGCGATCGGAGTCTCGGAGCGCCTGCCGAGCTCCGTCGCTCACGGGCAGCGCGGCGGCATCTACACGCAGGACTTCGGCGTCATCATCACCGCCTGAGCCCCCTCCTCGGCGCCGGCGCTCGGATAACCTCCGCGCACGGCAAACGACAAGGAGAAGCGAAAGCTATGGGAGTACTCGACGGCAAGTCGGCGATCGTCACGGGCTCTGCACGCGGGATCGGACGCGCCACCGCGGAGCTGCTCGTCGCGCAGGGCGCTCAGGTTCTGATCAACGACCTCGACGGCGACATCGCCGAGCAGGCCTCCGCGGAGATCGCCGGCGAGACGGCCGTGTTCGCCGGCGATTTGACCAAGCCCGGCGTGCCCGACCAGCTCGTCCAGAAGGCGATCGACTCCTTCGGCAAGCTCGACATCATCGTCAACAACGCCGGCTACACGCTCGATGCGCCGATCCACAAGATGTCCGACGAGCACTTCCAGGCGATGCTCGACATCCACACCGTGGTGCCCTTCCGCGTGATCCGCGCCGCCGCGCCGCACCTGCGCGAGCCCGCCAAGAAGGAGAAAGAGGAAGGCAAGGAGGTGTTCCGCAAGATCGTCAACATCTCCTCCACCTCCGGCACCTTCGGCAACGCCGGCCAGGCCAACTACGCGGCCGGCAAGGCCGCCGTCGTGGGCCTGACGAAAACGGTCGCCAAGGAGTGGGGTCAGTTCAAAGTCAACGTCAACGCCGTCGCGTTCGGCTTCATCGACACGCGCCTGACGCAGGCGAAGGTCGACGAGAACACGATGGAAAAGGACGGCGAGAAGATCCAGCTCGGCATCCCTGAGCAGATGCGCGGCATGGCCTCGATGCTGATCCCGCTCGGGCGCCCCGCGAGCCCCGAGGAGGCCGCCGGGGGCGTCTTCTTCCTGTGCTCCCCCTGGTCGGACTACGTGCACGGCCAGACCCTGCACGTGACCGGCGGCCTGTTCGGCGGGATGACCGGCTGAGGTTCGCTGCCTGCGCGGGGGCGCCCGGCCCAGCGCGCCTCGGTGCCCCCAGCGGCGGCGGCCGTCCGGCGGGGCGGCCTCAGCGGCCGCCGGGACCGCGCAGGTCGAGCAGGCAGCCGGAGAAGTAGGCGCCGGCGGGCGAGGCGAGGTAGGCCGTCAGCGCGGCCACCTCGCCGGCGGGCGTGGCCGTCCCGGGGGCGATCGTCACCGGCGTGATGGCATATCTGGCCCACTCGATCGAGAGCGTGCGTGCGAGGTTCTCGAGGCCCGCGCGGGCGGCGTCCGCGTGCGCTCCCGCGTCGGGCGCCGGCGCGATGTAGACGATGCGCCCTCCCCGCTCGCCCGCAGCGCGCGCGAGGAACGCGCTGTTGACGAGCGTCCGCGTGACGTTCCAGCTCGCCTGCAGGCAGCCGATCAACATCTCCCGCCCTCCCGCGTCCGCAGCCGGCTCGGCGGCGGCCGCGAACAGCGCGGCGGCGTCGATCACGAGCACGTCGATCTCCCCCAGCTGCGCGCGCGCAGCGTCGAGCGAGCGCTCGAGTGCGAGCTCCTGCTCCTCGCCGTCGCCGTCGCCGCCACCGGCGCCGCCGGCCGCGCAGCTCGCGATCCTCGCGCCGAGCTCGCCGCACAGCTCCTCCACGGCGGCCGCGCGCGAGCCGGCGCGCGCGCTCGGAGGGCCGGAGTGGGCCACGAGGATCGCGACGCCCCCCAGCAGGTCCTCGCGCAGCAGCCGCGTTGCGTCCGCGCTCGACATTCGCGCCGCAGCCTAGCCGGCCGCGGCGGGCGTGTCCTCGGCGGCCGGCGTCGCCGCCGCCCGCGCGCGCAACTCGAAGTAGAGGACCGCGGCCGCGAGCGCGGCGAAGGGCGCCGTGAGAACGCCGAGGACGACCCTCACGACGAGCCCCACGCCGGTACCGGCGCTGTCGGCGGCGAGGTCCAGGCCGCCCGCGCCGATGCCGAGCAGCAGGTCGAGCAGGAGGATCACACCGAACACCTGCCAGCCGTGGCCACGGACGAGCTCGCGGCTGCGCCTCAGCGCCTGCAGCCCGGGCGGGCGCTCGAGCACGACGACGGGCGCCGCGACCGACCAGACGGTCAAGAGGATCAGGCCGGGGAGGACGAGCAGGACGAACCCGACCAGCACGCCCAGGGCGGCCGCGAAGGCGACGCCGATCAGCGGCCAGATCACCGGCGCGACGGCGCGCAGGAGCTGACCTGGGCTCGCGTCGCGCCGTCCGTCCTGCACGTCGGCGACGAGCTCGACGACCATGCCCGTGAACAGCGTCGTGGCGACGAGGCTGATCAGCAGCGCCAGCAACCGCGTGCCAGAGCCGGCATTCGTGAGCAGCGTGGAGAGGACCCCCGTGAACACGAACACGACGGCCGCGGCGGGCATCAGCACCGGCGCCTGGTCGACGTAGATGGCGAACACGCGGCGGATCACCGCGCCAACCTCAAGCCGCTGCATCGATCCCTCCCGCGGCCGGCTTCATGCGCGCAAACCCTAGGCGGGCGGCCCGACGGTGCTCCACCTCAGACGACAGCCGCGCCCTCGGGCGCGCGCCGCCCGGCGCGACGCTGTTCGCGCAGGCGCCGCAGGATGCCCTTGCGGCCGTGCTTCTCCAGGCCGGCGTAGAGAGCGCGGATCTCCAGCAGGACCTCGTCGGCGACCGCCTGCTGCTGCTCGCGCGTGGGCGCCTCGATCGGATCCCAGCGGATCGCCTCGCCGTACTGGACGGTCACGCGCGGGAACTGCAGGCGCTTCCAGTTGCGCACGCGCGAGGAGCCGTGGATCGCGATCGGCACGATCGACGCCCCCGTCTCGAGCGCCAGGCGGCCGATGCCGCGCTTGGCCTGCTCGGAGAGTTTGCCCGTGCGCGAGCGCCCGCCCTCGCAGTACATCGCGATCGCGCCCTCGCGGGCGAGCACCGCGCGCGCGGTGACGAACGTCTCCTCGTCGCGCGCCCCGCGCCGCACCGGGAAGACGCCGCCATGCGTGTAGACGAACTGCATCGGTCGTTTGAACAGCTGCGACTTCGCCATGAAGCGGACCTTGCGGCGGATGAAGGCGCCGATCAGGAAGTGATCCATGAACGAGAAGTGGTTCGGCGCAAGGATCACGGCGCCGCGGCCGGGAACGTTCTCGACGGCGATCGCTCGCGCGCGCAGGAAGGTGTAGGAGTAGAGCGAGGTGATGACCCGCACGGCCTCGTACACCCAGTCCGGTTCGCGGCTGCGCGCGCGCGCGTGAAAGCGGTCGAAGTACTCCTTCGGCCGCGGGTCCGTATAGACCTGCTCACGCATCGGCGCCAGCTCGCTCATCTGAGCGATCTTACGTCCACGGGCGCGCAAGGTTACGCGCGTGCGCGCCTGCCCGGCCGACACGCCGGGAGCGGTAGACGCGCGCAAAGTCCACCAGCTGACGGCCGCGGTGCAGGAACCCCGCGAGCGTGCGTCCGCTCGCGCGATGGGACAGGTCGAGCTCGAGCTCCACGACGCGCTCGCCCGCGCGAACGGCGTCGATGGTCATTCCGATCTCCATCCCGTAGCCGGACGCGAACGGCAGCACGTGCGCGAGCGCCGCCCCGCTGAGCGCCCGCTGCCCGGAGATCGGAGCGCGCGTGGGCAGCCCGCAGCGCGCATGGATCGCCCAGCGGGCGAAGCCGAGCGCGAGACCCAGGCCGCCGCCGACGCGTGTGGCGAAGGCCGCGATCACCAGGTCCGCCTCGCCGCGGGCGACGGGGTCGGCGAGCGCGCCGAGCTCGCGCGCGGAGTCCGCGAGGTCGCCGTCGCAGAGCACGAACACCGCTCCCGCCTGATCCTCCGAGCCGGCGTCGCGCAGCGCCGCGTGCGCCGCGGCGGTTACCGCGCCCCCCTTGCCGATCACGCGCTCGCTGCGCACCACCCGCGCGCCCGCCGAGCGCGCAACCGCCGCGGTCGCGTCGCGCGAGCCGTCGTCGGCGACCCACACGGGCGCCCCGGGGAAGGCGCGCGCGAGCGCGGCGAGCGTCGCGCCCAGGCGATCGGCCTCGTTGTGGGCGGCGACGAGCACGCGCACACGCGGCGATCGGTCGGCGGCGCTATCTATTGTCATGACTCCAGCGGCTTGGCGAACACCGGACGGAGGACCAGATGACTGACGTCGAGGCTCATATCACCGGCACCGTATGGAAAATCGAGTGTGCGGTCGGCGACGCCATCGAGGAGGGCGACACGGTTGCGATCCTCGAGTCGATGAAGATGGAGATGCCGGTCGAGGCCGAAGACGCGGGCAGGGTCGTCGAGATCCGCTGCGAGGAGGGCCAAGCGGTCAACGAGGGCGACACGCTGGTGGTGCTCGACTAGCCTGTCGGGCGGTGTCCGCCCCCGCTCACCCCCGCGAGCTCGCCGACGGCAAGCTGCTGATCGACGAGCCGGCCGACGGCGTCGTCCGTCTGACGATCTCCAACCCGGCCAAGCGCAACGCGCTCGACCACCCGATCCTCGATGCGATCAGCGACACCCTCGGCGAGCTGTCGGCGCCCAGCTCGCCGGCTCGCTGCGTCCTCGTCACGGGCGCGCACGGGATGTTCTCGGCCGGCTATGACATCGGCGAGATCCCCGACGCGGAGTTCGAGGAGCGCGCAGAGCGGCTCGTCGCGCACCCCTTCACGCAGGCGATCGACGCGCTCCAGGCGTTCCCTCGTCCGACCCTCGCGATGCTGCCCGGCCACACGATCGGCGGCGGCCTCGAGCTGGCGCTCGCGTGCGACCTGCGTGTCGCCAACGATGCCATCAAGCTCGGCATGCCGCCGGCCAAGCTCGGCCTCGTCTACTCGCATACGGGCCTGCGCCGCTTCATCGATGCGATCGGCGCGGCGCGCACGCGCGAGCTGTTCCTGCTCGGCAGCTACATCGACGCGCCGACGGCGCTGGCCTGGGGGCTCGTCAACCGCGTTGCCGCGGGCGATGCGCTCGAGACGCTCACGCTCGAGCTCGCGGTCGAGCTCGCGGGCAACGCGCCGCTCTCCCAGACCGGGAACAAGCGTGTGATCGCCGCGCTGCTGAGCGCCGAGGGCGAGCTTCCGGCGGAGGTCGAGGAGGAGCTGATCGAGCTGCGCCGCGCGTCCTTCGCCTCAGAGGACATGCGCGAGGGAATGCGCGCTTTCGCCGAGCGCCGCGCCCCCCGCTGGCGCGGGCGCTAGCCGTCCGCCGCAGCACCTACGGTGTGCGGCATGGCGCCGTTGATCACACGCGAGGAGGCCGTCGAGCTCGGCGAGATCGAGGACCACGGGCAGATCGAAGCGCTCATCCGGCGCGCCTGGGAAGCCCGCGTCGAGCGCTTCGCGGACTCCACCGACATGTGCTCGCTCGTCAACGCCAAGTCGGGCGGCTGCGCGGAGGACTGCGGCTTCTGCGCGCAGTCGCGCTTCGCCGATGCGGAGACGCCGATGCACGCGATGATGGAGCCCGAGCAGATCCTCGAGCACGCGCGCGCAGCCGAGGCGGCGGGGGCACACCGCTTCTGCATGGTCACCCAGGGCCAGGGGCTCTCCAAGCGCGACTTCCAGAAGTACCTCGAGGGCGTTCGCCTGGTCTCCGAGAAGACCAACCTCAAGCGCTGCGCCTCGGTCGGGCACATCTCCGCGGAGCGGGCGCGGGCGCTGCGCGAGGCGGGCATCCAGCGCGTGCACCACAACGTCGAGACGGCCCAGAGCTACTACGACGAGGTCACCAGCACGGTGCGCTACGAGGGTCGCCTGCGCACGATCGACGCGGTGCGCGAGGCCGGCCTGGAGACCTGCGTCGGCGGCATCCTGAACCTCGGCGAGACGCGCACGCAGCGCGTCGAGATGGCCTTCGAGCTCGCCGCCATCGACCCCACGAGCGTGCCCATAAACATGCTCAACCCACGCCCCGGGACGAAGTTCGGCGACCGCGAGTACATGGACCCGTGGGAGGCCGTCAAGTGGATCGCGATCTTCCGCCTGATCCTCCCCGAAGCGCTGTTCCGGCTCTGCGGCGGCCGCGTCGAGAACCTCGGCGAGCTTCAGCGACTGGCGGTCAGGGCGGGGATCAACGGAGTGATGATGGGCAACTTCCTGACCACGCTCGGCAACGAGCCGGAGACCGACCGCGAGATGTTCGAGGAGCTCGGCCTGAACGTCTCGCGCCAGCCCGACAACGCCGCGAACCCGCGCCCGGACAACCGCTCGGGCTGGCTCACCGGCGAAACGCCGGACGTCGTCGGGGAGACCCTGGCCGCGCCGCCACGCGGCGATGCGGTGGAGCTGGGAGTGCGTCTGTGGGACCCCTCCACGCAGCTGCGCTATCGCGCCAAGCGCGCGGTGCCGGCGCGACCGGATGGGGCCGTCAACCGAGCTCCCGACCGAGCTCCCGTGGCCTAGGCGCGAGGCGCAGGGACGATGAGCGAGATCGAAGCCAGGCTGGCGGAGCTCGAGGATCTCGGCCTGGCGCGCCGACTGCGCCTGATCAGCGGCCCCCAGGGCCCCACGGTGCTGCTCGAGGGCAAGCCCGTGCTGCTGCTCTGCTCGAACAACTACCTCGGCCTCGCCGACCACCCGCGGGTCCGCGAGGCGGCCGCCGAGGCAGCGATGCGCTGGGGCGTCGGCGCGGGCGCCTCGCGCCTGGTGTCCGGCACGATGACGATCCACGGGCGCCTGGAGGAGCGCCTCGCCGCGTTCAAGCGCAGCGAGGGCTGCCTCCTGTTCGGCTCGGGCTACCTCGCCAACCTCGGGGTCATCGGCGCGCTCGCCGGGCGCGGTGACACGGTCTTCTCGGACGAGCTCAACCACGCCTCGATCGTCGACGGCTGCCGCCTCTCGCGCGCCGAGGCGGTCGTCTACCGCCATCGCGACGTCGAGCATCTCGAGTGGAGCCTCAGACGCCACAGCGGCGGGCGCGACGGGCAGTCCCGCCGGCTGATCGTGACCGACTCCGTGTTCTCGATGGACGGAGACATCGCGCCGCTCGCGGAGCTCGCGGAGATCGCGCAGGACTACGACGCTCGCATCGTCGTGGACGAGGCGCACGCGGTCGGCAACCTCGGCCCCGAGGGACGCGGTGCGGTAGCGGAGGCCGGCCTCGAGGACGAGATCGACGTGGTCGTTGGCACGCTCGGCAAGGCACTCGGCTCATACGGGGCGTATGCGTGCGCGAGCGCCGAGATGCTCCGCTACCTGATCAACACGGCGCGCTCGCTGATCTTCTCCACCGCGCCCGCGCCGCCCGCCGTCGCCGGCGCACTGGCCGCGCTCGAACTGCTGCGCGAGCGCCCCCACCGGATCCAGCGGCTGCGCTCGAACGCCAAGGTGCTGCGTCGCGCACTCGCCGCCGAGGGGTTTCCGGTCGCGGACAGCGAGATGCAGATCGTCCCGCTGATCGTCGGCGAGGAGCGCGCCGCGATGCGCCTCTGCCAGGAGGCGATCGAGCGCGGCATATTCGCCCAGGCGATCCGACCGCCGACGGTCCCCGCGGGAACCTCGCGCCTGCGGCTCACGACGATGGCCTCGCACACCCCCGCCGAGCTCGCACGCGCCGCCGCCGTCCTCGGGGAGCTGGCGCGCAAGCAGGGCCTGGATCCCGAGGCGATGACGCCCGCGCACGACGAGCGCACCCCAACACCGGAGCCGGCGTACGCCGAGGCGCCCGTCACGACGCTGACGCGCGCGAGCGCGCCGTTCGACGTCGAGCGCGACGCCGCCCCCGGCGTCCGCGCCGCCTAGCCGCGTCGCCGGAGCCACCGTGCGCGGCCTGTTCGTGACAGGCACCGACACCGGCGTCGGCAAGAGCGTGGTGAGCGCCGCGCTGCTCGCGGCGATGCGCGCGAGCGGCGAGACGGTACGGGCGCACAAGCCCGTCCTCACGGGCCTCGACGACGAAGCCCCGCAGAGCACCTGGCCACCCGATCACGTCCTGCTGGGCGCCGCCGCGGGAATGAGCCCCAGCGACGTGGCGCCGCTGCGTCTGGGCCCGGCGAGCTCGCCGCATCTGGCAGCGCAGCTGACGGGCGTGGACGTCGACCCGAGCGCACTGCTCGACGCCGCATGCGCAGGCCCGAGCGACGATGTCCTCGTCGTGGAGGGCGTCGGTGGCCTGCTCGTGCCGCTGGCGGAGGACTAC
Organism: Solirubrobacteraceae bacterium; assembly: GCA_035551395.1. Taxonomy (GTDB): domain Bacteria; phylum Actinomycetota; class Thermoleophilia; order Solirubrobacterales; family Solirubrobacteraceae; genus Palsa-744. The sequence goes on along the minus strand of DASZNB010000015.1, from coordinate 2,392 downwards.
CTCGTGCTCGATCTCGCCCGCGAGCTCGGCCTCCCGCTCGTGATCGCCGCGCGCCCCGGCCTCGGCACGATCAACCACAGCCTGCTGAGCGTGCGCGCCGCGCGCGCCGCCGGCCTCGCGATCGCCGCCGTCGTGCTGACGCCCTGGCCGCGGCAGCCGAGCGCGCTGGAGCGCTCCAACCGCGACACGATCGCGCGCCTCGGCGAGGTCGACGTGGCGGTCCTGCCGCTTCTCCCCGGCTCCGAAATCGCCGGGCTGGCCCGCGCCGGCGCGGGCCTGGCGTGGCGGCGCTGGCTCGAGCGCTAGGCCGCCCGCGCGGCACCGAGCATCGCGTCGGCGACGCGCGCCAGGTCGTGCTCGTCGATCACATACGGAGGCATCGCGTAGATCAGGTTGCGAAACGGACGCAGCCACACGCCGCGCTCGAGGGCAGCGGCGGTGGCGGCCTCGAGGTCAACGTCGTGGTCGAGCTCGACGACGCCGATCGCCCCGAGCACGCGCACGTCGCGAACGCCGTCCAGCTCGCGCGCCGGTGCCAGCGTCGCCTCGAGGCCCCGCGCGATCGTCCGGACCTGCTCGCGCCAGTGCCCCTCTCCGAGCAGCTCGAGCGAGGCGAGCGCGACCGCGCAGGCGAGCGGGTTGCCCATGAACGTCGGCCCATGCATCAGCCCGCCGCCGACACCACTCGAGACGACATCGGCGACATCTTCGGTGCACAGCGTCGCCGCGAGCGTCATGTAGCCGCCCGTGAGAGCCTTGCCGACGCACATCACGTCGGGGCTCACCCCCGCGTGCTCGCTGGCGAACATCGCGCCCGTGCGCCCGAAGCCGGTGGCGATCTCGTCGAGCACCAGCAGCAGCTCGTGCTCGTCGCACACGCGACGCATGTGCGCGACGCAGGCGGGAGAGTGAAAGCGCATGCCGCCGGCTCCCTGCACGACCGGCTCGACGACGATGCCGGCGAGCTCGCCGGCATGGCGCGCGGCCAGCTCGCTGACCTCCGCCGCCCACCCCTCATCGAGCTCGGCGTCGAAGCCGTCGGGGGGGCGGGGCGCGAACACGTGCTGCGCGAGCACCCCCGAGAACAGGCTGTGCATCCCGGCGAGCGGATCGCACAGCGCCATCGCGCCCGTCGTGTCACCGTGGTAGCCGCCCCTGACGGTCATCAGGCGCGTGCGCTCCGTCCGCCCGCGCGCGTGCTGGTGCTGCATGCAGAGCTTGATCGCAACCTCCACCGAAACCGAGCCGGAGTCGGCGAGGAACACGCGCTCGAGCCCGGCCGGGGCGAGCTCGCTGAGGCGCTCGGCCAGCTCCACCGCGGGGGCGTGCGTGAGGCCGCCGAACATCACGTGCGCCACGCGCGAGAGCTGCTCGCGCACCGCCTCATCGAGGCGCGGATGGCGGTAGCCGTGGATCGCGCACCACCACGAGGCCATCCCGTCGATGAGCTCGCGGCCGTCGGCCAGCTTCAGCCGCACCCCCTCTGCGGAGACCACCGGCAGCGAGGGCAACTCTGAAGGCAGCGCCCCATAGGGATGCCAGACCCGCTCGGCGTCGAGCGCCAGAAGCGAGTCCCAATCCGTTCCCGCTGCCATCGCTCTCACCAGGCCGCCGTCGGGCCCCTGGCGCCCAACGACTTCCTAGTCCTCGTAGAGGGTGAAGTCCCGCTTGCGCGCCCCGCAGACCGGGCAGAACCACGTGTCGGGGATCTCCTCGAAGGGGGTGCCTGGCGGGATGCCGCCGTCGGGGTCGCCCTCCTCGGGGTCGTAGATGAACCCACATGACTCGCAGATCCAGCGCTGAAGCGTCTCGGTGGCGCTCATCGGCACCACTCACGGGTTGTCTTGCTCATGCGGCGAAGGTTACCGACAGGTAGGGTCAGCCGATGCGCGCATCTGGGGAGGATGAGCGACCCGGCCCAGGCGAGGAGCTGGGCGCCGGGCCGCCGGTGAAGCCGCGGCAGGCGGCCAGCGTGATCCTGCTGCGAGGCGACGGGGAGAAGCTCGAGGTGCTGCTCGTCAAGCGCACGCCCGAGGCTCGCTTCATGGGGGGCGTCTGGGTGTTCCCCGGCGGCGCCGTCGACGCCGACGAGGGCGACGGCGACAGCGCCCACCGCCTGGCCGGAGTTCGCGAGCTCCACGAGGAGGCTGCGATCGAGCTCGACGGGCCCGACGGCCTCGTCAAGTTCTCCCGCTGGATCACCCCGGCGGCGGTCAAGACCCGCTTCGACACGCACTTCTTTCTCGCCACCCTGCCCGACGGGCAGGAGCCCTCGGTCGACGGAGAGGAGTGCGTAGATCTTGGCTGGTTCACTCCTCCGGGAGCACTGGAGGCCCACGCCGACGGCGAGATCCTGCTCGTCTTCCCGACGATCAAGCACCTCGAGCAGCTG
>DASZNB010000014.1:0-5313 GCA_035551395.1 Solirubrobacteraceae bacterium | reverse complement strand
GTGTTGCCGAGCTCCGACCAGTAGGCGCCGCGGGCCATGTTCAGCATCCGCCAAAGCGGCTCGCGCGGCACCGACACGAGCAGGTGACGCTCGGCGCAGCGCGCCATCTCGGCGAGCGTGTGCTCGGGATCCGGCACGTGCTCGAGCACCTCGATCGCGCTCGCCAGGTCGAACTCGTCCTCGCCGAAGGGCAGGCTCGCCGCCTCCACCACGCGGTACTCGAGGTTCGCTGCCGCGTGCTCGCTCCAGCTCGCCTGGATCGACTCCTCCTCGAGGTCGATGCCGAGGACCCTGGCCTCCGGGAGCGCCCTCGCCCAGCGCTGCACGAGGATCCCCTCGCCGCAGCCGACGTCGAGCAGCGAGCGCGGCGCCGCGCGCGTGAAGAGCTCATCGAGGCTGCGCTCGAAGCCGGCCATCAGCCGACGCACGACCGGGTTGCTGGAGCCGTACTTGTCGTAGGTGTTGCCCGTTACGACACCGTCTCGCGAGACGGTGAGCCCGCTCACAGCCGGACCGCCTCGCCCGGGAGCCTCGCCTGCGCCGGCTCGGCTGCGGGTGTCGCGGGCGCCGGCGGATTGCCGGAATCGCCGGGTTCGTAGTGGGACGGGGCGACCCCCAGCTGCAGCTCGATCCGGCGCATCCGCTCGAACGTCCGCTGCGTCATCACCCGCTGCGCCGCCAGCAGGTCGCCGATCACGCCAAGCGCCCACAGGACGACCGCGGCGATGAACAGCACGGCGCCGAGGATCAGCGACTGCACATGGCCCTTGCCGCTGCCTTCCGCGTAGGCCACGACGAAGCGGATCCAGACGCCCACGGAGGCCAGTCCGACGAGCAGCGCGAGGCTCCAGAACACCCGCAGCGGCTCGTACTGGGCGTAGATGCGGAAGATCGAGACCGCGTTGCGCCGCACGTAGGACCCCATTGACGGGAACAGACGCGACTCGCGCGTCTTGGGGTTGGTGCGGATCGGGACGTGGTCGATCGCGACGAGCAGCTTGCCGGCCTGGATGATCGTCTCGAGCGTGTAGGTGAAGCGCGAGACGACCATGATCTGGATCGCGGCCTCGCGGTTGTAGGCCCTGAAGCCGGACGTCGTGTCGGGCACGGACGTCGAGGAGGCCTGTCGCACGACCCACGAGCCGAGACGCTGCAGGGCCTTCTTCATCGGCGAGAAGTGCTCGATCTCGCCGACCTCGCGGTCGCCGATCACCATGTCCGCGCGTCCATCGAGGATCGGGCCCACCAGCCTGGCGACGTCGGGGCCGTAGTACTGGTTGTCGGCGTCCGTGTTGACGATCACATCGGCGCCGAGCTTGAGCGCCGTGTCGATGCCCGCTTGGAAGCCGGCAGCCAGGCCCTTGTTGTTGGTCAGGCGCACGAGGTGATCGACCCCGCGGCTGCGCGCGACAGCGATCGTCTCGTCGGTCGAGCCGTCGTCGATCACGAGCCACTCGACGATGTCGAAGCCGGCGACCTCGCGCGGCAGGTCCGCGAGCGTCTGCGGCAGCTGGGCCGCCTCGTTGAAGCAGGGGATCTGGATGATGAGCTTCATCGCGGTCAATTTGCCTAGACTTGCCTCCCGGCAGTATCCCAAAGCGCACGTCAGGTCTTGGCGCCAAGGGTTCGGAGGAGCCACCCGGTGTCGGTTCCGGGCGGCGGGCTCCAAGACCGCCAAGGCTAGATGGAAAGCGCGACGCTCACCCGGCTGAGCCCGGGCTCGACCCGGCGGGCGCGGCTGCGTGCCGTGCCGGCGTCGATGTGGGCGCGCGTCGGCTTCGGCATCCTCTGCCTCGGCGCGCTCGTCGGCTACTTCGCGTTCCCCACCTATCCGACGTACGACTCCTTCTACGCACTGCTGTGGGGACGCGACCTGCTGCACCTGCACCTGCCCGACTTCCGCGTCTATCGCGGACCCACCGAGCACCCGCTCGCAATCGCCTTCGGGATGCTCTGCTCGATCTTCGGGCAGGGCGGAGCGCGCCTGATGGTGCTCGGCTCGATCGGCTCGTTCGTCGCCGCCGTCGCGGGCATGTACCGGCTCGGGCGCCTGTGCTTCGGTCCGGTCGTCGGGCTGATCGCGGCGCTGCTGCTGCTCAGCCGCTTCTTCGTGGAGAACCTCGCCGCGCAGGGCTATCTCGACATCACCTACCTGGCGCTGATCGTGTGGGCGATCGTGCTGGAGGTCGAGCGGCCACGGCGGGGAGCCGCCGTCCTGGGGCTGCTGGCAGCCGCCGGCTTGCTGCGCCCCGACGCTTGGGTGCTGAGCGGGGTCTACTGGCTGTGGTGCAGCTGGCGGGCGGAGCACCGCACGCGGCTGGGATACCTGGCGATCGCGGCGACCGCCCCCCTCGTGTGGGCCGGCCTCGATGCGATCGTGACGGGCGATCCGCTCTACTCACTGACCGCGACGGCGGGCCTTGCGCAGGAACTCGAACGCACCCAGGGGCTCGGCAGCGTCGTCGGCTCGCTGTGGACCTTCACCGAACGGATCGACAAGGTCCCGGTCATCCTCGGCGCGCTGATCGGCCTGCCGCTGGCGATCTGGATGGTGCCGCGGCGCGTGCTCGTTCCGCTCGCCGCCTTCGTCCTGCTCGTCTTCGTGTTCCTGCTCGAGGGAGCCGGCGGAGCGTCGGTGATCGACCGCTACCTGCTCGGGGCGGCCACCGTGCTGCTGCTGTTCTGCGCCGTCTTCATCGGCGGCTGGTCGATGCTCCGTCCGGGCTCGCTGCTGCGCCGCGTGTGGATCCTCGGAGCCGTCGGCCTCGTCGCCTACGGCGCGACCTCTGCCGCAACGACGCTGAACCTGACGAGCCTGCGCAACACGCTCGCCTACCACGAGGACTTCCACAAGGGCCTCGCGCAGGCGCTCGCCGACCCGCGCGTGAAGGCGCAGCTGCGGCGCTGCCCGCTGCTCTCGCTGCCGAACAACAAGCTCATCCCCGATGCCCGCTGGATCCTCGACAGCGTCGGCCAGCACGAGATCGTCGCACGCAGCCAGGCGCGCGCCGACGTGACAAAAGGCTCGCACACCCTCGAGCGCCGGATCGAACGGGGCAGCGTCGCCGTCTACCCGCTCGGGAGCGCCGTGTTCGTCGAGGCGATCGTCGACGTCGGCGACGATCCGCGAGACCAGATTCCGCTGCAGGGTTTCCGGCGCATCTACACGAGCCACTACTACGCGGTGTATGCCAACTGCTGATCGCGGCGCGACGGGGGCGCAGGTGAGCTCCCCGGAGGGCGAGGGCGGCGCGCGAGCAGGCGAGCCGGCGGCACAGGCAGCGGGCGATGCGCGCCGGTGGGCGTGGCCGACGCTCGCGGCGATCCTCGCGGCGGGGCTCGCGCTGCGGCTGTGGGGCGCGCGCCAGGGGCTGCCGTACGTCTTCAACACCGACGAGGCCGATCACTTCCTGCCGCACGCCGTCAAGATGTTCCAGCGCGGCACGCTGAACCCGCACTACTTCGCCAACCCGCCGGCGTTCACGTACCTCCTGCACTTCCTGCTCGCGATCGCCTACGGCGGCGGTCGCGGTGCGATCAGGGCGTTCGCGCTCGAACCAGCCGAGGTCTACACCCTCGCTCGCGTAGCCGCTGCCGTCCTCGGCGCAGCCGCCCTGTGGCTGCTGTACGCGACCGGCGCGAGGCTGTTCGACCGCGCCGTCGGACTGCTCGCGGCGGCGATCGAGGCGGTCGCCTTCCTGCCCGTCTTCTACGCGCACCTCGCCCTCAACGACGTGCCGACGCTCGCGCCGCTGACGCTGTCGCTGCTCGGCAGCGCGGGTGTCCTGCGTCGCGGCCGCGCGCGCGACTACCTGCTCGCCGGCGCCGGCCTCGGGCTGGCCTGCGCGAGCAAGTACACGGCGGGGATCGCCGTGCTGCCGCTCGCCGCCGCTGCCGCCGTGCGCTACCTCGACCGCGGCTCCGCGCGGCCCGCGCGCAGCGCCGCCGCCCTCGGGCTCGCCGCCGCGGCCGCGCTCGCGGCGTTCTTGATCGCCAACCCCTACGCCGTGCTCGACTACAGCGCCTTCCACGAAGGTCTCCTGCACCAGTCGAAGCTGTCCGCCGAAGGACAGGGAAAGCTCGGAGCGCCGCGCCAGGGCGGCCTCGTGTACTACCTCTGGTCGCTCACCTGGGGGCTCGGCTGGGTGCCCTCGCTCGCCGCGCTCGGAGGCGCGGTCGCGCTGTGGCGCGGCCGGCCGGCGCTCGGCTCGATGCTCGTCCCGGCGCCGCTGCTGTTCCTCGCATTCATGGGCCTCCAGGGTCGCTACTTCGGGCGCTGGCTGCTGCCGATCTTCCCGCTCCTGTGCCTGCTCGCAGCGTTCTTCGCGGTCTGGCTCATACGCTCCGCGGCGGCTCGCCTGCGCCGCGCGGAGGGACACCGGGGGGCACGGGCGCTGTCGGTCGCTCTGGCCGGGCTGATCGTGCTCGCGCTGCTCGCGCAGGGCCTCCTCTACAGCGTGCACTCGGGCCTCGTCCTCGCGCGCGCGGACACGCGCAACCTCACGCGTGCCTGGATGCTCGCGCACGTGCCCCGCGGCGCAAGGGTGGTCGTCGAGCCGGTCTCGCCCGAAGCGTGGGCGCGCGAAACGCGCCCCGGGACCTCAACTGCCGCGAACCCGCGCCAGTGGAACAAGTACCCCTCGCTGCTCGCACGCATCTCGCCCGCCGGGAGGCTCGAGGATCGCACAACGCAGGTCAGCATCGAGAACTACGAGCGCACGCTGGCCCCCGCGCTGATCGGATACTACGAGCGCCACGGCTACTGCTGGGTAGTGAGCGGCTCGACGCAGTCCGGGCGGGCGTTCGCAGACCCGAGCGCGGTGCCTCAGGCGGTCGCCTACTACCGGGCGCTGGCGCGCCAGGCGCAGGTCGTCTTCCGCGCCTCGCCCTATTCCCGCGGACAGCGGCCCGTCGCCTTCAACTTCGACTGGAGCTTCGACTACTACCCGCTGGCCTACACCCGCCCGGGACCGCAGATGACCATCTACCGCCTGCACGGAGGCCGCTGCACCTGATCGCGGCCGAGCGCTGCGCCGCTGCGCCCGGTCGCCAACGAGCCCGCCCCCGCGGCGGGGATATCCTGGTTCGGGTGATGACCAGCTGCACCGACACCGACAAGCTGCACTTGGCGCGCGCGATCGACCTGGCCCGCAACGGGACCGGCGCGGTCAGGCCCAACCCCGTCGTCGGGGCCGTGATCGCCCGGGACGGCGCGATCCTCGGCGAGGGCTGGCACCGCGAATACGGCGGTGCGCACGCGGAGGTCAACGCGATCGAGGCGTGCGGCATGGAGGACCTCGGCGGCGCCACCCT
>DASZNB010000013.1:0-1792 GCA_035551395.1 Solirubrobacteraceae bacterium | reverse complement strand
GGAGCCCATCGAGGTGCTGCATTCGCCGCTGGCCACGCACATCCGCTACCGCCGAGCGACCTGAAGGCCGGCATCCGATCCGCCTGCCAGGCACCGCTCCGAGTCTCCCAATGCGGACGGCCAGCGACCCACTTCGGGCGTCCGGCAGGGAACGTCTACTGAGACGGCCCGTATCACGCGTTGGCGCAAGCGAGCTGCGCGATGCGCTCGCGATGAAAGCGCGAGCCATGCAGACCCGAGTTCCGCGCGCGTAGGAGGTGACTCGTGTCCGCCGACGAGATGCGCGTCCCGCGAAGAGAGCAGAACCGCCTGACTGTCGGCCTGGGTGCGTTGTTCCTCTGAGAGTGCAGCCGAGGGCTGGAGTCCATACGGTGCGCGTGACGCTACGCACCTAAGAACGCGCTCGGCATGAGGCGTTCAACCCATCTTTGCGTCGCCCGATAGCGCTGGGTGGCTCAACTGACGAGCGGCCCGTCGCGGACGAGCCTGGATAGGTCCCGTTCCGCGCGCATCCGCCAGACAACGCAGCCGAATGTGTCGTTGAGCCGGATCGCGTCGTCCAGGTGGCGCGCCGCGCCGCTCTGGCGGCCGAGCAGGGCGGCGAGGCCGCCCAACGTTCTGTCGACCGCCCCGAAGCAGCAGGCCGCGCGCCCGGCGGTGACCGGCCGGCCCGCGTACGGAGCAAGCCGCTCGTACAACGTGGCCGCGAACGTGGCGTCTCCGAGGAGCACGCTTGCCTCTGCGAGCTCGGCCTGAAGTGACAGCCAGTTCGCGTCGAACGCGTGGTTGAGCTTCATCGCCACGTGGAGCTCCTCGCGAGCGCGCTCCGTCTCGCCAAGGCCGGCGAGCATCCACGTGTATCCGCCGCGGTAGGCGATGCCGGCCGGCGAGTTTGCGATCTTCTCCTCGACGAACGCGACGTCCATTTCGCCGAACGCCTCGCGCTCGAGTGCGGAGCAGAAGCGCCCGATGCCGACGAGTACGCCTGCGTTGCGATCGCCGGCGCGCATGCCCGCCTCCTCCGCCTCGGCGCTCAGGCGCTCTGCGTCCTCGTAGCGGCCGGTGAGCGTCGCTTCCATCGCCGCCCACAGCGGTGTGTACCACTCGAAGGCGGGCAGGCGGAGCTCCGCGGCGAGCCGAGCATGCCGCGCGGTCTCCTCGCCCCAGGCGTCCATTTGCCCGAGCTCGAACAGGTCCGCCACGCGCCAGTTGCGACCCTGCAGCTCGGCGTGGCGGTCGCCGGCCTCCCGCGCGGCAGCGATCATCTCGCCGGCGACCGCAAGCCGCTCATCGATGCGGTCGGGACGCCACAGCGCTACATGCCGCGCGCTCAGCGCGGAGGCGAGCGCGCTCGTGTCGCCTGACGCGCGCGCGCTGGCGACGGCGTCCGCGCTGTGGAGGTCCGAGCGCGTCCGGTCGGGTGCGTAATACAGCTCCACCGCAAGCCGCGCCTGCACGCGAGAGCGCAGCGATTGGCTCTCGACCCGCTCCAGCGCCTCCTCGAGCCGCGCGATCGCCTCGGCGTCGAGATCGACGATCGCGATGCCAAGCCCGGCAAAGCCAAGCGCCGCCTCCGCCAACAGCGCGTGGTCACAGCGCCGCAGCGCGAGCGCGCGCGCTTGAGTGAAAGCTGCTCGCGCCGCTTCGAGCTCGCCCCCGCGCAGCAGCGCGTCGCCGCGAGCCAACAACACACGACCGGCTTCATCCTCAGCGCCGGCCAGCCCGAGCGCCTGGAGCGCCCGGTTGAACCGCTCGGCCGCGTCCTCGTAAGCGAGCCGATCAAGCGCCCGGT
>DASZNB010000012.1:0-8671 GCA_035551395.1 Solirubrobacteraceae bacterium | reverse complement strand
GGCGTGTTGTGGTCGGCGGTCGCGAGCGTGCGATCCGGGCGGCGCACGGTGCGGGCGGCCAGCCTCAGTCCATCGAACGCCTGCGGGCTCGTCACCTCATGGACGAGGTGCAGGTCGATGTAGAGAAGGCCCGCCGCCGGGCCGCCGACCTCGTGGCTCTGCCAGATCTTGTCGAACAGCGTCTGTGGCATCTCGCTCCTAACTGCGTCTGAGCCCCGCCGAGACAACGGCCAGAAAGACGGCCTCGGAGGACGTGGGATTCTCGAAGTGGTGCGGCAGGTCGGCGTCGAACGTCACGCAGTCGCCCTCGCCGAGCTCGTAGCGCTGGCCGTCGCACACGAGCACGAGCGACCCCTGCTCCACGAGCGCTGTCTCGCGGCTGCCGGGCTCGTGCATCGGGGGGTCGTCGGGGGCGCCCGTCGCGCCCGCGGCGCCCAGCACGTGGCGTGAGAGCTCCGCCCGCTGTCCCGGCTGCGAGGAGGTGAGGACCTCAAAGCTGTGCCCGCGGCGCCTGCTGCCGCCGCGTTGGCGGTCGGCGGCGCGGACCACGGTGACGGCGCCGCTCTCATCGAGGCGCAGGAACTGCGAGAGGCGCAGGTCGAGCCCGGCGGCGATGCGCGCGGCGACCGTCAGCGTGGGGCTCGTCTCGCCGCGCTCGACCTGCGAGAGCATCGGCGCGCTCACGCCGCTGCGCTCGGACAGCTCGCGCAGTGAGAGCCCGGCCGCCTCGCGCAGCGCCTTCACGCGGGCGCCGATGACCGCCGGGTCCAGCGGGTCGGCGGCGGCAGGCTGCACGAGGGGCGCCTGCGAACGACCGCCAGCGCGGCCGGAGGCTTCGCGGGAGCTTGGTCGGGTCGCGGCACTCACCATACGCATGTACGTTATCACGGACGCGTATGGCCAGCGGCCGGCTGCTCCGATTCCCGAGCAGCCGCTTCGCTGAGGCGCGTCAGCTCCTCGTCGCTGACGGTCCCCTCCTCGGAGTCGAGCAGCGCCCGCGCGCTTAGATCGCCTCCGGCAACCCGATCGCCGCGTCGGCCTGCGAGCGCGTCACCGCAACGGACAGTGCCCGCACGTACGCGCGCGCGGCCGCGTCGATGATGTCTGTGGAGACGCCCTGGCCGGCGCCGGTCGAGCCGTCGACCTCGAGCACGATGGACACCTCGCCGAGCGCGTCCTGGCCCTCGGTGACCGCCCCGATCGTGAACTCGCTCAGCTTTGCGGCGATCCCGCTGGCGACGTTGATCGCCTGGAACACCGCGTCGATCGGTCCGTCGCCGGTGAAGCTGCCCGGCGAGGAAGTGCCGTCCGGGAGCGTGATCGACACCTTCGCGTGCGGGGGTCGCAGCGATGAGGCGTCGACCTCGAACCACTCGAGCGCGTAGCCCGCGATCTCCTCGCGCAGCTCGTCGGTGACGAGCGCCTCGAGATCCATCGCCGTCACCTGCTTCTTGCGGTCGGCGATCTCCTTGAAGCGCTTGAAGGCTGTGTTCAGCGCCTGCCCGTCGATCTCGAAGCCCATCTCCTGCAGCGCCTGGCTGAGCGCGTGACGGCCGGAGTGCTTGCCGAGCACGATCGAGTTGCTGCGCAGCCCAACGGTCGTCGGATCCATGATCTCGTATGTGGTGCGCTCCTTCAGCACACCGTCCTGGTGGATGCCGGACTCGTGCGCGAACGCGTTGCGCCCGACGATCGCCTTGTTCGGCTGCACCTGGTAGCCGGTCAGGCGCGAGACCAGGCGGCTGGTCCGCGCGATCTCCGTCGTCTCGATCGCAGTCCACAGGCCGAGGCTCGGCTCGCGCGTGTGCAGCAGCATCGCGATCTCCTCGAGCGAGGCGTTGCCGGCGCGCTCGCCGATGCCGTTGATCGAGCACTCGACCTGGCGGCAGCCGGCTTCGATGCCGGCGAGCGAGTTGGCGACCGCCAGGCCGAGGTCGTCGTGGCAGTGGACGGACAGCACGACCCGGTGCAGGTCTGGCACCAGCTCGTAGAGACGAGTCAGGAAGGCTGCGAACTCCTGCGGTATCGCGTAGCCGACCGTGTCGGGGATGTTGATCGTCAGGGCGCCCTCGTCGATGGCTGCCTGTATCACCTCGGCGGTGAACTCGACATCCGCGCGGCTGGCGTCCATCGGCGAGAACTCGACGTCGTCCAGGTGCTGCTTGGCCTGTGCGACCGCGGCGCGAGCCTGGCCGAGAACGTCCTCGCGCGTCGTCTGCAGCTGGTGCTCGATGTGGATGTCCGAGGTCGAGATGAACGTGTGGACGCGCGGGCGCGCGGAGTCCTTCACGGCGTTCCACGCCGCGTCGACATCCTGATGGCTGGTCCGTGCCAGCCCGCAGATCACCGGACCTTCGACCTCCCGCGCAATCGCCTGCACGCCCTCGAAGTCGCCGGGGGAGGCGATCGGGAAGCCGGCCTCGATGATGTCCACGCCAAGGCGCGCCAGCTGATGGGCGATCTCCAGCTTTTCCTGCTTGTTGAGGGAGATACCCGGCGACTGCTCACCGTCGCGCAGCGTCGTGTCGAAGATCTGCACGCGGTTCGCCGCGTCCCTGCCGGCCCTCGCGCCGGCGGCAACGCCGCCGTTCGATGCGTCTGAAGTGCTCATGTCGTTCGTGCTCCTTCTCTATCTCGCTTTCCGTTCCTCTCTGCTGGGTATGCGGCTACGCGGCCGCCACGCGCTATTCCCCCCGAGGGGGGAGCAGGAGAAGCGAGAGAAGCGAGATGCGAAACGACATTCAATCCGCAGGGTAGCACCGGACGGGTGTAGACGGACGAGGGCCAAGCGAGGCAAACATCAGAACCCGCCCGCCCGCGTGGCGTGCTGGCCGATCGAGGATCCCGTCCGCCTTGCGCCGGCCATCGTCCGTCTACGGGACGAGCACGACCTTGCCGACGTTACGCCGCTCGACGATCATCGTCTGGGCCGCGCCGGCCTCCTCGAAGCTGAAGGCGCCCGCAATGACCGGTTTGACGGTGCCGTCCTCGAGCATCTCGCGCATCGGCCCGATCCATGGCTCGAGGGTGCCGCGATCCTTCCACAGCGTCAGCATGTTCAAGCCGATCACGGCCTTCGATTCGGACATCTGCTTGATCATGCTGAAGCGGGGCATCCGCACCACCGCGCGCAGCGCCGTGACGAGGTTGCGTCGCTCGCCGGAGACGACCGAGGAGGCGCCGAAGGCGACGAGGCGCCCGCCCGGGCGCAGCAGGTCATAGCTGAGGCGGAAGCTCTTGCCGCCGACTGCGTCGAGGATCACATCGAAGTGCGGGAGTCCCCGCTCCCATCCCGACTTCGTGTAGTCGAGCGGGTGTTCGACGCCGAGCTCGGCGATGCGCGCGTGCTTGCCCGGCGATGCCGTGCCATAGACCTCCGCGCCGACGCGCGTGGCGATCTGCGTCGCGGCGATGCCGACGCCGCCGCCGGCGGAGTGGATCAGCACGCGCTCGCCCGGCTGCAGGCTGCCGTAGCCGAGCAGGCCAGCCCAGGCGGTGCCGTAGTTGACGGGGATCGCGGCGCCCTGCTCGAAGCTCAGGTCGTCGGGCAGCGCGATCACATCGCCGGCGGCAGCGACGACCTCGGAGGCGTAGCCGCCGAACTGGGTTCCCGCGAGGACCCGCTGCCCGGGTGTGAGGCCGGCGACGCCCTCCCCCACCTCGAGGACCGTGCCGGCGACCTCATAGCCGACGATGCAGGGCGTCTTCGGCGCGTCCGCGTAGAGGCCCATGCGCGCCATCACGTCGGCGAAGTTGATGCCCGCGGCGGCGACCTGGATTCTCACCTGGCCCCTACCGAGCTCGGGGTCGGGGCGTTCCTGCACCTCGAGCACCCCGGGTCCCCCGTGCTTCGTTATGACCACCGCCCGCATCCGCCGGGCAGCCTAACCGATCGGGCGACGCCGACCCGCCGACGCCATCTGCCGACCCGACGGACCGGCGCGATCAGCCGAGGTCGACCGACCAGCCCTCGTCGAAGCCATCGGAGGCGAGGATCTCCTGCAGGACCGCGGCGGGAACGGGCGCATCGGTCGTCACGACCATCGCCGCCAGTCGCTGCCCGCTCCCTCCGTCATTCCCGTCGGAGCCCTCGCGGGTGTGCCCAACGGCCGCGGAGGAGATGTTGATCCCATGCGTGCCGAAGATGGTCCCCACGCGACCGATCATGCCGGGCAGGTCCTGGTAGCGGAAGACGGTGACGTAGGCCTCGAGCTCGATCGTCAGCCGCCGCCCCTGCACCTCGACGAGGTGGGGGACCTGGCTCGGGCCGATGCCGGTGCCGGCGACGGCGACGCGCTCGGGGCCGGCGACGACCGTGACCCGGATCAGCTCGTTGAAGTCCTGCGCCTCGGAGACGGCCTTCTCCTCGAACACGATCCCACGCTGCTGGGCCATCGTCGGGGCGTTGACGAGATTGACCTGCTCCTCGGTGCGGCCCTGCAGCGCGCCGACGATCACGGCGAGGCCGAGCAGACGCGTGTCGAACTCGGCGATCCGTCCCAGGAATGCCGCCTCGATGCGCTCGACCGAGCTGCCCTCGGCGAGCGCCATCGCGAGGCGCCCGAGCTGCGTCGCGAGTGGCAGGAACGGGCCGAGCGTCTCCATGTCCTCGGCGCCGATCGCGGGGATGTTCACGGCCGTCGAGACGACGCCGCCGGTGAGCGCGGCGACGACCTGCTCGGCGCTCTGGTAGCCGGCGCGGTCGGTCGCCTCCGCGGTCGAGGCGCCGAGGTGCGGCGTGACCACGACGTTGGGATAGCCGAACAGCGGGTGCTCGGTGATCGGCTCGCTCGGGAAGACGTCGAGCGCGGCGCCCGCGAGCTTGCCCGAGTCGAGCGCGTCCTTAAGCGCCGCTTCGTCGATCAGGCCGCCGCGGGCGACGTTCAGAACGCGGGCGCCGTCGCGCATCTGCGCGAACGCGGCGGCGTCGAGGAAGCCTTCGGTCTCGGCCGTCTTCGGCAGGTGCACCGTGATGAAGTCGGCCTGCGCGTAGATGTCGGCGGGCCCGTCGGCCTTCTCGACGCCGAGGTCGCGGTAGCGCTCGGCGCTGACGAAGGGGTCGAAGGCGAGCACGCGCATGCCGAAGCCCCGCGCGCGCTGCGCGACGAGCTGACCGATGCGCCCGAAGCCGAGGATCCCGAGCGTCTTCTCGTAGAGCTCGACGCCGGAGAACTTCGAGCGCTCCCACTTTCCGGCGCTCAGGGAGGCGTAGGCCTGCGGGATGTTGCGGGCAAGCGCCAGCAGCAGCGCCATCGTGTGCTCGGCCGCGGTCACGACGTTCGACTCGGGCGCGTTGGCGACGACGATGCCGCGCTTGGTGGCGGCCTCGACGTCGACGTTGTCGACGCCCACACCGGCGCGTCCGATCGCCCGCAGGCTGGTCGCTCGCGCGATCAGCTCGGCGGTCATCTTCGTGGCGGAGCGGATCACGATCCCGTCGTAGGCGCCGATGCGCTCCGCGAGCTCCTCCTCGCTCCAGTCGATCCCGAGCTCGACATCGAAGTGCTCGCGCAGGAGCGCGATCCCCGAATCGCCGATCTTCTCCTTCACGAGGACCTTCGGACGGCCGTCCGGCGCCGCCTCCGGCGTCGCAGCGCTCACTGGCCGAGCCTTTCGACGAGCCAGTCGATGCACGCGGTCAGCGCGCGCACATCGTCCGTGTCGATCGCCGGGAACATCCCGATCCGCAGCTGGTTGCGCCCCAGCTTGCGGTAGGGCTCCGTGTCGAGGATGCCGTTCGCGCGCAGCGTCGCGGCGATCGCGGCGGCGTCGATCGCCTCGTCGAAGTCGATCGTGCCGACGACGAGCGAGCGCTTGGCCGGATCGACGACGAACGGGGTCGCGTACCCGCTCTCATCAGCCCAGCCGTAGAGGTGCTCGGCGGAGGCGCGCGAGCGCCCCACGCACCAGTCCAGACCGCCGCCGTCGAGCATCCAGCGAACCTGCTCGGCGAGCAGGAACAGCGTCGCGAGGGCGGGCGTGTTGTAGGTCTGGTCCTTGAGTGAGTTCTCGAGCGCCGTCGCGAGCGAGAGGGACTCGGGGATCCAGCGCTCCCCGGCGTGCAGCTCGGCGATGCGCTCCTGCGCGGCCGGGCTCAGCAGCGCGAGCCACAGGCCGCCGTCGGCGGCGAAGCTCTTCTGCGGCGCGAAGTAGTAGGCGTCGGCCTGTGAGACCTCAACGGGCAGCCCGCCGGCACCGGAGGTGGCATCGATCGCCAGCAGTGCGTCCCCGCCCCCGTCGGGGCGCAGCACGGGCACCATCACGCCGGTCGAAGTCTCGTTGTGCGCCCAGGCGATCAGGTCCGCCCCGCCCTCGGCTGCGCGCGCCCCCGCGAGCGCCGTGTCGGGCGCGTCGCCGACCTCCGCGGCCAGCCTGACGGGCTCCGCCAGGAAGGGCGCGCCGGCGGTCACCGCGGCGAACTTCTGTGAGAACTCTCCATACGTGAGGTGCAGTGCACGCTCGCGCACGAGCCCGAACGCGGCCGCGTCCCAGAAGGCCGTCGCGCCGCCGTTGCCGAGTGCGACCTCGTATCCGGGAGGTGCAGCGAACAGCTCGCGCAGGCCGGCGCGGATCTCGCCGACGAGTGTCTTGACGGGCTTCTGGCGGTGGGAGGTGCCCATCACCGCCGCGCCGTCGCGGGCCAGCCCTGCGAGCGCCTCGGGGCGAACCTTCGAAGGCCCGCAGCCGAAGCGGCCATCGGCCGGCTTGAGCTCCTCGGGAATCACCAGGGGCGTCTGCGCTGTGGCTTGACTGGGCGTCATTGGGGCTCCTCGCTGTGTCGGACCTCGAGCTTACGGCAGTGGTCTGAGGGTGCCCAGGCGCGCGGCTGAGATACTCGTCGCTTCCCGGTGGTTGACTCCACCTCAGCGCCAGTCGCGACGATCAAGCGAGTCTAGCGAACGCGTGCGGCCGCCAGCGATATGCCCGGCGCGCCCGCGATCTACTCGTCGTCCTCGTCACCCTCGCCGGCGAGCTCCGCGAGCACCGCCGCTTGGCTCGCGTACTCCTCCTCGCCCAGCTCGGCGAGGTCCTCGAGCACCTCCTCGGGCGCGTAGTGCTGCTCGGCCACCGCGACCAGCTCGTCTGGGCTCGCCGGATACTCGGTGCCGGCGAGCGCCTTGCGGACATCACTGGGACGTGCATTCATGCTGTCTCCTCACTCCGGGGCTCGCGTGCTGGGCGCCTCCCGGTACTACCCGTGACGCTGATCTGAAAACGAGCCGCCCTCCAGCGGCTCGCGCGCGGCGAGCATTGCGCTCCAGCCGTCGGGAAGGCGCGCGGCCCCCACGCCGGTGCACGTCGACCCGAGACTGGGGTCGGCACTCAGCAGGCACAGCTCGGGCGCCGGTCCGAGCGCGAGGCAACGCCGCCACAGCGACGTGCGCCGCGGGTCGATGCCGTCGGCGAGCAGGTCCGCGACGCCCGGCGCGGGGTGGCCACCGGGGCGAGTCACCCACAGGCTCGCGCACACCTCGGCGAGGATCGGCTGGCCCTCGCAGAGACGGTAGACGGAGCCGGCGCCAAGCAGGCTGTGGCGCGCGACGGCGTCGTGGACGCTCACGTGCCCGCGCGAGACGGCCGCCTCTTCGAGCACGCCCACGGCTCCCCAGCCGTCGAGCAGGTACCAGTCCTCGTAGGCCGGCACGCCGCCGCCGTCGCTCCACGGCAGCTCGGGCGCCCGCAACGCCACCGAGCCGCGAAATCCGCTGGGCGGGCGTAGGGCGAGCGAGCGGTGGAAGCGCACCAGCTCCCGCTCGTAGACGTCGCGCTCGACGCCCGCCGCGGGCCGATGCCAGAAGATGTACGCCAGCATTGCGACGGGCGCTCCGAGGTCTCCGCTAGAAGGCCGGCTTGATCCAGTCCATGTGCGAGCGCAGCTCGCTACCGACATGCTCGACCTGGGTGTCGGCCTGTTCGGCGCGCATGCGCAGGAAGTTCTCCTGGCCGGCGCGGTTCTCCGCGATCCACTCGCGCGCGAAGTCGCCCGACTGGATCTCCTCGAGGATCTTGCGCATGCTCGCGCGGGTCTCGTCGGTGATCACGCGCTTGCCGCGCGTGTAGTCGCCGTACTCGGCCGTGTTGGAGATCGAGTAGCGCATGCCGGCGAGTCCCTTCTCGTGCATCAGGTCGACGATCAGCTTGAGCTCGTGCAGGCACTCGAAGTAGGCCATCTCGGGGTCGTAGCCCGCTTCCACGAGCGTCTCGAACCCAGCCTGGACGAGCTCCGATGCGCCGCCGCAGAGCACCGCCTGCTCGCCGAAGAGGTCGGTCTCTGTCTCATCCTTGAAGCTCGTCTCGATGACACCCCCGCGCGTGCAGCCGATGCCCTTGGCGTACGCGAGCGCGAGCGCGCGCGCGTTGCCGGTCGCGTCCTGCTCGACGGCGATCAGCCCGGGGACGCCGCTGCCTTCGGTGAACTGGCGCCGCACGAGGTGCCCGGGACCCTTCGGCGCGACCATCCCGACGTCGACGCCCGGCGGCGGGGCGACCTCCTGGTAGTGGATCGAGAAGCCGTGGCCGAACAGCAGCATGTTGCCCTCCGCAATGCCGTCGCGGATCTCCCCCTCCCACACGTCGTGGTGGCGCTCGTCGGGGAGCAGGATCATCACGAGATCGCCGCGGCTGGCGGCCTCGACGACCGACAGCACCTCCAGGCCCTGCTCCTGGGCCT
>DASZNB010000011.1:0-6262 GCA_035551395.1 Solirubrobacteraceae bacterium | reverse complement strand
CGCGAGGACGGTCCCGAGGGGCACCACGAGAAGGCGGGCACGCCGACGATGGGCGGGATCATCATCTTCCTCGCCGTCGCGGTGCCGTTCCTGATCCTCACCAACTACGAATGGCGCTCGGTGGGCGTGTTCGGAGCGGCGTTCGCGTGCGCCCTGCTCGGTTTCGCCGACGACTACTCTAAGCTCGTCAAGCGCCGCTCGCTGGGGCTGCGGGCGCGCACCAAGCTCGGCGTCACGATCGCAATTTCCCTGGGACTGTGGTGGGTCGCCACGCACGAGGCGCACCTGCCGCCGACGCTGTGGCTGCGTTTCGTCGACTACCACATCGACCTCGGGCCCTTCTACCCGCTGCTGATCTATTTCGTCGTCGCCGGCACGACCAGCTCGGTCAACCTCACGGACGGCCTCGACGGCCTCGCCGCGGGGTGCGCGGCGATCGTGCTGCTCGCCTACATCGGCATCACGTTCATCTCGGGCGACTTCGGGCTGGCGATGCTCGCCGGCTGCCTGGTGGGCGCATGCGTCGGTTTCCTCTGGTTCAACGCCTTCCCCGCGACGGTCTTCATGGGAGACACGGGATCGCTGGGACTCGGAGGCGCGATCGCAGGGCTGGCGGTGATGACGAAGACCGAGGTGCTGCTGATCCTGCTCGGCGGCATCTTCGTGATCGAGGCCCTGTCGGTCGTGATCCAGGTGATCTCCTTCCAGACGACGCGCAAGCGAGTCTTCCTGATGGCACCGATCCACCATCATTTCGAGCTGAAGGCCTGGTCTGAGACGAAGATCATCCTGCGCTTCTGGATCGTCGCCTCGATCTGCGGCGCGATCGGCTTCACGATCTATCGCCAGAGCCGGGGCATCTAGATCGCCGCTCCGGGGAGGCGTCCGCGCGCCGGTGTCGAAGTGAGCAGGGATGCCCTCAGCGCCAGCACGCCGGGCCAGAGCCCCGGCGGGTCGTCAATCGAGCAAGGAAGCCCGACGCGGCCGCGGTGCGACGGCTGCGGCCGGCCAATCGCTCGAGCAGCGCATCCTGCTGACCGCGACGCTGTGCCTGCTCGCGTTCGGCGCCGTGATGGTCTACAGCGCCTCCTCCGCCACGACGCTGCTGCAGGGACACGGCTACGGCTCGAGCTACCTGATCAAGTTCGCGATCTACGGGACGATCGGGCTCGTCGTGATGCGCCTGCTCGCCCGCGACGGCGTGGCGAAAGTGCACAGCATCACGGCGCCACTGCTGTTCGCCTCCTTCGTGCTCGTGCTCGCCGTGTACATCCCGCACGTGGGCGTCTCGATCAACGGTGCCCGCCGCTGGATCGGCCCCGGCCAGCTTCAGTTCCAGCCCTCCGAGCTGATGAAGCTCGCGCTCGTGCTCTACTCAGCGACGCTGCTGGCGAAGCGCCCTCAGCGCGTCCACGACCTGCGCGAGCTGGCGCGCCCGCTGCTGATCGTCGTCGGGTCCGCCTGCCTGCTCGTGGTCACCCAGCCGGACCTCGGCACGGCGATGGTGATCGCCTTCACCTTCAGCGCGATGCTCGTGGGCGCCGGCATCCCGATGCGCAAGCTGGCCCAGATCGGCGCCTGCGTGTTCGGGCTGGTGATCGTCTACGCGCTCGCCAGGCCCTATGCGCGGTCGCGACTGACGTCGTTCGTGGACCCCTGGGCGCACGCCTCCTCGACCGGCTTCCAGGCGGTCCAAGGGCAGATCGCGATCGGCTCGGGCGGCCTGTTCGGCGTCGGCCCGGGGCAGTCGGTACAGAAGATCTTCTACCTGCCGGAGGCGCCGACCGACTTCATCCTCGCCGTCATCGCCGAGGAGCTCGGCGCTGTCGGGGTCTTTGCGCTGCTGTTCCTCTACGGCCTGATCGCCTACGCCGGGCTGCGGGCGGCGAAGGCGGCGCGCAGTCTCTACAGCGCGCTGATCGCGATCGGCGTGACCGCGCTGATCCTCTCGCAGGCGATCCTCAACGCCTTCGCCGTGCTCGGGCTCGCGCCGCTCACCGGCGTTCCGCTGCCGTTCGTCTCCTATGGCTCGAGCAGCCTCGTCGTGATGCTCGCCGGCATGGGGCTGTTGCTGAACGTCGCCTCCGGCGCGACCGGCCACGTGCGCGCGGTGCCCGCGTCACGCGCGCGCTCACGCGACACCGTGGCCCGCGAACCGGCACGATTGCCCGGTGAGCGCAGCGCCGAGGAGGATCGTGATCGCCGCCGGCGGGACCGCTGGGCACGTGGTGCCGGCGCTGGCCGTCGCGGAAGCGCTGCAGGCTGAGGGCGCCGCCGTCGCCTTCATCGGCGGCGGCCGCGCCGAGGCGGAGCTGGTGCCGGCAGCCGGCTTCCCGCTGCACACGATCGCCGTGCAGGGGCTCAGCCGCTCGCACCCACTGCGCGCGCTGCGCGCCGTCTGGCTGGCCTTCGCGGCCGTGCTCCGCGCTCGCTCGCTGCTGCGGAGCATCGCCCCCGCCGCAGTCCTCGGCGGCGGCGGATACGTATCCGGACCCGTCGGGCTGGCGGCGGTGACGCTGCGCATCCCGCTGGTGCTCAGCGAGGCCGACAGCCACCTCGGGTTGAGCAACCGCCTGCTCGCGCGCTTCGCGCGCCGGGTCTGCCTGGCCTTCCCGATCGCCGGACGCGAGCCGCCCCGCTACCGCGTGACCGGCAGGCCCGTGCCGCCGCCGCAGCGCGACCGCGTGGCGGCGCGCGCGCGCATGGGCGTCGCCCCGGAGGCGAGCTGCGTGCTCGTCTTCGGCGGCTCGCTCGGGGCACGCACGATCAACATGGCGGCCGCCGAGGCCTTCGCGGGCGCGCCCTTCCACGTGCTGCACGTGAGCGGCCGCCGCGATCACCCCGAGCTGCTCGCGCAGGGGCTGCCGCGCGACTACGACCTGCGCGCCTACCTGCCGCTCGCCGACTTCGCCGATGCGCTCGCGGCAGCCGACCTCGTCGTGGCGCGCTCGGGCGGCTCGGTGGCGGAGATCGCGGCGCACGGCCTGCCGGCGATCCTCGTGCCCTACCCGCACGCCGCCGGCGATCACCAGCGCGCCAACGCCGCCTGGATGGCCGACGCCGGCGCAGCGATCGTGATCGCCGACGCCGATCTCAGCGCCGCGCGGCTCGGCGGCGAGGTCGCCGCGCTGCTCGCGGATCGTCGCCGCCTGGCGACGATGGCGGCCGCGGCCGCCGCCCTCGCGCGGCCCAACGCAGCACGCGACATCGTCGCCGAGCTGCTCGCGGCGGCCGACTCGTGAACGGCGGCGCGGGGCGGGCGGACGGGGCCTGGTCCTCGCGGCGGCTGCACTTCGTCGGCGTCGGCGGCGCCGGGATGAGCGGCTACGCGCGCGCGGCGCACGCGCTGGGGGCGCAGGTCAGCGGCTCGGACAGCGCTGAGGGCCCCTACCTCGATGGCCTGCGCGCCGATGGGGTGCTCGAGCCCGCCATCGGGCATCGCGCCGAGAACGTCCCGGCGGGCGATGACGTCGAGCTGATCTACTCCTCGGCCGTGCCCGCCGAGAACGTCGAGCGCGTCGCGGCGCGCGAACGCGGGATCGGCGAGCGCCCCCGCGCAGAGCTGCTGGCGGAGCTCACGCGTATGCGCCGCACGATCGCCGTCGCCGGCACGCACGGCAAGACGACCACCTCGGCGATGCTCGTCCACGCGCTGCGCGGCGCGGGCCTGCAGCCGGGATGGCTCGTCGGGGGCTCGGTCGGCGGCGGCCTGCCCAACGCGGACTGGGGCGAGGGGGAGTGGCTCGTCGTCGAGGCCGACGAGTCGGACCGCTCGATGCTCAGCCTCGCGGCGGAGGTCGCGCTGCTGACGAACGTCGAGCTCGACCATCACGCCACCTACGCCTCGCTGGCGGAGCTGCGTGAGGCGTTCAGGGAGTACCTGAGCGGGGCGAGCTGGGCGGTCGTGTGGGACCGCCCCGAGCTGCTCGCGCTGCGCGAGGGCCCGCTCGTCGCCTACGACGTTCCGGCGCCGACGCTGCACGCCGGCGGCTCGAGCTTCGACTGGCGCGGCGAGGCCGTCGAGCTCGCGGTTCCCGGCGCGCACAACGCTCTCAACGCCGCCGCGGCGCTCGAGGCGGCGCGGCTGGCGGGTGCCGACGCGGCCGCGGCGGTTGCCGCCCTCGCGACCTTCACGGGCGCCGGACGGCGCTTCCAGCTGCTCGGCCGGAGCGCCGGCGGCGCGTCGATCTACGACGACTACGCCCATCACCCCACCGAGGTCGCGGCCACGCTGGCCGCTGCGCGCACGCTCGCGCACCGCCGCCTGCTCGCCGTCTTCCAGCCGCACCTGTACTCGCGCACGGCCTCGCTGGCGCGGGAGTTCGGCGCGGCGCTGGCGCAGGCCGACGAGATCGCCGTGCTCGACGTCTACCCGGCGCGCGAGCGCGCCGCGGAGCATCCCGGCGTCAGCGGGCTGCTCGTCGCCGAGGCGGCCGCCGACGCGGCCGCTGGACGCCCGGTGTACTGGCTGCCGAGCTTCGCCGACGCCGAGCGGGTGCTCGCCGGGGTGCTCGGCGAGGGCGACGTGTGCGTGCTGATGGGCGCCGGCGACATCGACACGCTCGGACGCGCCCTCGCCGGCACGAGCGCGGGAGCCGTGGGCCGGTGAGTCGGGAGTGGGTCGCGGCCGGGGGGCGGGCTCGATGAGCGTGGAGCCGCCGGGCGGCGTGGCGCGCGACTTTCCCCTCAGCCGCCTGACGACCGTGCGCACGGGCGGCCCCGCCGAGCTGTTCGCGCGGGCAGGAGGCGAGCGTGATCTGCTGGAGCTGCTCGCCTGGGCGGGAGCTGCCGGCGTGTCCGTGTCCGTCGTCGGCTCGGGCTCGAACCTGCTCGTCGCCGACGCGGGGGCGAGCGGGCTGGTCGTGAAGCTCGACCGCGAGCTGGCGGCGATCGAGGTGCAGGCGCCGCGGATCCTCGCCGGCGGCGGCGCGCGGCTGCCGGCCGTGGCCGCGGCCGCGGCGAGGGCGGGACAGAGCGGGATCGAGTTCGGCGTGAACATCCCAGGCACCCTCGGCGGCGCCGTGCGGATGAACGCCAACGCGTACGGCGGCGAGCTCGAGCGTGCGCTCGAGTGGGTGGAGATCGCCACCGCCGACGGGCTGGCGCGCCGCGACCCGGCGGAGCTCGGCTTCGCCTACCGCAGCTCCAACCTGCGCGCGGACGAGGTTGTCGTGCGCGCCTGCGTGCTGCTGAGCGCCGCCGAGCCCGAGCGCGTCAAGGAGACGCTCGCAGAGATGCGCCGGCGCCGCCACGAGGCCCAGCCGCAGGGGATCAAGACGTTCGGCTCGACCTTCAAGAACCCCGAGGATCCCCGCGCGGAAGGCCGCAGCGCGGGCCAGCTGCTGGCGCAGGCGGGGTGTAACGGCGTTGCCGTGGGGGGCGCGCGCTGCGCACCCAAGCACGCCAACTTCATCGAGAACACGGGTGCGGCGAGCACCGCCGACGTCATCGCCGTGATGGCCGAGGGTCGCCGTCGCGTGCTCGAGCTCTTCGGCGTCGAGCTCGAGCCGGAGGTGCAGACGCTCGGCGACGTGCGCTTTCCCTGGCGCTGAGCAGATCGTGATCCGGTAGGGGTTGTCGGCGCTAGGTCGAACACCTAGCCGATGGAGCGCTCACTGACCGCCCGCCTGCCCTTCGGCCGGCTCGCCCTGCCGTCCGCTCGCGGCCGGCCGGCGCCCGGGCTCGCCTCCGCGCGCGCCGCGCTGGCGCTCCTGCGGCGCCGCCGCACGACGCGCTTGGCGCTGCTCGCGGTGCTCGTCTCGGCGCCGCTGCTGGGCGGCGGCTACCTGGCGCTGCGCCACTCCTCCTTCGTCGCCGTGCAGCGCGTGCGCATCAGCGGCCTCGAAGGCGCCGAGGCGCCCGCGATCAGGACCGCGCTCGAGTCGGCCGCGCGGCACATGAGCACGCTCGACGTGAACGCAGCGGCGCTGCGAGCCGCGGTCGCGCAGTTCGACGTCGTGCGCGAAGTGAGAGCGTCGGCGCAGTTCCCCCACGGCCTCGAGATCGCCGTCGTCGAGCAGCTGCCGGTCGCAGCGCTCGTGGCGGGCGGTGTGCACACGGCCGTGGCGGCCGACGGCGTGGTGCTCGGACCCGCCCTGCTGTCCCGCTCGCTTCCCACCCTCGGCGGCTGGCTGGCCCCGGCGCCCGGAGCACATCTGCACGACCGTGGCCTGCTCGCCGCGCTGCACGTCCTCGGCGCCGCTCCGCGCCGGCTCGCAGCGCGCGTCGCGCGCGCCTACAGCAGCGCGCAGGGCCTGACCGT
>DASZNB010000010.1:0-24923 GCA_035551395.1 Solirubrobacteraceae bacterium | reverse complement strand
TGCGCCAGCGCCGCGCGCTGCGCGGCGCTGGGGCCAATCCCGACGAGGCCCACACGCGCGACGTCGACACGGTCGAGAAATACCTGCAATAGAGCGCTCGGTCGGATTGCCTTCATGAGCACGGTGAGCGCGGGGGGAGGCTCGACACGGCCCACGGACGGCTTCGACCCGCCGCCGGAGGTCGGCGGCTCGCGGCTGCGCCGGCGGGTCCTGCTGCTCGCCGTGCTCGTCGTCGTCGTCGTCGCCGTGATAACGCTGGTGCCGGGTCTGGCGAGCCTCCGCGCTCGCTTCGCGCACGGGAATCCCGGCTGGCTGGTCCTCGGCGCCGGGCTGAAGGTGCTCTCCGGTCTCGCCTACGTTGCGATCTTCCGCAGCGTGTTCTGCGCGAGGATGCCCTGGCGGACGAGCGCCCAGATCGGCTTCGCCGAGCTCGGCGCCAACGCCGTGATCCCGGTCGGCGGAGCCGGAGGTCTCGCGCTCGGTGCGTGGGCGCTGCGCCGCGGCGGCATGAGCGCGGCAAGGATCGCCGAGCGCAGCGTCGCCTTCTTCTTTCTCACGAGCCTGCCGAACGTGCTCGGCGTGATCATTCTCGGCCTTGGCCTGGCGGTGGGAGTCTTTGCGGGGCACGTCGGGCTCGCACTCACACTGCTTCCGGCTGCGATCGCCGCCGCTGCGATCATCCTGACGATCGTCGGTGGCCGCTGGGCCGGTGCTGCCGAGGAGAACATCGCGAGCCGAGCGCAAGGCACCTCGCGGCTCGCCCAGGTCCTGCGGACCCTGTCCAACGGCGTCTCCGGCGCCCTGGCGCTGTTGCGCGAGCGCGACCCGTGGCTGCTGGTGGGGCTGCTCGGCTACCTCGGCTTCGACGTGATGATCCTGTGGGCCACGTTCCACGCGTTCGGCTCGGCACCGGCGCTCGCAATCATCTGGATGGGCTACCTGATCGGCGAGCTCGGCGGCCTGATCCCGCTCCCCGGCGGCGTCGGCGGGGTGGACGTCGGCCTCGTCGGCACGCTCGTGCTCTACCACGTGCCTGCCGGCGCCGCCACGGCTGCCGTGCTCGGCTACCGGGCGCTCGCGCTCGTCATCCCGGCGGCGCTCGGCGCAGCTGCACTGGCGATCCTGCGGCGAACGATCGCCAAGGAGGCGCTCGCGATCGCCGACTGCGAGCCGGGCGGGGAGGTCGAGATCATCGGGCGCGGGAGCGTGCGACTCGGGGCCTGAGCTCCGCTCACGGCGGCTGCTCGAGGACCTGCTCCAGCGTGCGGCCACTGAGGACCGACGCGGGCTGCTCGGTGACCACGTCCGACCCCGGGCGCGCCAGCTCATCACGGCGCTTGACGAGCAGCCACTGTGGTTTCGCTCCCGGCCTCGTGCGCTGCAGCGCGAAGCCCCCGCGCAGCTTCTCGCCGTGCAGCACGAAGACCGCATGGCCGCGGTCGAGCGCCTCCGGCCACGCGACCCTGCCACCCTGCTCGTACTCGCCGCGATCCCACACCACGACGCCACCGCTCCCCGTCGGCCCCTCGAAGGAGTTGTGGCTGATGCTGTGGTCGGGTACCTCCACGGCGAGGCGCTTGACGGACGGATCGAGCGATGGGCCCTTCGGAAGCGCCCACGAGCGCATCACGCCTCTCAGCTCCAGGCGCAGGTCGAAATGGAGCGTGCTAGCCGCGTGTTGCTGCACGACGAACGCGCCCGCGCGCACGCCGCGGATCGCGAACTGCTCGTGGCCCTCGATGCGGACGTCCTCGACGCCCACGTCGGCCACGGCCGCCCCGCGCGGCCCGCGGCGCAGGAACTCCAGCAGCGCCTCGACCGCGTCGGGGGGCCCCTCCGCGTGAACTGCGACGGTCCCGTCGTCGCAGTTGCGCACCCATCCCTGAATGCCGAGATCGCTCGCTCGCCTGCGCGCGGCTGCGCGGAAGCCGATGCCCTGGACGCGCCCGCTGACGAGCGCGCGGATCGCGCGTACGCCGGCGTCGCCTGAGGGTGTCGAGCGGGGGGAGATGTGTGGGCCTCCTCTCCTGGCGGCCCGACCGCGCGGCGCTACACCTTGCGATAGCGCGAGTCGGCGACCGCCGCCGGCTCCTCGACGAGCTCGACGCAGTCCGGATAGAAGGCGACTCGACCGGAGATCTCCGCGACAGCCGGATACGGGTCCCGGTACTCCCACACGGCGTTGACGCTTCGCTCGCCGCCGAGCGGGATGCTGTAGTAGCTGCACTCGCCCTTGTACGGGCAGTAGGTGGCGTGGTCGCTGGACTCGAGCAGCGACTGGTCCACGTCGGCGAGTGGTACGTAGTGGACCGGTGCGTAGCTGGCCTCGCGCAGCGTAACCGCGTCGCGCGTGTCCGCGATCACGGTTCCGGCGACCGACACGACGATCCGGCGGGGGTTCGCCTCAACGGTGATCGGATGGTCGGGCCCAGGCTGTCTGATCTCGCGCACGCTCATGCGTCCAGCTTAGGAGGCCGCCGCCCCGCTCGCGCCTCGGCGGGGAGCACTGACGGCCGAGGCGCTGCCGGCGGCGGTGCGCTATACCCACGCAATCGCTGAGCATCCACCCGACCCGAGGCCGCTGGCCAAGGCTCCCGCCCTCGACTTCGAGGACGCCTGGGTCGTCGACTTCCAGGACGGCTCGCGGGAGATGCGCGAGCTGCTCGGCGGCAAGGGGGCGAACGTCGCCGAGATGACACGCGTGCTCGGCGCGGCACGCGTCCCGCCGGGGTTCACGGTGACGACGGCCGCCTGCGTGGAGTACATGAGCGCCGCAGGGCAGCTGCCGGCGGGATTGGAGGAGCAGGTGGCGGCGGCGCTCGCACGGCTCGAGCGCCGGGCCGGCAAAGCGCTCGGTGACCCCGGTGACCCGCTGCTGGTCTCCGTTCGCTCGGGCGCGCGCGAGTCGATGCCGGGGATGCTCGACACGGTGCTCAACCTCGGCCTCAACGACGCCAGCGTGGCCGGGCTGGCGGAGCGCTCGGGCGACGAGCGCTTCGCCTGGGACTCCTACAGGCGCCTCGTGCAGATCTATGGCAACGTCGTCGCCGGTGTCGCCGGCGAGCGCTTCGAGGACGCCATCGCGGCTGCCAAGGCGGAGCGCGGGGTCAAGCTCGACACGGACCTCGACGCCGCCGCGCTGCGCGAGCTGACGCAGGCGTTCCGCGGCTTCTACGAGCTTCCGGCCGATCCGCGCGAGCAGCTCGCCGCGGCGATGCGCGCCGTGTTCGACTCCTGGCAGGGCGAGCGCGCGGTCGCCTACAGGCGCATCAACCGGATCCCGGATGAGTGGGGCACAGCCGTGAACGTGCAGCAGATGGTGTTCGGGAACCTCGGCCCGAGCAGCGGCAGCGGAGTGGCCTTCTCGCGCGATGAGGTCACCGGGGCGCCCGAGCCCTCCGGCGACTTCCTCTCGAACGCGCAGGGCGAGGACGTCGTCTCCGGTGTGCGCACGCCCGCGGACCTCGCCGAGCTCGGCCGCGCGATGCCGGCCGTGCACGCCGAGCTGATGGGCATCCTGCGCGAGCTGGAGAGTCACTACGGCGACATGCAGGACACGGAGTTCACCGTCCAGGAGGGACGCCTGTACATGCTGCAGACGCGCAGCGCGAAGCGCCCGGCGCAGGCGGCGGTGCGCTTCGCCGTCGATGCCGTCGGCGAGGGACTGCTCGAGCGTCCTGCGGCGATCGCGACGATCGACTCCTCGACGCTCGACGCGCTGCTGCACCCGACCTTCGATCCGCGCGCCGACTACGAGGTCGTCGCCACAGGTGTCGCCGCCTCCCCAGGGGCGGCCAAGGGCGAGATAGTGCTGAGCGCCCGCGACGCCGTGGCCGCTGCTGCCGACGGCCGCGACGTGATCCTCGTCCGCTCGTTCACCGAGGCTGACGACGTCGCGGGGTTTCACGCCGCCCGCGGGATCCTCACGAGCGAGGGCGGCAAGGCCAGCCACGCCGCGCTCGTCGCGCGCGGGATGGGTCGTCCCGCCGTGACGGGCGCGAGCGCCGTCGAGGTCGACCACGGCGCTGGCCAGGTGCGGATCGGCGGCCGCGTGCTGCGCGCGGGCGATCGCATCGCGATCGACGGCACGCAGGGCAAGATCACATTGGAGGACGTCCCGCTCGTGGAGCCCGAGGTCTCCGAGCACTTTCAGACGGTGCTGAAGTGGTGCGACGAGCTGCGCACGCTGGGCGTGCGCGCGAACGCCGACACGCCGGCGGACGTCCAGCGCGCGATCGAGCTTGGCGCCGAGGGCGTCGGGCTGTGCCGCACCGAGCACATGTTCCTCGGCGAGCGCCAGCCCCTGATGGCGGCGGTGATCATGGCCGACGACGCGGCCACGCGGGCAGCGGCGATCGCGCGGCTGCGCCCGCTGCAGGAGCGCGACTTCGAGCTGATCCTGCGTGCCGTGGATGGGCGGCCGGTGACGGTGCGCCTGCTCGATCCGCCGCTGCACGAGTTCCTGCCGCATCCGGCCGAGCTCGCCGAGGGATCGGCGGAGCGGCGCAGGGTCGAACAGCTGCAGGAGAGCAACCCGATGCTGGGGACGCGCGGAGTGCGCCTGGGAATCCTCTTCCCCGAGCTCTACGAGATGCAGGTGCGGGCGCTGTTCCTCGCCGCCGAACGCGTGCCGGGAGCGCGCATCGAGATCATGGTGCCGCTCGTGGCATACGAGCGCGAGCTCGAGCTCGCGCGCGGCCTGATCGACCGCGTCGCGGCCGAGCACCGCGGTGTCGAGCACCTCATCGGCACGATGATCGAGCTCCCGCGCGCCTGCTTTCAGGCCGACCTCATCGCCCGCGACGCAGACTTCTTCTCCTTCGGCACCAACGACCTCACCCAGACCGCGCTCGGCTTCAGCCGCGACGACATCGAGGGCCGCCTGCTCGCGCGCTACATCGACGTGAAGGTCCTCGACCGCTCGCCATTCGAGACCCTCGACGCGCCGGGCGTAGGGCAGATGGTGCGGATGGGCGCGTGGCTCGGCCGCAAGGGGCGCCCGCAGCTCAAGCTCGGCGTCTGCGGCGAGCACGGCGGCGACCCGGACTCGATCGACTTCTTTCATCGCTCAGGCATCGACTACGTCTCCTGCTCGCCATACCGGGTGCCGATCGCCCGCGTTGCCGCCGCACAGGCCGCGATTCGCCTCGAGCCCCTCTCGCGCGATGCCGAGCACATGTAGGTTGGCGTCCCGCGGCGCGCTGCATAGGCTCTAGCTCGTGTCGGCCCTGGAACAGCTTCGTGCTCGCCTCGCTGAGCTCGCGGATCTCGGGTCCATCGCGATGCTGCTCGAGTGGGACCAGCAGGTGATCATGCCGAGCGGTGGCGCGCCCGCGCGGGCTCAGCAGCTCGGCGCGCTCGCCCGGCTCAGCCACGAACGAGCGACGGCGGAGGATGTCGGCGAGTGGCTGGCAGCGCTCGCGGACGCGGAGCTGGAGGGCATCGACCGCGACATCGTGCGCCTGGCGCGCCGCGACTGGGAGCGCGCGCGGCGCGTGCCGGACGAGCTCGCGGCCGAGCGCGCGCGTGCGGGCACCGACGGTCAGGAGCGCTGGCGCGCGGCTCGCGAACAGGACGATTTCGCCGCGTTCGCACCGGCGCTGGAACGCAACGTGCAGCTCGCGCGCGAGTACGGTCGATGCGTCGCCGAGCCCGGCGAGAGCCCGTATGAGGCGCTGCTCGGCGATTTCGACTTCGGCCTGAAGAGCGCGCAGCTGCGGAGCGTCTTCGGTGCGCTCGCGGCGGCGCTGCCGGCGCTCGTGCAGGAGGCGCGGGTGCGCTCGCCGCGGCGCATGCTCGACGTGCCCGTGGCCGCCCAGGAACAGGCTGTC
The DNA here is from genome assembly GCA_035551395.1 of Solirubrobacteraceae bacterium. GTDB lineage: Bacteria > Actinomycetota > Thermoleophilia > Solirubrobacterales > Solirubrobacteraceae > Palsa-744. The sequence continues at coordinate 19,092 of DASZNB010000010.1, read as the reverse complement.
GCCGGGACGCTGCGGCGGCTCGGCGTCGAGCAGGGGAGTTGGCGGGTGGACGTCTCCGCCCACCCGTTCACCTCCTGGGTAGGCCTGCGCGACTCGCGCTTGACGACCCGCTACTGCGACGGCCAGGTCGAGGCGCTGCTGAGCTCGCTGCACGAGTACGGGCACGCGCTCTACGAGCGCCAGATCGACCCGGCGCTCGAGCGCACCAACCTCGGCTGCGGGACCTCGATGTCGGTCCACGAGTCCCAGAGCAAGCTGTGGGAGAACCACGTCGCGCGCAGCCCCGCGTTCGCCGCGGTGCTGGCCGCCGAACTCGGTGCGGGCGGCTTCTCGGTCAGCCCCGTGGAGCTTCACGCGGCGCTCGTCGGCGTCGAGCCGACGCCGATCCGCGTGTCGGCCGATCCGCTGACCTATCCGCTGCACATCATCCTGCGCTTCGAGCTCGAGCTCGCGCTGATCGAGGGCTCCGTGTCGGTCGCCGAGCTGCCGGGCGCATGGCGCGAGGGGATGCGTCGCCTGCTCGGCCTGGAGGTCCCGTCCGACGCGCTCGGATGCCTGCAGGACGTCCACTGGGGCGCCGGCGCCTTTGGATACTTCCCCAGCTACGCGCTCGGGTGCCTGATCGCGGCGCAGCTGTGGCAGGCGATGGAGTTCGAGCTCGCCGGTCTCGAGGAGGGGCTGGGGCGCGGGGAGCTCGCGCCGATCCAGCGCTGGCTGGGCGAGCGCGTGCACCGCCACGGGCGCCGGCTGGACACGAGCGAGCTGGTGCGCCAGGCGACGGGCCGGGACCTCGAGATCGCGCCGTTCCTGGATTACGTGCGCCCGCTCGCCGAGCGCTGAGCACAGACGGCTGCGCCAGGACGGCGGCTACGATCGCCTCGATGCCCGAACGCCCCACCAGCGTGCGCGCGGCAGGGCCGCTCGCGCGTGCTCCATCGGGCGTCCTCGTGGTCGGGGCGATCGCGTCGGTGCAGTTCGGCTCATCGCTTGCCGCGACGCTGTTCCAGCGACTGGGCCCCGGCGGCACGGTGCTGCTGCGGCTCGCCTCCGCCGCACTCGTGCTGCTCGCCCTCTGGCGGCCACGCTTGCGCGGGCGCTCGCGCTCGGAGCTGCTGCTCGCCGCCGGCTTCGGTCTCGTGCTCGCGGGCATGAACCTGAGCTTCTACGAGGCGCTCGACCGGATACCGCTGGGCATCGCGGTGGCGATCGAGTTCATCGGCCCGCTCGCCGTCGCGGTCGGCGGCTCTCGGCGAGCCTTGGATCTGCTGTGGGCGGCACTCGCCGCCGTCGGGATCCTCGCGCTGACGCGCGGCGGCGTGCACGGGCTCGATTCGCTCGGCATCGTGCTCGCGCTCGCGGCGGGCTGCCTGTGGGGCGCCTACATCCTCCTGAACGCGCGCCTCGGCAAGGCGTTCGAGGGCTCGACGGGACTGACCCTCGCGATGTGCGTCGGAACCGTCGCCCTGCTGCCCGTCGGCGTCGCATCGGGCGGCGGCCACCTGCTCGAGCCGGGCGCGCTCGTCCTCGGCGCCGCCGTCGGCGTGCTGTCCTCGGCGATCCCCTACACGTTCGAGGTCGAGGCGCTGCGCCGGATCGCCGTGCCGACGTTCGGTGTGCTGATGAGCATCGAGCCGGCGATGGCGGCGCTCGCGGGATTCCTCGTGCTCGGGCAGAGCCTCGGGCTGCGCGCCCTGCTCGGCATCGCGCTCGTGACGCTGGCGTCGACCGGTTCGTCCGTCGGTGGCGCGCGGGCCGCGATCGCGATCTGAGCAGCGCGGCCTGCACGACATCCGGCGTGTGCCCTAGCGTCGGCGAACGCATGTTCGATGACCGCCCAGTCCCTGCCTGGCTCGAGGAGCTCAACCCCGAGCAGCGCGCCGCCGCCACGCATTCGGGCTCGACGTTGCTGATACTCGCGGGGGCCGGCACGGGCAAGACGATGACCCTGTGTGCGCGGGTCGCGTGGCTGCTCGCCGAGGGCGCGCCGGCGGAGAGCATCATGCTGCTGAGTTTCACGCGACGCGCCGCACGCGAGATGGTGGAGCGCGCGCGGGTGCTGGCCGAGCGCGTGGCGCCCGGCGCGGGCAACGTGCTCGGCGGCACGTTCCACTCGGTCGCGCACCGGATGGTGCGCCGGCACTGCCACGCGCTGGGGCTCGATCCGGGCTTCGGCGTGCTCGATGCGGGCGACGCGGCCGACCTGCTCGACTACGTCCGCGAGGAGCATGGGCGAGCGGCCAGCCGCCGGCGCTTCCCGCGCGCACAGACGATGCTGGACATCTACTCGCGGACGGTCAATGCGCAGCGGCCCCTCGCGGAGACTCTCGAGGAGTGCTTTCCGTGGTGCTCGGAGCACCAGCAGGCGCTGGCTGAGGTCTTCCGCGCCTACGGCGCGCGCAAGCGCGCGCTGGGCGTGCTCGACCTCGACGACCTGCTCGTCTTCTGGCGCGCGCTCGCGGCCGACGAGCGCGTTGGAGCTGACATGGGCGGCCGCTTCGAGCACGTGCTCGTCGACGAGTACCAGGACGTCAACGGTCTGCAGGTCGACATCGTCAGGGGACTACGCGCACAGCGGGCCGGCCTGACGGTGGTCGGGGACGACTTCCAGGCGATCTACGGCTTCCGCGCGGCAAGCGCCCGTCACATCCTCGACTTCCCCAAGTCGTTTCCCGACACGCACGTCGTCACGCTCGAGCGCAACTACCGCTCGACCGGGCCGATACTCGCGATCGCGAACGCCGTCTCGGCGCAGGACCGCGACGGCTTCCCCAAGCGCCTGTGGACGGAGCGTCCCGGTGGCGACGCGGCCGAGCTCGTGCTGCCCCGCGACGAGAGCGCCCAGGCCGGAGAGGTGTGCGATCGCGTGATGGCCGCGCGCGAGGAGGGCATGGAGCTGCGCGCCCAGGCCGTCCTCTTTCGCACCGGTCACGACTCCGACCTGCTCGAGCTCGAGCTGGCCCGGCGCGGGATCCCGTTCGTCAAGTACGGCGGTCTGCGCTATCTCGACGCCGCGCACGTCAAGGATCTGATCGCGTTGCTGCGCCTCGTCGACAATCCCGCTGACGAGATCAGCTGGTTTCGCCTGCTGCAGCTGCTCGACGGCGTCGGACCGATCCGCGCGCGGCGGGTGCTCGACGCATTGCGGGGAGGCGACGCCGATGGTGGGCAGTCGGAACGCGCCGGCGCTCCGGCGCTCGAGCGCTGGGAGGCGGCGGCGACCCATGTACCCGAGGGCTCGCTCGTGCAGGCCGCTGCGCTCATCGAGGCGCTGCGTGCGGCCGGCGCGCGCGCGACAGCGAGCACCGGCGTACAGGTGGAGCGCTTGTGCGCGGCGATCGCCCCACTGATCAGGCTGCGCTATCCGGACGGCGCCGTGCGCGTCGGCGATCTCGATCAGCTCGCGCTCGCCGCGCGCTCGGCCCCCGATGTCCGCCACTTCGTCGCCGAGCTGGTGCTCGATCCGCCCGCTTCCAGCGCTGACCTCGCCGGGCCGCCGCACCTCGATGAGGACTTCCTCGTGCTCAGCACCGTCCACTCGGCCAAGGGCCTGGAATGGGACGCGGTCCATCTGATCGCCGCCTACGACGGCAATTTTCCCGCCGACATGAGCACCGCGACGGAGGAGGGCGTCGCCGAGGAGCGGCGCCTGTTCTATGTCGCCCTCACGCGCCCGCGCCGGCGCCTGCACGTGTACGTGCCGACCCGTTACTACCACCGCCCGCGCGGCAGCGACGACGGGCACGGATATGCGCAGGCGTCGCGGTTCCTCAGCGATGCGGTGCAGGCCCTGTTCGCTACGACCCGCTCCGCCAACGACCCCGGCGCGGGCACAGACGGCGAGGAGCTCGTGGGGGGGCGCGTCGAGGTCTCCCTCGACGCGCTGTTCGGGGGATGAAGCGGGCGGGCTGGATAAGGTCCGGGCATGAGCTACACGCCCGCCGTTGACGTGCTCGACCGCTACGCCGCCGTGCTGGTCGACTTCGCCCTCGGGTCCGGCCGCGGCGTGCAGCCGGGCGAGGTCGTGCGCATCGTCGCTCCAGAGAGCGCCAAGCCCCTGTACGTCGCGCTGAACCGCGCCGTGTGGCGTGCGGGCGGGCACGTGATCGGCGGTTACCAGCCCGACGACGATCGTGACTTCAACCTCGCGCGCGATTTCCTCGAGTCGGCCGACGAGGCACAGCTCGCGCATTTCCCCGGGCGCTACCTGCGCGGGCTGGTGGACGAGATGGACCATCAGGTGTCGGTCCTCGCGGACGCCGACCCGCACGCGCTCGACTCGGTCGACCCCGCCAGGATCATGCGGCGGGGCGAGGCGATGCGACCGCTGCTCGACTGGCGCGGGGAGAAGGAGAACACGGGCCGCTTCACCTGGACGCTGGGCCTTTACGGGACGCCCGCGATGGCTGCCGAGGCGGGGATGTCACTGGCCGAGTACTGGGAGCAGATCGTGCACGCCTGCTACCTCGACGAGGAGGACCCCGTCGCGCGCTGGCGCGAGGTCGGAGAGCGCCTCGACGACACGCGGCAAGCCCTGAACGCGCTCGATATCGAGCGCGTTCACGTGGAGGGCGAGGACGTCGACCTGTGGGTGGCCCTGGGCGAGCGCCGGCGCTGGCTGGGCGGCCGTGGGCGCAACATCCCGAGCTTCGAGATCTTCACGAGTCCCGACTGGCGCGGCACGGAGGGGTGGATCTACTGCAACCAGCCGCTCTACCGCTACGGCAACCTCGTCAAGGGCATCAAGCTGCGGTTCGCCGACGGACGTGTGACAGAGGCGAGCGCGGAGGAGAACGAGCGCGTGCTGCAGGAGATGGTCGCGACCGCTGGAGCCGACCGGATCGGAGAGTTCTCACTGACCGACCGGCGCTACTCGCGGATCACCCGCTTCATGGCTCACACGCTGTATGACGAGAACGTCGGCGGAGCGTTCGGCAACACCCACATCGCGGTCGGCCGCTCCTACCAGGACGCGTATGACGGCGACCCTGCGGCGCTGGCGCCCGAGGAGTGGGAGCAGCTGGGGTTCAACCAGTCGAGCGTCCACACCGACATCGTCTCGACGACGGACAGGCGCGTGACGGCTCGGCTGCGCGACGGCAGCGAGCGCCTGATCTATGCCGACGGCGAGTTTCAACTCGACGGCGCCTAGCTAGGCCTCGGGCCCGCCCGCGGCGATCAGCTGCTCCACGCGCAGCGGCCCCCCCAAGCAGCGCACCGCCGCGCGCCCTGGCGAGGGGGTCTCACAAACCTGCCAATTTCCGCTCAACTCTCCGTATCATTAGCCGTGGCGGGCAAGCGGGCTGGGACGCCCGAGCCGCCTGCTCCCGTCGAGCGCGGGAGGCGGAATGCGGGACAACGTCGTTGGGAGCAGCGTGCAATGACAGCAGGAACAGACCTCCGGCAGGACGTCGTCGTGGCGCAGGCGTTCCTGGCCGCGCGCGCCGAGCCGATGCTGGGTCTCAGCTCATGAGCAGCGTGCGCGCGCCCAGACGCCCGCTCGCGCCGAGGCGCCAGATCGCATACCGGGCGCGACGCCCGCTGGCGGTCGATCGTGGCGCACTGCTCCTCCTCGCAGCAGCATGTGTCGTCCTGTTCGCGGGCTCCTTCTTGATCGCCCGCGTGCTCAGCCCGGCTGCCCAGGCCGGCCAGGGCGCGCTCCCCCGCATCGCCGCGCAGGCCGGCGAGCCCGTGCCGCTGAGCTTGACGCCGGCGCCGGCGATCCGGGCCGGCGTGGCCGCGACACCGAGAGTGCCGGTCAAGCGCGTCGCTCGCCTGCCCGCGGTGGTCAACCAGCAGCCTGTCGTTCCCGCGGTCGCGCAGGCGCCCGTGAGCGTCCAGCCCGTGGCCCCCGTTGCAGCGACCCCTGCGCCGGTCGCGCCACCGCCACCGGCAGCGCAGACTCGCAGCGCCCCGCCCCCCAAGAGCTCGGGCGGTGGCGGGGCGGTTTCGTTCGATACCTCAGGGTGAGCGTAAGGCGTCTTCCAGTCGGTATGCGCGCGATCGCGGCTGCGCTGCTCGTCGTCGTGGCGATACTCGGATACCTCGCCGGCCACCGCGGAGCAGCGGCCCCATCCGGGTCCTCGGCGAGCGCGTCGGGAGAAGCGTCGCGAGTGGTTTCGGCGGCCGACGTCCTGCTGGAAGTCCCACAGCACTGGCGTCGCGCCGGGGCCTCGCAATCGATCCCTGGGCTGGCGCTCGAAGGGCCACTGACGGTCGCGCCGGGAGCCGTCTCCGCGGCTGGGCTCGTGGGCGGTCGGTTGCCGGCGGGCCAGTCCAGCCCGCTGCCGGCGAGCTTCCTGGGAACGCTTTCGATCGTGCCGCACGCCGCGGTGCTCACCTTCCTCGGCGGGCAGGCCTACGAGTACACGGGCTTGCGCATTCCCGGCTATGACCGCACGCTCAACCTCTACGTCGTCCCGACGACGTCCGAGAGCACGGGCCCGACGCTGCTCGCCTGTTACGCGGCGCAGGGCTTCGCGGCGCAGCTTGCGCAATGTGGGCAGATCGTCGCCAAGTTGACGCTCGTAGGCCAGACTCAGAACGACCTCGGCCCCGATCCTCACTATGGCAGCCGGCTACGTGCCGTGGTCGGCACGCTCGATACCGAACGCCTCGCGCTGCGACGCCAGATGCGCGTGAGCGCCACCCCGGGTGCCGTCGGCGCGCTGGCCACCAAGCTCGCCGCCGTGCTCGCGACGGCGGTGGCGTCCGTGACGGCGATCGAACCGCCGATCGCGGCTGGCGCGGCACAGGCGTCGCTTGCCGCCGCGCTGCTCGGCGCGCGCCGCGCCTACGCGGCGCTCGCGAGCGCGGCGAGCACTGAACAGCTTGCCTCCTACGACCTCGCGCTCGCGCGTGTCGAGGACGCCGAGCGCGGCATCGACTCGGCGCTCGAGACATTCGCGTTGATCGGCTACGGGCGCCCGTAGCGACGTCCTGCGTCCGGCGCGCCGAGGCTCATCGGGCGGGCACCGTTATCGTGTCGGTATGCCGCTCCCGACCGTCTCGCTGATCGAGTTCCCCGCCGATGACACCGAGCGTGCACGCGGCTTCTGGAGCGCGCTGCTGGAGGTGCCCCTCGAGCAGCGCAGCGGCGCCGAGGGCGACGGCTGGCAGAGCCATGGCTCGGGTCCTGCCGTCGGCGTGCACGCGCGCGGACGCGGACCCGGGGACTCGTTCTCGCTGCCCTACTTCGCCGTCGAGGAGATCGCGACGGCGCTCGAGCGCGTCATTGAGCTGGGCGGGAGCGTGGTGCATCCAGGTGAGCGGTGGGCAATCTGCAGGGACACCGAGGGGAGCCCGTTCGCGCTCGCGCTTCTCCGCGAGCGTCCCTGAGCAGTCGCCGCTAGGCGTCGTGTGCGGCCTCGATCGCGAGCGTCGAGCCGGTTGCGCCGGCGAGCAACGCCGCGAGCGCCCAGCCCCCGCCGGTGTCGTGGATGCCGAGCCGGCGGTCGAGCGAGATCGCGCCCGGGCCGCCGTCGACGAGCGCGAGCAGGCCGGCGATCAACACGAGGTTGAACTCGTAGCCGCCATTGCTCGCCCACGGCCCGTTCTTGAGGTGGACCGTGCGAATCGCCGTGATCATCGTGCCGATCAGCGTCGCCGCGGCGAGCGGCGTCAGCGCTCCCGCCACCAGCATCGCGCCGCCGATCGTCTCCGATGCGCTCGCCGCCACGGCATTTCGGCGTCCGGGGCGCAGCCCGAGCGAATCCATCATGCTGCTCGCCTGCTCGAGGCCGGGACCGTCGAACCAGCCAAACCACTTCTGGGTGCCGTGCCCGACGAACAGGCCGCCGATCACGGCGCGAGCGATGAGACGTCCGATCTTCACGTGGTCCTCCATTGGGGGCGGGGCGGGGGGGAGACGTCCATGAGCGCCCGCGGCTGGCGCCGGACGTAGAACGCGACACCGCATAGCTACCCGCGGTGGGCGCCGGTAAGCAATCGCGCCCGTGGCGGGCGCACTAACCTGCGCATGTGTCGGATCCTGCCGCGCGGGGGAGCGCGCCCCATTCGATTGCCCCGGTCACGGCCGCCGACGTCGACGAGCTGCTCGACCTGATGCGCGCGTACTGCGACTTCTACGCGACGGCGCCGAGCGACGAGTCCCTGCGCGCCCTCGCACGGGCGCTGCTCGAGGAGCCCGCTCGCGAGGGTGTCCAGCTGCTCGCGCGCGACCGTGCGGGCCGTGCCGTCGGCTTCGCCACGATCTTCTGGAGCTGGGACACGACCGAGGGCGCCCGCATTGGCATCATGAACGACCTCTACGTCGTCCCGGACGCGCGCGGAGCGGGCCTCGGCGAGCGCCTGCTCGGGGCCTGTCGAGAGCGCTGCGCGCAGCGCGGGGCGGTGCGGCTGGACTGGCTGACCGCGCCCGAGAACCGCGCCGCGCGCGCCGTCTACGAGCGAGCGGGCGGCGTGCTGGAACCGTGGCTCGTATACACGCTCGCGGCGGCCGGCGCCTGACTCGCGGGCGGAGACGACCGAGGGCGGGCGCGAGCCGTTGCGGCTGCTGAGCTGGAACCTCTTTCACGGGCGCTCGCTTCCGCCTGGGGTCGCAGTCCTCGAGACGCGCCCCGCTCAGGGAGTGGCCGCGGCGTCGGTCCGGCCAGCCGCCGTGGGCATCGAGCCTTGCACGACGGCGGCCGTTCGGCCGCCGTCGAAGCCGCCGTCGAAGCTATACGGTTGCTCGATGGGGACACCGACGATCGACGAGCTGACGATTGCCGACGATCCGGCCGCGTGGACGGCGCTCGGCTTCACGGTCGAGGACGGCGCTGCGCTGCTCGGGCGCGTATCGCTGCGCTTCACCGGTCCGGAGGGCGGGCGCGGGATCGTCGGCTGGTCGCTGCGGGAGCTGGCGAGCACGGAGCTCGACGGGCTGCCGACGCGGACCTCGGCGCGCGAGGCGCCGGCGCCCGGGGGCGAGCACGCCAACGGCGTGCTGGCGATCGACCACATCGTTGCGATGTCGCCTGCGCTCGAGCGCAGCGTCGAGGCGCTGCAGGACGCCGGCCTCGATCTGCGCCGAATCCGCGAGGAGCCGACGCCCGCCGGGGCACCGCGGCAGGCGTTCTTCCGGCTGGGGGAGGAGATCCTCGAGCTGGTTCAGGAACCCGAGGACGCCGTCGAGCGCGCGGGCGGCCCCGCACACCCGTCGCGCTTCTGGGGGCTCGCGTTGCTGGCTGCCGATCTCGATGCCACGGTCGCGCGGATGGCTCCGCACGCAGGCGCGCCGCGAGCGGCCGTGCAGGCGGGGCGGCGGATAGCGACCGTACGACGCTCGGCGGGCCTGGCGGTGCCACTGGCGTTGATGAGCCCCGACGAGCGTGTGGAGGGAGAGCGATGAGCGGGCAGGCTCAGGAGCGTTGGGATGAGGTCGACGCTTACGTCGAGTCGAAGCTGATCGCGCACGACGAGGCGCTCGAGGCGGCGCTGCGTTCGAGCGCCGATGCCGGGCTGCCGGCGATCGCGGTCACGCCCGCCCAGGGCAAGCTGCTGCACCTGCTGGCGCGCGTGCATCGCGCGGCGCGGATCCTAGAGGTCGGCACGCTGGGCGGCTACAGCACGATCTGGCTCGCTCGCGCGCTGCCCGTCGGCGGGCGGCTGGTGACGCTCGAGCTGCAGGAGCGCTACGCCGTCGTCGCGCGCGCCAACATCTGGCGCGCGGGTCTGGCCGAGCTCGTCGACCTGCGCGTCGGAGCAGCGCTCGACTCGCTCCGCGCGCTGGCCGCGGCGGACATCGACCCGTTCGATCTGGTGTTCATCGATGCCGACAAGCAGAGCACGCCGGAGTACTTCGAGGCCGCGCTCGGGCTGACGCGTCCCGGCGGGATCATCCTCGTCGACAACGTCGTGCGCGGGGGCGCGCTCGCCGACGCCGCCAGCGAGGATCCCGGGGTGCAGGGCATGCGTCGCTTCCACGAGCTTCTCGCCGTCACGCCCAACGCGCAGGCGACGACGATCCAGACGGTCGGCGGTAAGGGCTACGACGGCTTCACGCTCGCGCTGCTCGAGCAGCGGGTAGGCTCGGCCGATGGCGCGTGAGCTGAAGCTCGGGCTGAACACCGGCTACTGGTCCGCGGGGCCGCCGCCGGGCGTGACCGAGTCGATCGCCGAGGCCGAGCGGCTCGGCTTCGACTCGATCTGGACGGCGGAGGCATACGGGTCGGACTGCCTCACGCCGCTGGCGTGGTGGGGAGCATCGACGCAGCGACTGAAGCTCGGCACGGCGATCGTGCAGATGTCCGCGCGTCAGCCCGCGGCGACGGCGATGGCAGCGATGACGATCGACCTGCTCTCGGGCGGACGCTTCATCCTCGGCCTTGGCGTCTCCGGCCCGCAGGTGGTGGAGGGGTGGTACGGGCTGCCGTTCGCCAAGCCACTCGCGCGCACACGCGAGTACATCGCGGTCCTGCGCGAGATCTGGGCGCGCCAGGGCCCACTGACGGCGCCCGGTCCCCATTATCCGCTGCCGCTGCCCGACGGCACCGGGCTCGGCAAGCCGCTGAAGTCCTCGATCCACCCGCTGCGCGAGGACATTCCGATCTACCTCGGTGCGGAGGGGCCGAAGAACATCGCGCTGTGCGCGGAGCTCTGCGACGGGTGGCTGGCGATGCTGTTCTCACCGTCCGTCTACGAGGAGCTCTACCGCCCCTCGCTGGAGGAGGGCTTCGCGCGCCCCGGCGCGCGGCGCAGCGCCGCGGACTTCGAGGTCGCCGCCACGGTGCCGCTGATCGTCACCGACGACGTCGAGGGCGCGGCCGACGCGCTGCGCCCGTTCTACGCGCTCTACTTCGGCGGGATGGGGGCGAAAGGCGCGAACTTCCACGCGAACGTGCCGATCCGCATGGGCTATGAGCGGGAGGTCGCCGAAATACAGGAGCTGTACCTGGACGGCAAGAAGGACGAGGCCGGGGCGCGCATCCCGATGAAGCTGATCGAAGAGCTCTCGCTGATCGGCCCGCGCGAGAAGATCCGTGCGGACCTCGAGCGCTGGCGCGAGTCGGTCGTGACGACGCTGTTGATTTCCGGCGACGCCGCCACCGTGCGCGCTGCCGCCGAGCTCGTGCTGGGCTGAGCCGTGCGGCGCTAGGGTCTAATCCGTGAGCGATGCCGAGGCGCCGGTCGGCGAGCAGCTGTTCGCCAACTACCAGTACGAGATCTACGCACGCGGGCTCGGCGGCGAGCGCCCGCCGCTGCCGATCGCGCCCGCCGAGCTCGAAGCGGGGGCACGCGAGGTCCTCAGCGCGGAGGCGTTTGGCTACGTCGCGGGCGGAGCGGGCTCGGAGGCGACGATGCGCGCCAACCTGCGGGCGTTTGAGCGCTGGCAGATCGTGCCGCGGATGCTGCGCGACGTCTCCACACGTGATTTGTCAAGCACGCTGCTCGGCGCGGCGATGCCGGCGCCGGTGCTGCTCGCCCCGATCGGGGTCCAGTCGATCGTGCACCCCGAGGCGGAGCTCGCGGTCGGCCGCGCCGCGGCGGCGATCGGGCTGCCCGCGATCCTCAGCACGGCGGCGTCGAACTCGATCGAGGACGTCGCCGCGGCGATGGGCCCGGCGAGTCGTTGGTATCAGCTGTACTGGCCGAAGGACCGCGATCTCGCGGCGAGCTTCGTGGCGCGCGCGGCGCAGGCGGGCTACGGCGCGATCGTCGTGACGCTCGACACCTGGATGCTGGGCTGGCGCCCCCGCGACCTGCAGAACGCCTACCTTCCATTCCTGAAAGGGGAGGGGGTCGCCAACTACTTCAGCGACCCCGTCTTCCGCTCCGCGCTCGCGCGGGCGCCGGAGGAGGACCCTGGTCCGGCGATCGGACATTGGGCTCTGCAGTTCTCCAACCCGACCGTGACGTGGGCCGACCTCGCATGGCTGCGCGAAGAGACCGAGCTGCCGATCGTCCTGAAGGGCATCCTGCACGAGGACGACGCTCGCCGCGCGCTCGACGCAGGAGCCGACGGCGTGATCGTCTCCAACCACGGCGGCCGACAGGTCGACGGCGCGGTGGCGGCGCTCGACGCGCTGCCGGGGGTGCGGGAGGTGCTCGGCGCGGATTTCGCGGTGCTGTTCGACAGTGGCATCCGCACCGGCGCGGATGTCTTCAAGGCGCTCGCCCTGGGCGCCGACGCGATCTGCCTCGGGCGCCCGTTCGTCTGGGGGCTCGCGCTCGGCGGTCAGGCCGGTGTCGAAGCGGTGCTGCGCTGTCTGTTGGGCGAGCTCGACCTGACGCTGGCGTTGAGCGGCTACACCTCGGTCGCGGAGCTCGACGCGAGCGCGCTGAGGCGCGCGGACTGAGCGCGGGGCGAGCGTGCCGAGGCTGGACGAGGCGAGGACGAAGCAGCTCACTCTGATCCCAACGATCATGGGCTCGGGGATCGCCCTGCTGGACGGAACCGTCGTGAACGTCGCGCTGCCGACCATCCAGCGCTCGCTCGGAGGTGGGCTCGCGGGGCAGCAATGGGTCTTCAACGCCTACCTGCTCACGCTCGGCTCGCTGATTCTGATCGGTGGCTCGCTCGGTGACCTGTTCGGTGAGCGGCGCGTGTTCGCGCTCGGTGTCATCGGGTTCGGGACCGCCTCGCTGCTCTGCGCGATCGCTCCGTCGATCGGCTTCCTGATCGCAGCACGAGCGCTCCAGGGCGTCGCGAGCGCGCTGCTCACGCCCGCCTCGCTCGCCGTGATCGTCCGCACGTTCCCGGAGTCCGAGCGCGGAAGGGCGATCGGCAGCTGGACCGCCTGGGGGACGATCGCCGGGGTGCTCGGGCCGCTGCTCGGCGGCGAGCTGCTCGCGATCGGCTCCTGGCGACTGATCTTCCTGATCAACATCCCCTTCGTGATCGCGTGCGCGACGCTGATCATGGTCGTGATCCCCCGCGCCGAGTCGCGCGCGCCGGGCGCGCGACGCATCGACGTGCCGGGCGCGGCGCTGTGCGCCGGCGGCCTCGGCGCGTTCGTGTTCGCGCTGATCGAGCAGCCTCGACTCGGCTGGTCGGGCGTGATCGCGCCGTTGCTCGCGGGCGTCGTGCTGCTGGGCGTGTTTCTCTCCTACGAGTCACGCGCCAGCGACCCGATGCTGCGGCTCGAGCTGTTCCGCAACCGCAACTTCGCGGCCGGGAACATCGAGACGTTCTCGATGTACGCCGGGCTGTCGATCCTGTTCTTCTTCCTCGTGCTGTTCCTTCAGCAGGTCGCCGGCCGCACGCCGCTGGAAAGCGGCCTCACGATGCTGCCGGTGACGGTCGTGATGTTCTTCCTCTCGAAGCGCTTCGGGGCGCTCGCCGACCGCTATGGACCGCGCCTGTTCATGGGCGCCGGCCCACTCGTGGCGGCGGCCGGCCTGCTGCTGCTCCAGCGCGTCGGCGCGCATGTGGCATTCGTGAGCGACCTGCTGCCGGCGCTGCTCGTCTTCTCGCTCGGCCTGGCGATGACCGTCGCGCCGCTCACCGCAGCCGTGCTCGCCGGGGTCGACGGCTCGCAGGCCGGCATCGCCTCCGGAGTCAACAATGCGATCGCGCGGGTCGCGGGGCTGATCGGGACGGCGGCCGTGGGCGCCGCCGTGGCTGCCTCGTTCGCCTCCACGCTCGATCGGCGCCTTGAAAAGGTGTCGCTGGGCCCGGCTGGCAGGAGCGCCGTCGAACAGGCCAAGCGCCTGCCACTCGGGCTCCCGGAAGTGCGCGGACTGCCTGCGGCACAGGCGCGGGCGGTCAGGTTGGCGGCGGAACAGGCGTCGGTGCACAGCTTCCACCTCGGCCTTGCGATCGCGGCGATCCTGCTTGCAGTCGGCGGCCTGTGCGGTGCGCTCGGGATCCGCAACCCGCGCGGGAAGGTGCGCGCCGAGGAATGCCCGCAGGGCCAGTTCGTGGGGGTAGGCGCCCCGCTCCACGATCAGGCCCAGCCCCAGTCGGCTTAGAGCGCGCTCAGCCGATCGGCTCGCGCGAGTACTCGCGCATCGCCTCGATCAGCGGGCCCAGCTTGCGCCCGCGCGCCGTCAGGCGGTACTCGACCGTAGGAGGGCTCGACGGGATCACGGTGCGCTGGACGAGACCGGCGGCCTCGAGGTCGCGCAGCCGCTCGGCGAGCATCCGCGGTGAGATGCCGGCGACAGCCTCGGCGAATTCGTTGAAGCGCAGCGCCCCGCTGAGGGCGGCGTAGATGATCGAGAGCTGCCAGCGCCGCTCGAGGAGGTCCGCGGTCTCGCGGACCTCCATCGGAACCGGCTCACATCTACGAGAGATGCGCGACATCGCGTGCGGGCTCCAGGGCGCGGTCGAGAACCTCCTGCACGGTCATCACCGGGTGGAAGCTCATCTGGTTGCGGACCTCCTCGGGGATGTCGTCGAGGTCGCCGCGGTTGCGCTCCGGCAGGATCACGTCGGTCAGGCCGGCGGCATTCGCGGCGAGCGCCTTCTGCTTGAAGCCGCCGATCGGCAGCACGCGTCCCTGCAGCGTGACCTCGCCGGTCATCCCGACCGTGTGCTTGACCGGGCGTCCGGACAGCAGCGACGCGAGCGCCGTGACCATCGTCACGCCGGCGCTCGGCCCGTCCTTGGGGATCGCGCCGGCGGGCACGTGCACGTGGAACTCCTTGTTCTCGAACGCGTGCTCGTCGATGCCGAGCTCGTCGGCGTGTCCGCGGACGTAGGAGAGCGCGATCTTCGCCGACTCCTTCATCACGTCACCCAGCTGACCGGTCAGCACGAGATTGCTGGCGCCCGAGCTGCCGCTCTTCATCGCGGTCGCCTCGACGAACAGCACGTCGCCGCCGGCGCCCGTGACCGCGAGGCCAGTGGCGACACCAGGGGTGGCGGTGCGCGCCGCGGACTCCTGGAAGAACTTCTGGCGGCCGAGCGCGTCACGCACGACATCCAGGTCGATCTTCACGGGGAGCTTGACGCCCGACTTGGCCTTCGGGACTTTGGCCTTGCGCGCCTTGGCGGGCTTGGCCGCACCCTCGACGGCGGGCTCGGAGTCGCTCTCCGTGACGACCTTCAGCTCGGTGTCTGCCACGTTGGCCTCCTTCGCGGAGACGGCAGTCTGGGCCGAGGCGATCCGGGTGGCGGTCTTGCGCAGCACCGTGCCGAAGTTGCGCTCGAGGTTTCGCACGCCCGCCTCGCGGGTGTACTCGGAGATGATCGTCCTCAACACCTCGTCTGAGACCTCGACCTCGTCCTCGCGCAGGCCGTTGCGGTCGCGTTGGCGCGGCCACAGGTAGCCCTTCGCGATGGCGAGCTTCTCCTCGGAGGTGTAGCCGTCGAAGCGGATCACCTCCATGCGGTCGAGCAGCGGGCCGGGGATCGTGTCGGCGACGTTCGCCGTGGCCAGGAACATCACCTGGCTGAGGTCGAGCTCGACGTCGAGGTAATGGTCGCGGAAGGAGTGGTTCTGCGCGGGGTCGAGGACCTCGAGCAGCGCCGCGGAGGGGTCTCCGCGCCAGTCCGCGCCGACCTTGTCGACCTCGTCGAGCAGGATCACGGGGTTCATCGTGCCCGCGTCGCGGAGCGCCCGCACGAGACGGCCGGGGAGCGCGCCGATGTAGGTGCGCCGGTGCCCGCGGATCTCCGCCTCGTCGCGCACGCCGCCGAGCGACATGCGCACGAACTCGCGTCCGGTGGCCCTGGCGATGGACTCGCCGATCGATGTCTTGCCGGTGCCGGGGGGCCCGATCAGCGTGAGGATCGCGCCGGACTTGGGATCGGCCTCGATACCGCGCTCCTGGCGCAGCTTGCGCACGGCGAGGTACTCGGTGATCCGGTCCTTGACGTCCTCGAGGCCCGCGTGGTCGGCATCGAGCACGGCGCGCGCGGCGACCGGGTCGAGGTGCTCCTCAGAGCGCTTGCCCCAGGGCACCGCGATCAGCCAGTCGAGGTAGGTGCGAATCATGCTCGACTCGCCCGTCTGCTCGCCCATCCGCTCGAGGCGGGAGAGCTCCTTGAGCGCCTGCTCGGATACCTCGGCGGGCATGTCGGCGTCCTCGATCTTCGTGCGGTACTCGTCGGCGACCGACGCGTCGTCCTCACCGAGCTCCTTGCGGATCGAGTCCATCTGCTTGCGCAGGAAGTAGTCGCGCTGCTGCTTCTCGGCGCCCTCCTGGACGTCCTCGCGGATGCGCTTGCGCACCTGCAGCTCGGCCAGGCTCTCGCGCTGAAGTTTCACGGCCAGCTCGAGGCGTGCAGTGACGTCGAGCGTGCGCAGCAGCTCGACCTTCTGCTCGTATGAGAGGTTGGGGGAGTAGCCGGCGGAGTCTGCCAGCGCGCCGGGCTCGGCGATCGCGCGCAGGAACGCGGAGATGCGTCCGTCGTCACCGCGCAGCTCGAGGATCTCCTCGACGACCGCGCGATACTCGCGCTCGAGCTCCCGCGTGCGCTTGTCCACGGGGACCTCGTCGGGACGCTCGTCCACCTCGACGCGAAGCTCGCCGGTGGGGCCGGTCTGGGCGGCGCCGATCAGGGCGCGATGCTCGCCGGAGATGGCGACCGCGCGTCCGCCGCCGGGAAGGCGAATCTGCTCGGAGACCTCGGCGATCGTGCCGACCTCGAGGAACTCGTTCTCGTGCCGCGGGACGAGCACGACACGCTCGTCGTCGCCCACGTCGATCGTCAGCGTGATGCCCATGTTGGGGAACACGACGGTGTCGTCGAGGGGAATCAGGCGCAGCAGGCGCTTGGGCGGCTGGGGCTGAATGGTGGGCTGATCTACGGGAGAGGGCATAAGTGATGTCTCCATATGAGCTTACGAAAGTGTAGTTAGTATAGCGCGAGGTCGTTGCGTGCGCAAGTAGTTGGCTCCCATGCCCAAAACCCGCATGCCAGAGCCAAACGGCGCGCTACTGCCCGTCGAAAGTGACCTCGACGTTCTCCTCGTCAACGCGCTCCTCGACCTCGGCGGAGAAGGTCATCGCCCGGCGGTCCGCGTCGAGCAGGGGATCGGAGAAGAAGCTGCGCGGCCACAGCCTGCGCACGCGCACGACGTTGACCTCGGCCGCGAACATCGTCAGCTGCGCGCCGAGGTAGAGCCACGCGAGCAGGCCGAGGACGAGGGCGAAGACGCCGTAGAGGGGGCCCGTGTGCTTGAGCTCGTGATCGATGTAGTAGCCGCCGAGGTGCTGCAGCAGCTGCCAGAACACGGCCGCAAGCACCACGCCTGGGAGCAGGTCGCGCCAGGACACCTCGACGGCCGTGAGCAGCTTGAAGGCGGTCATGAACAGCGCCAGGTTGAACGCGAAGGCGAGCAGGATGCCGCCGATCACGTCCGCGGCCGCATGCGAGCTCGAGCCCACGAAGCCGGCGGCCGTCGTCGAGATCACGGACATCGTGCCGAGGATCGCCAGCATGCCGAGGCCGCGCAGATGCGCGACGAGGAAGTTCGGCCGGTCCTTGAACGGCACGTGCCAGACGCGGTTGAAGGCAGTCTGCGTGGCCCCGGTGATGCCCATGCCGGCGAGCAGCGAGCCAATCACGCCGATCGCAAGGGCGACGCCGCTGCCGGTGAGCGAGTGGAGCTTGAGCTGGTCACTGACGATCGGGAACTGGCCGAGCGCACCGTCGAGGATCGCTTTCTGCTCGGCCGGGTCGCCCTGCAGCACGAAGCCGGTGATCGTCACGAGCACGAGCAGGAGAGGGAACAGCGAGACGAACCCGTAGTAGGCGATCAGCGCAGCGAGCTGGCCGGCCTGGTCGTCGGTGAACTTCTTGATCACCGCGGCGAGGAAGCCGATGCGCGGGCTCTGCTGCTGGCGGCGGTCGAGCGCGTGAAGCGTGTCGGTGACGCTCATCGCAGCGGCGCTCTCGCGAGGCCCTCGCGCGTCGCCCAGCGCCTGCGGGACCCGCGCGGCTGAATGCGCGGGTCCGCCGCAGCGATGAAGTGGAGGGGGGGTCTCGGGGCTGCCCGCAGCGACATCCATATGTGTCTACCCGATGGGAGCCGAAAACGCGACTCGCGGACGCCGTCGGGCGGACGGCGCCGCCGGCACACGAGTCCGATCCGGCGCACGAGGTGGCGCACGTCGCGCGCGCGAAGCGTGAGCTGCTGCTGCGCGTGCATCGCCACCGGCTGCGTAGGGAGGATCTCGAGGACTGCTTCAGTCAGGCCACGCTCGAGCTCCTCGCGAATGCGCGTCGGGGCTCGTACGCGAGCCGAACGCACATTGCACGCACGCTCGAGCAACGTTTCCTTTCGCGCGTCAACGACCGCCGCCGGGCGCTCGGTGGGCGCAGCCCGATGCAGGCGGCGCTCGAGAGCGCTGCGTCGCTCGATGGCGCGGGACGGGAGGCGCGGACCGTTCCCGATCTGCGCGGAGATCCCGAGCGGCTCGCGATCCTGCGCTTCGAGCTCGGTCGCGTCCAGGCGCTCGCGCGCCGGCTCACGCCCGAGCAGCGACTCGTGATCGCCACCCAGGTCTCACTCGCCATGGGCACTCGCGAATTCTGCGCGCTGCACGGCTGGTCCGACGAGAAGTACCGCAAGGTCGCTCAGCGGGGACGAGCGCGTCTTCGCCAGCTGATGCTCGAGGACGACCGCGCCGTCCAGCCGGGCGCGGCCCTGTCGGAGAAGAGCGCCGGGACCTGTCCATGAATCGCAACTCCCCCACCCATGGACACGTCCCTCGGCACGCCGGCCGTCGGTTGAACGGACGACGGCGCGGCGAAGCCCATTCGCGCGTAGGCGGCCGGGGTCCGGAGTTCTCCCCTCTCCGGTTTCCGGTCGCCCGCGTGGCCCAGCCGGGGCGCGGTGCACCGTCGTGTTGAGGCGTCCCGGGCGCGAGGTCTACCGCGTCTACGACGAGCACGCATTTCTTGCGGGCGCAGTCGCGCACGATTCGGGCGCGGCCCAGGGCCTGCCTATGGCGAGCGAGCGAGCGACACGCTGCGCTGCCGTCCTCGCGCTGCTGCTCGGCGCCGGCGCTGCGTGCGTGCTCGCCGCGCTCGCGCGCGGTCTGTTGCTCGGCGCTCCTGCGCGCGCGGGCGGCGCGAGCCCGTCCGCGAGGGTGATCGCAGCGAGGCCGCTCGCGTCGCGCAGGGCGCGCGCCGCCCAGACCCCCACGAGCAGGCGCCAGACGCGCTCCTCGCGCCGGCGGGCACGCCCGCGCCGGGAT
>DASZNB010000009.1:0-8151 GCA_035551395.1 Solirubrobacteraceae bacterium | reverse complement strand
TGAGCCCCGCGGTGCGCCAACCGGCCGGCGCCGTCGTCGAGGAAGCTCTCGCGCCGATCGCGGCCGAGCAGGCGGCCGCCGCTGACGGCGAGCGCCCCCCCTCCCCGCGCGAGCTTGCCGCCTGACGCGGCAATATCTCCGTGATGAGCGACCGCCGGCGCCTGCTGCCACGCACCCGCAGGGTTCGCCTTGCGCTCGCCGCCGTGGTCGTGCTGCTCGCCGCCGCCGCCCTCGCCGCCTACCTGTATGACCGCAACCGCACCGGCAGCATCTACCACCCGCACGCTCCCTTCGTCGCCCAGCCGACGCCGACGCTGCCCAAGCAGAAGCACGGCGTCGATCGCTTCGCGTGGCCGTTCTACGGCTACACCAAGAACCACACGCGCTTCTTCCCTGCGCCCGAACGCGTGCGTCCCCCCTTCAAGCGCCTGTGGGTGCACAACGACCACGCGCTGCTCGAGTTTCCCCCGGTGATCTACGGCGACCACATCTTCCAGCTCGCCGACGACGCCGTGCTCACGGCCGTGAGCCGGCGCACCGGCCACACCTTCTGGTCGGTGCCGCTCGGGCGCCTATCGGCCTCCTCGCCCGCCGTCACGCTCAACACGGTGTACGCGACGATCCTCAACACCGGCAACGGCTCGAGCCCCGGAAGGATCGTCGCGCTCAACTCCAAGACGGGCGCGATGCGCTGGTCGCGCTCGCTGCCGAGCGCCAGCGAGTCCTCGCCGCTCGTCGATCGCGGGCGCGTCTTCTTCGGCTCCCAGAACGGCACCGTCTATGCACTCAACGCGAGCACCGGCAGGCCGATCTGGACCTACCACGCCGGCGGCGCTGTCAAGGCAAGCCCAAGCCTGTCCGGCGGCGTGCTGTACTTCGGGGACTACTCGGGGCACGTGCAGGCCGTCTCGGAGGCCAGCGGGCGACGCCTGTGGCTGGCGGGCTCCGAAGGCGCGCTGCTCGGCAGCGGCACCTTCTACTCGACCGCCGCAGTCGTCTACGGGCGCGTCTACCTCGGCAACACCGACGGTCGCGTGTACGCCTACGACGCCTCCAGCGGCAAGCTCGACTGGGCAGTGCAGACGGGCGCCTACGTGTATGCCTCGCCGGCCGTCACCAACGCCCCGGGCCTCGGGCCGACGATCTACGTCGGCTCCTACGACGGCAGCTTCTACGCGATCAACGCGCGCTCCGGCCGCGTCAGCTGGCACTACGACGCGCACGGACGCATCTCCGGCTCGGCCACGATCGTCGGGCGCATCGTCTACTTCGCCGACCTCGGCCAGCACCGCACCTATGGCCTCGGGATCTCCACGGGGCGCGTGCTCTTCACGATGGACACCGGCGCCTTCGATCCGGTGATCAGCGACGGGACCGACATCTACCTCACCGGCTACACCGGCCTGTACGGGCTCGCCCCGCGCTAGCAGGCGGCGCCGGCGGAGAGGGCCCGCGCGAGCGAGAAGCGCGCGGCGATCACCGCCGTGCCCGGCTCCCTGACGGTGACGGCGGTCCAGCCTTCCGGCGCCGCGCCAACGCAGCCGCGCCCGCGCGTGACGGTCAGGTAGCGGCTGAAGTGCACGCGCACGAGAAAGCGACCGGCCGAGCCGGCCAGCAGCGTGAAGGAGTCGTGTCCGAGCCGCGTCAGGCGCCCCGGCCCCGAGGCCAGCGGGGTCGGGCTCGCGACCCGGAAGATGCGCCAGTGCGCGCTCGCGAACACCGGCGTGAGGAAGGGCAGCCCGGCGCGGATCAGGCGTCCCTCGCGGGCGCTCGAGGGGTCGAGCGGAACGTCGGGCAGCGCGACGTAGGCGACCGCCTCGCGGTGCAGCCAGGAGTCGTATGAACGGGCATCGAGCGAGCGGCTGAGCAGGGCCTGATCGAAGCGGCTGTCGAGCTGCTTCTCCCATCCGCGCGCGAGCGAGACCTTCGGCGCCAGCAGCGCGGCCTCCCAGTGCGTGCGCGTGAGCGGGACCTCCAGGCGCACGGGGCCCGCGCCGCGGCGGCTGGCGAGGAAACGCTCCACCGGCGTGTAGTAGGCAGCGTTGGTGGCCGGGCTGCCGGAGACGGCGAGCGTCTCACGCACCGGGCCCCATATGACCCAGGTGAGCGACGCTGCGAGCGCCGCGACGAGCACCGCCAGCTGGCGCGGGCCGACCCGCGCGAGCCCCCGCGCGTGTGCGGAGAGCCACGCGCTCAGCAACAGCGGCGCCGACAAAAGGACGCCGTAGCGCTCGACGTTGCTGCCCATCGGCGAGTGCACGAGCAGGCACAGCACGCACGCCGCCAGGTACACCGCGCCGCCCCCGCGCAGCCGCCCGGAGCCCGGCGGCAGCGCCACGAGGAACGCCAGCACGACGAGCGCCGTCGCGGCGAAGGACGCGAGCGGATACGGCTCAAAGCCGCCTTCCGGGAACAGCGCCGCGAGCGCGCCGAGCACGACCGCGCCTGGCAGCGCGAGGACCACGAGCGAGCGCGGCGAGCGCAGCGAGAGCGACAGCGTGAGCGCGGCCAGCCCGAGCAGCACGCCGGCGACGGGGCTCGCCGCCGCGCACGCGGCCGCCAGGGCGCCGGCCCCGAACGGGTGCTCGCGCGCGAACGCCAGCGCGGCCGCCAATGCCAGCGCGACGCCGAGCGCGAACGTGAGCCGTCCCGCCCACACGTCGGCGACGACCGCCACCGCGAGCAGGCAGGCGCCCCAGCTCGCCGCCGCGCCGAACACCGAGCGCACGAGCCGCTCGAACAGCAGCGTCGAGGCGAGCACCGACAGCGCGGCCAGCAGGCGCACTCCGAGCAGCGCCCCGAGCGGTCCGAACAGCAGGCTGTAGCCCGGCAGGTGGTGCCCGGCGTACCAGTGCTCGTCCCAGATCGCGAAGCCGAGCTGACGAAACAGTCCAACGCGATAGACCTGTGCGGCGAGGTCCGGCGTGCGGGGGTCGACGATCAGCCAGGCCGCGATCAGGCAGGCCGCGAGCGCGAGCGGGGCGAGTGACGCGAGGCGAGCGCCGCGGGTGCGAAGATCGACCGGGGTCCGGTGTGCTACCCCACCGGACCCCGGCAATTCCGCCAGGTCGGTGGCGGATCCGTACCCGCTTGAACAGCTCGCGGGCGCCGAAGTAGCTGTGCTTCTGTGCGCCACGCCAAGATAATGACGGCGATGGCGTCCCCGAACCCCCACGACCACGATGCCGACGCGCACCCCGGCGGGGCGCGAAGCGCGCCGGCCGGGCTCGCGGCGGCGGCCCCCGCCGCGGGGCGTCTTGCGCTGGCGGGCCTCGTCGTCGCCGCCGCGCTGCTCCTCGCCGGCTGCGGCACCGGGCATCCGCGCCCGATCGCGGCCGCGGAACTCGCCGAAGCGCAGACCTTTCCCTTCTTCGAGGTCTACTGGGTCGGTCCGCGCTTTGAAGGGCACGCGTTGGCGGCAGCCGACGGTCTGCGCGGCTACATCGAACGCATCGGCGACAGCGTCTACTACGGCGACTGCGTCCAGAGCAAGGGGATCTTCGGCGGCGGCAGCTGCCAGCTGCCGCTGCAGGTGACGACAGTCGTCTACCGGCTCCACTCCAACGCGCCCCTCGGCCAGCAGGAAAACACGGTGATCCGCGGAGTCCCCGCCACGATCTACGACGAAGGCCGCTCGATCGAGCTCTACACCGGCCGCGTCGCGATCGACGTCTTCTCCGACACCCCCAGCCACGCGATGCGCGCAACCGCGCGGCTGGCCCCACTCAACGCTTCCGGCGCATCGCTCGGGCCGCTGCCCCCGCCCGTCTACTGCCCGGGGCTGGCCGGCGTCGTCGAAGGCGACGTCTCGCGCGTGATGGCGAGCCTGCCCGGCCGCACCTGCCAGCGTGTCGAAGCCGCGACCGCCTACAAGGACCAGGTCTACGGCTAAGCGCCTGCGGGAGCGACCGGCTTGTCGATCTCCCGCCGCAGGCTGAGGAAGGCCAGCGAGCCGATCAGCGCCGGCACCCACAGCGAGATCGCGCGATAGACGAGCACCGCGGCGATCACCAGCGACCCGGGGCGTGCGCCGAACAGCAGCAGCATTCCCACCAGGCCGCCTTCCACCGCGAGGAAGCCGCCGGGAACAGGGACGGAGTTGGCGAGCATGCCGACGAGATACGCCATCGCCACGACCCAGAACGAGGGCGGGTGAGCGAACGCGGCGAGACAGGCGAACAGGACAAGGTTGTCGAACAGCCAGTAGCCGACGGCGCCGAGCAGTCGCCAGTCGTGCTCGCCGATCAGCTTCAGCGCGTCTTCCACGCCGCCGCCGATCGCGCTCAGCGCGATCGTGACACGGCCGCCGCGCGGCCCCCGCCGCGCGGCCGCACGCCGCGCGGCGGCCGCCAGCGCGACGGTCCCTGCGATCGTCGCGATCGCCGCCACCGCGGGCAGCAGGGTCAGCAGCTCGTCACGCGAGCCCGGCACCAGCCCGAGCCACATCGGCAGCCCGATCAGCGCGACCGCGCCGACGTTCACGGCGCTCGTCACGACGAAGATCAGCACCGAGCGCTTGGCGATCCGCTCGACCGAGAAGCCCTTGCTGCGCAGCACCCAGGCACCGAGCGCGATGCCCGCGAGGCCGCTCACGGAGACGACCGAGTTGACGGCCAGCTCCGACAGCGACAGGCGCGAGCTGAGGCTGCGGCCGAGCCGCCCGAAGACGAGGTCGAACAGCACGACGTAGGCGACGCACGAGAGCACCTCGAGCGCCACCGCCCCCGCGATCCAGTAGCCGTTCGCGTCGGAGATGCGATCGCCCGCCGACTGCAGGCCTGGGACGCCCAGCAGCAGGGCGACGACGATCGCGAAGAACACCGCCAGGCTGATGATGCTGTTGCGCAGTCTGCGCGACTGCGCCTCCAGGACTCCCGAGCCGCTCGGCGCTTTGCTGTCCTGCTCGACGTTGATCCCCTCCCTGGCGATTCTTAGCATCCTCTTCGGGATTCCTTAGCCGACTGTGTGGCTCGCTCATCACGCTAGCCTGACAAGCATGTCCTTCGCTGCCCGCGCGCAACGCGGAGCGGGACACGGAGCGCCGGACGCCGCCAACCATGGCCGAGCAAGCACGCATACTTGTCGTCGACGACGAGCCCGCTGTGCAGAGCGCGCTGTCGCGGGCGCTCTCGCTGGAACATTACGAGGTCGCCCAGGCGGCCGACGGCCGCGAGGCTCTCGAGCGCCTCAGCGCGACCGCCTACGAGGCGGTGATTCTCGACATCGCGATGCCGCGCATGGACGGGTTGGAAGTCTGCCGGCGCCTGCGCGAAGGCGGCGACAGCACGCCCGTGCTGATGCTGACCGCCCGTGGCGAGGTGGACGACCGCGTCGCCGGTCTCGACGCTGGAGCCGACGACTACCTCGTCAAGCCGTTCGCCCTGCGCGAGCTGCTCGCGCGCGTGCGCGCGCTGCTGCGCAGGGCCGGCGAGGAGGAGGACGGCCCGGGCGAGACGCTCGTCTTCGAGGACCTGCGCCTGGATCTGCGCGCGCATGAGGCGTGGCGCGGCGAGCGCATACTCCAGCTCACTCGCACCGAGTTCCTGCTGCTCGAGATGTTCATGCGCCATCCTCGACAGGTGCTCTCGCGCTCGGTCATCTTCGAGCAGGTCTGGGGATATGACTTCGGTTCGAGCTCCAACTCGCTCGGCGTGTACATGGGCTATCTGCGACGCAAGACCGAGGTCGGCGAGGAGCTGCGCCTGCTGCACACCGTGCGCGGCGTCGGCTACGTTCTGCGTACTCGCCCATGAGCTTCCGCCGCCGCATCACGATCGCCTCGGCCGCGGCCGTTGCCGTTGCGATCGTGCTCGCCTCGCTGCTCACCTACGTGCTGACCTCCGACCAGCTCCAGCGTCAGGTGGACACCCAGCTGCAGAACCGCGGCCACGCAGCGATCCGGCTCGAGCGGTTCCTGGAACCGGGGCACGCGCCCGCCACGAGCCTGAGCGCCACCGAACGGCTCGCGCTCGATCTCAACGGGATCGCCGGCGACAACGGCAAAGACGCGAGCGAAACGAAAGCCGGCGCCAGCGGCGGCACGGCGGCCACCCGGCGCGCCGGCAGCGGCCGCTACCCACAAAAAGCCTCTTACGCCGCAGGCGCCTCGAACCTGTTCGGCCGGCTGCCGCCCGGACCCAATCAGGTGCGCGGCTACCAGCAGGTCGTCAACTCGGCCGGGCGGATCATCGTGCGCTCGGCCCACAACGTCTCGCTGCCCGTCACGCCGGCGACCCTCGCCCTGGCCAAGCACGGCGGCCGCTCGTTCCTGCGCGACTCCAACGTCAACGGCGTTCGCCTGCGCATCCTCGCGGAGTCCTTCGGCAAGGGCCGCGTCGTGCAGCTCGCCCAGCCGATGACCGAAGTCGACAGCCTGCTCTCGCGCCTGCGGCTGATCCTCGTGCTGCTCGTGCTCGGCGGCGTCGCGCTCGCAGCGCTGCTCGGGCGCCTGGTCGCCGGTGCGGCGGTGCTGCCGCTCAAGCGCCTGACCGCGGCCACCGAGCACGTCGCCGTCACGCGCGACCTCAGCCGCCGCATCGAGCGGGTCGGCGAGGACGAGATCGGTCGGCTGGCGGGCAGCTTCAACGCGATGCTCGACGCGCTCGAGCGCTCCGTCAGCGCACTTGACGCGTCCGTGCACGCGCAGCGCCAGCTCGTCGCCGACGCCTCGCACGAGCTGCGCACCCCCGTCACGAGCCTGCGCACGAACGTCGAGATCCTGCAGCAGCAGGCCGGGAGCATGGATCCCGAGGAGCAGCGCGGCCTGCTCGCCGACGTGGTCGAGCAGATCGAGGAGCTGACCCTCGTGATCAACGACCTGATCGATCTCGCGCGCGGCGAGGAGCAGCGCGAGGACAGCGAGGAGCTGCGCCTCGATCTGCTCATCGAGGAGGTCGTCGAGCGTACGCACCGCCACGCGCCCGCGACGCCGCTCCTCGTCGAGCTCGAGCCGACCATCGTCACCGGCGTGCCCGCGAGGCTCGAGCGGGCGGTCGGCAACCTGATCGACAACGCCGTCAAGTACAGCCCGCCGGGGGAACCCGTGGAGATCGCCCTGCACGGCACCGAGCTGACCGTCCGCGACCACGGGCCGGGTATCTCCGGCGAGGACCTGCCGCACATCTTCGACCGCTTCTATCGCGGTGCGGAGGCGCGCGGGCGGCCGGGCTCCGGGCTGGGGCTTGCGATCGTGCGCCAGGTCGCCGCTCAGCAGGGCGGGACCGTCGCTGCCGAAGCGGCAGCCGGCGGAGGCGCGCTGATGCGCCTGCGCCTCCCGTTCGCCGAACCGACTGACAGCGGCGAAGAGCTGGCCCCGCGCGAGCCCGTCGCGGCCGGATCGGCCGGCTCCGCGGCCCCAAGGCGGCGGTAGCCGCCGGCGACGCGCAGCGGGGCACGCTCGCGAAAGCGCGCCGGTGAGACGCCGAAGCGACGGCGAAAGGCGTGCGCGAAGTGCGTGCCCTGGCGATACCCGACGAGGCGGGCCACGGCGGCGACGGGAATCGAGCGATGCGCCACCAGCAGCTCGGCCGCGGCGGCCATGCGCCGGTCCAGGAGATCCTCGCTGAAGCTCACCTCCCCGAACTGCGCGTAGGCGCGCTGGAGCTGGCGTGGCGAGCTGCTGAGGGCGCCCGCAACGGCCGCGAGCGTGAGCTCGCGGCGGTAGTGGCGTGCGACGATGACGCGCGCCAGCAGATACAGCCGGCGACGGGATGCGAGCGTCTCGGGGCGCACAACCGCGACTCCGACGAGCTCGCGCGCGGCGGGACACCAACGGCGCGTTGTCCCTCCGCCCCCGAGCCTCCGCGGCCCCCGATTTCTCCGCGCCCGCTGAGCCGACGCGGCGATCGGGCGAGCGGACGTCAGCCGTAGCGCGCGGCGATGCGCTCGGCGGCGGCGACGTAGGAGCCGCCGAACAGCAGCGCGTGGACGAGCAGCGCCAGCAGCTGGTAGAGCTCGACGCGTTCCTGCCAGCCGTCGGCCAGCGGCCTGCTCTCCTCGTAGGCCGCGAACGAGCGCTCCGAGGGCGCTCCGAACAGGCGCAGCATCGCGAGATCCACCTCGCGATGGCCGCCGTAGCAGGACGGGTCGATCAGCCAGGCACGCCCGCCCACGTCAGCCATCACGTTGCCCGACCAGAGATCGCCGTGCAGG
>DASZNB010000008.1:0-9327 GCA_035551395.1 Solirubrobacteraceae bacterium | reverse complement strand
GGGCCTCGCGAACGGGCGGCGCCTGGGTCCCGCCGTCGGCGCTCGCCAGCTCCTCGCCGTTTGCCACTCGCGAGGCGGCGCGGGCGCGCAGCAGCAGCTCATCTGCGGCTCCGCCGTCCTGCCAGGCGGACAGGCCGACCGATACGCGCAGCGCTCGGCGGGATCCGCGCGCTTCCACCTTGATCGCGCGCAGCCGGTCCAGCACGCGCCTGGCGACCATCTCGCCGCGGGGCCCGTCCGCGCCGGGCAGCACGACCAGCAGCTCCTGGCCACTCGGGCGACCGATCCGATCGAAGCGGCGAAGCTCGCCGCTCAGCGCCTTGGCGACATATTCGAGCGTCTGCTCGCGCAGCTCCTCGCCGTGCTCGCCCGCGAGCTCGTCGAGGTTCTCGACGACGACGAGCAGACAGCTCAAGTGGGTGCCGTGGCGTTCGGCTCGCTTGATCTCCTCATCGAGCCGCTCGTCGAGCGCGGCCACCCCGAGCCAGGCCTCCCTGTCGGGGGCCAGCGGGTTCGTGCTCGGGTTATCGTCCATGGCCACCATGCCGTTCAGCCCCGAGTGTAGGGGGCGGATCGTGGTCGTCTCCTTGACCTCAGCGACGATTATGACGTCTCGGCGGTGCCGCCCGCAAGCCTGGGTCCCGACGACCACTACCGACGGTGCCCGCGCGGCCTGTCGAGTCCTGCGATCCGTCCCCGGGCGCTGGTACACCTGCTCGCGTGCTGCAAGAGCTGCGAGTCGAGAACCTGCTGCTGATCGAGCAGGCGCATCTCCGCCTGGCGCCCGGCCTGAACGTCCTCACAGGCGAGACAGGAGCCGGCAAGACCGTGCTCGCGCACGCGCTCGATCTCCTGCTCGGAGGACGCGCACGGGCGGGTATCGTGCGACCCGGTGCGCAGGAGGCCTACGTGGAGGGCGTCTTCGACCTTCCGCTGCCGCTGCGCGAGGACCTCGCCGAGCGCGTCAGCGCAGATGCCGAGGAGCTCGTCCTCGCGCGCCGCGTCGGCGTCGATGGACGCACGCGCGCCTACCTCAACGGACGCTCGGCGACGGTCGCTGATCTGCGCGACGTCGCCGCCGGCCTGCTCGCCTTCTACGGCCAGCACGAGCACCGCAAGCTCACGCTCGCCGCAGCCCAGCTCGAGATCCTCGATGGGCTCTGCGGCGGGGACCACGCCGCGAGCCTGGACGCCTGCGCACAGGCGTTCGCGCGTGGCCGCGAGCTGGATCAGAGGCTCGCCGGATTGCGCGAGCTCGCCGCCCAGCGCGACCGCGAGCTGGACCTGCTCGACTTCGAGCTCGGTGAGATCGACTCGCTCGAGCTCGACGCCGACGAGCACGAGCAGCTGCTCGCGGTGCGCGAGCGGCTTCGCCGCCGCGACGCGCTGCAAGCCAGCGCCGGCAGCGCGGCCGAGGCGCTCGCGCCGGAGGCCGAAGCCGTCGCAGGAGCGCCTCCGCTCGCTGGGGCCGTCGCCGGACTGGACGCGCTCGCCGGCGTCGATCCGGCGCTGGACGGCCTCGCCGAGCGCGCCCGCGCGCTGATCATCGAGTCCCAGGACCTGGCCGCCGAGCTGCGCGCCTACGCCGAACGCGCCGGCGCCAGCGTCGAGTTCGGCGACGGCCCCGAGCCCTCGCTCGAGCTGCTCGAAGAGCGCCTGGCGGCACTGGAGCGTGTGACCCGCAAGCACGGCGGCAGCGTGGCTGCGGTGCTCTCCTTCGCCGAGAGCGCCCGCGCGCGCCGTGCCCAGCTAGCCGGGGCCGAGGACGCGATCGCCGAGGCCGAGCAGCAGCTCGACCGCGCCGGCAGCGAGCTCGCCAAGCACACCGGCGCCGTGCGCAGCGCACGCCAGCAGGCGGCGGCGCGCTTCGCGCCGGCCGTCCGCGAGCAGCTCGCCGCGCTCGCGATGGGCGAGGCGAGCTTCGAGGTCGCGCTGTCCGAGCGCGAGGCCGGCCCCGGCGGGGGCGATGCGGTCGAGTTCCTGATCGCGCCCAACCCCGGCGTGCCGTGCGGCCCTCTGCGCGAGATCGCATCCGGTGGTGAGCTCTCGCGGGTGATGCTCGCGATCATGACCGTCGCCGACGCGTCCGCGACCGATGCCACGCTCGTGTTCGACGAGGTCGACGCGGGCGTCGGGGGACACACCGCGCGCGCCGTCGGGGCTCGCCTGCGCGAGCTCGCCGAGCGCCGCCAGGTGCTCTGCATCACCCACCTTCCACAGATCGCCTCGCTCGCCGACCGCCACTTCTCGATCGCCAAGGACACCGGCGCCGAGCCGACGCTCACGACCGTCGTGCAGCTGGCCGAGGGCGAGGTGATCGGCGAGCTCGTGCGGATGCTGGGAGCCGACGAGGGCGACACCAGCGCGCGCCGTCACGCGCGCGAGCTGCGCCGCGCCGCCTGACGCTCCGCACGGGTGCGCCGGGCGTGTGCGCGCGTTACTCTCGCAGGCGTGGCCGCAACCCGATCGAGCCTCGCCGGACGGCAGCAGATGACGGGTCCGTATGCCGCTGCCGCCGTCGCCGTCGCCGTCGCCGGGCCGGTCCGGCCGGGACGGCGCACGAAGCTGCTCGTCAAGCACCTCGTCCCGGGCGACATCGCGCTGATCGACCACCTCGACATCGACCGCGTCTCCGCCGAGGAGCTGATCGCCGCCGAAGCCGCGGCGGTGCTCAACTGCAGGCCGTCCTCGGGAGGCTCCTACCCGAACCTCGGCCCGCAGCTGCTCGTCGAAGCCGGCATCGTGCTGATCGACCTGCCCGACGACGCCCTGTTCGACACCGTCGCCGATGGCGATCCGCTGACCGTGCGCGCGCTCGCGCGCGACGGCGCTGCGCCCGGCGCGGAGGTGCTGCGCAAGGGCGTGGTGCTCGCGCGCGGGGAGCTGCTCGACATCGACCGGGTGTCCGCTGAGACCGATGCGCGTCGCAAGGAGATCGGTGAGGCGCTGGAGCGCTTCGCCCACAACACGATCGAGCACATGCGCGAGGAGCGCGAGCTGCTCGCCGGCAGGATCCAGCTGCCGCGCTTCGCGACCGACTTCCGCGACCGCTCCACGCTGGTCGTCGTGCGCGGCGTCGGGCACCAGCGCGATCTGCGCGCCCTGCGGCCGTTCATCCGCGACCTGCGCCCGGTGATCGTCGCCGTCGACGGCGGCGCCGACGCGCTGCTCGAGGAGGGCCTCAAGCCGGGGATGATCGTCGGCGACATGGACTCCGCGAGCGAGCGAGCGCTGCGCTGCGGCGCGGAGCTCGTCGTCCACTCCTACCCGGACGGACGCGCACCGGGTCGCCACCGCTTGGAACAGCTCGGGCTGGCGTTCAAGCTCGTGCCGGCACCTGGCACCAGCCAGGACATCGCGATGCTCATCGCCGCCGAGAAGGGCGCCCGCCTGATCGTGTCGGTCGGCTCCCAGTTCAACCTCGTCGACTTCCTCGACCGCAACCGCAAAGGCATGTCCTCCACCTTCCTCACCCGCCTTCGCATCGGCGAGATCCTCGTCGATGCGAAGGGTGTCAGCCGTCTCTACCACCCGCGGCCCGGTCTCACGCCGTTGCTCGTCGTGATCGCCGCCGGCCTGCTCGCGATGATCGCGGTCGTCGGGCTCACCCCGGCTCTGCGCGACGTCGTGGAACTGCTCTGGCTCAAGCTGCAGACGCTCGTCGGCGCCGGCGGCTGACCCGGCCGGCGTCGCGCCCGATGTTCGACTATCGCTATCACGCGCTCTCGCTCGCCGCGGTCCTGTTTGCGCTCGCGCTCGGCGTGCTGATCGGCGTCGCGATCGGTGACTCGAACCTCGTCTCCTCCGCGAAGAGCGGGGTCGTCCACAACCTCAACTCGGAAATCAGCGACGAACGCGCGAAGGCGGCGCAACTGCAGGAACGCCTCGGCAGCGAGCAGGCGTTCGCCAACGGCCTCTATCCACTCGCCGTGCACGAACTGCTCGGCGGCCGCAGCATCGGGCTCGTCTTTCTCGGCGGCTCCTCCGACGAGATCAACACGCTCGTGCGCGCCGCGGTGACTGAGGCCGGCGGCAACCTGGCGACCGTCGTGGCCGTACGCGAGCCGCTCGACCTCCTCGCCCTCGCGCGCGCGGCAGCAGGCACCCACTACGCGGCGCTCGGCGAATCCCCCGCGCTGCTCGAACGCTTCGGCCAGCTCGCCGGGCGCCAACTCGTGAGCGGAGGGCAGCTCGTGGCGCGCGAGCTCCTCAGCCGCGTGCGCGGGAGCCTCTTCAGCGCCTTCGACGGTCAGCTCACACGGCTGGAAGGTCTCGTCGTCGTCCGCGCGCACCCGCCCGGCCTGAGCGCGGAAGCCGGCGGATCCGCCGCCAGCTTCGAGTCCGGCCTGCTCGCCGGCGTGGCCGCCGTCGGCGTTCCCGCCGTCGGCGTCGAGCTGAGCAAAGCCGCACCGTCGCAGGTGCCGTGGTACAAGGAAAAGGGCCTATCGAGCGTCGACGATCTCGACGCGCTGGCGGGGCAGACCGCGCTCGTGTACGCGCTGGCCGGCGACCACGGCACGTTCGGCTCGACGGCGACGGCTGACACCCTGCTTCCGACCGTGAGCACCGCCGCCGGGCAGCCCTGAGCCCTGTCCGCTCGCGGCGCTAGCTTCCAGGCATGCACGCCGTGCCCTTCTTGCTCGCGCTCGCGCTCGCCGCGCTGCTCGCGCCCGCGCTCCTGCGCACCCTCCAGCAGGCGGGTCAAACGCGCCCGAACTTCCGTGAGCGCGAGCTCGCGTTTCCCTTCGGCGTGCTCGTGCTCGCCGCCGCGCTGCTCGCGCTGATCCCGCTGATGCTGTTCGCGCGGCTCGCCTCGAGCGACCTCTTCCACCCCGAGTTCGTCCCCGTCGTGCTGTACGCCCCGGGCGTCCTGGCGCTCGGCCTGATCGACGACACGCTCGCACCGAAGGGGCCCCTGGCGGGGAGCGCCGCAGGCGGCGCACGGCCCGTGCGCGGATGGCGCGGCCACGGCGCGGCGTTGCTGCGCGGGGAGATCTCGACCGGGGTGCTGAAGGCTGCCGGCTCGCTCGGACTGGCGCTCCTGGCGATGAGCTATCTCAACCTGTCAGAGGCCCGCTGGCTGCTCGCCGCCGGCGTGCTGGTGCTCGCCACGAACGTCTTCAACCTGCTCGATCTGCGCCCCGGTCGCTCGCTCAAGGCACTCGTGCTGCTCGGCGCCGGCCTGACGATCGGATCGAGCGAAACGCGGCCGCTGTGGACGCTCGGGCTGTTTCTCGCGCCGGCGCTCGTCGCCGGCGCCTACGACCTGCGCGAGCGGGCGATGCTCGGCGACACCGGGGCGAACCTGCTCGGGGCCCTTGCCGGGCTGTGGATCGTGCTCACCCTGTCCGGGCCCGGGCAGCTCGTCGCGCTCGCACTGCTCGCAGCGATCACCGTCTACGGCGAGCTGCGCTCGATCTCCACGCTCGTGGAACGGACTCCCGGCCTGCGCGAACTAGACTCCTGGGGCAGGCCCTCATGACCTTGCATCACTCAGACCGACACCCGCAAGCCCCGAGCAAGACCCGGTTCATCTTCGTGACCGGCGGCGTGGTGTCCTCGCTCGGCAAGGGCATTGCCGCGGCGTCGATCGGACGCCTGCTCGTAACGCGCGGCCTGACGGTCGGGCTGCAGAAGTTCGACCCCTACATAAACGTCGATCCGGGCACGATGTCGCCCTACCAGCACGGCGAGGTGTTCGTGACCGAGGACGGCGCCGAGACGGATCTCGACCTCGGCCACTACGAGCGCTTCACCGATGCCAACACGTCGCGCGCCTCGAACGTCACGGCGGGCGGCATCTACGACACCGTCATCCGCCGCGAGCGCCGCGGCGACTACCTGGGGGGCACCGTGCAGGTCGTCCCGCACATCACCGATGAGATCAAGCAGCGGATCGCCCTGATCGCGGAGTCCAGCGACGTCGACTTCGTCATCACCGAGATCGGTGGGACGGTCGGAGACATCGAGTCCCTGCCCTTCCTCGAGGCGATCCGCCAGTTCCCAGTGGACGTGGGACGGCGGCGCTGCATGTTCATCCACCTCACGCTCGTCCCCTACATCGGCCACGCCGGCGAGCTGAAGACGAAGCCCACCCAGCACTCCGTCAACGAGCTGCGACGCATCGGGATCGCGCCCGACATGCTCATGTGCCGCTCCGAGAGCTCCCTGTCGGAGGAGATCCGCAAGAAGATCGCGCTGTTCGCGAGCCTGCCCACGGAGGCGATCGTCTCGGCGTGCGACGTGGACAACATCTACAAGGTCCCACTCACCTTCCACGAGCAGGGCGTCGACGAGTTCATCCTCGAGCACTTCGGCGGAGCGGAGCTCGTCGAGCAGGCCTCGGCGCCTGAGCTGACCCGCTGGAAGGAGCCGATCGAACGCTCGGCTCGAGCATCCCGGACGGTTCGCATCGCCCTCGTCGGCAAGTACGTGCAGCTCGAGGACGCCTACCTGTCCGTCTCGGAAGCTCTGCGCCACGCCGCCTCGCTCCAGGACAGCCGCGTGCAGATCGACTGGATCGACTCCGAGGGGCTCGAGCGCCGTGCGGCCGGAGGGCTGGAGTCGGGCGAGGAGCGCGAGCCCGTCGGCTCCGATTCGTCGGCGGGCGCTGACCCCGTGGAGATCCTCGAGCAGGCCGACGGCATCCTCATCCCGGGGGGCTTCGGCGGGCGCGGCATCGAGGGCAAGATCGCGGCCGCCGGCATCGCACGCGAGCGCCTGATCCCCTACCTGGGCATCTGCCTGGGGATGCAGGTCGCGGTGGCCGAGTTCGCACGCAACGTCGCCGAGATGGCCGGCGCGAACTCGACGGAGTTCGACATCGAGACGCCCTACCCCGTGATCGACCTGCTGCCCGAGCAGAAGGAGGTCTCCGACCTCGGCGGCACGATGCGCCTCGGCGCCGATCCGATCAAGCTGCACGCCGACACGCGCGTGCGCGAGATGTACGGCGAGGCCGTCATCTACGAGCGCCACCGCCACCGCTACGAGGTCAACAACCTGCTGCGCAAGCGGCTCACCAACGCGGCCGGCATCGGCGGCGAGCTGCGCATCTCGGGCACCTCACCCGACGATCGCCTCGTGGAGGTGATCGAGCTCTCCGAGCACCCCTTCTTCGTCGCCTCGCAGTTCCACCCGGAGTTCAAGTCGCGCCCCGAGCGCCCCGCGCCGCTGTTCCGCGACTTCATCGCCGCCGCGCTCGCGCGAGCACAGGCACGCGAGGCGCTCTCGGGAGAAGCGCCGGGCCCGGCACGGACGCGTCTGACGCGGTCCGCTCCGACGCAGGACGGCGAAGATGTTCGGGTGCAGGACGCTCGCACCGCGGCCGGCCGCGCGCCGGACCAGAGCACAAGCCGGCCGTGAGCGCCGGCGCGAGCGCGTCACGGGTCGGCCAGCTCGAGCAGCGCTACCTGAGCGGCACCTTCGCCGAGCTGTGCCGCATCGAGAGCCCTTCCGGGTCCGAGCGTGCCTGCGCAGACAGGGTGATCGCCGAGCTGCGTGCGCTCGGCGCTTCCGTCGAGGAGGATCGCGCCGGCGAGCTCACCGGCTCGGACTGCGGCAACCTGCTCGCGCGGATACCCGGCCGCGCGGGCGCCAGCCGCGAGCAGGGGCGCTCGGTGCTTTTGTGCGCTCACCTCGACACCGTCCCGTTGCAGGCCGCCGTCGAGCCCGTCCTTCGCGACGGCGTGTGGGAAAACGCCAACGAGGGCATCCTCGGCGCCGACAACAAGGCCGCGATCGCGGTGATGCTCGCGCTCGCCCGGCACGTCGCCCGCGAGAGCGCTCCGGTGGACGTCGAGCTGCTGTTCACCGTCGGTGAGGAGACGGCGCTGGCCGGTGCGCGCGCCTTCGAGGTCGCGAGCCTGCGCAGCGACTTCGGCTACGTCTTCGACCACGCATCGCCGATCGGCGAGGTGATCATCGACTCCCCGTCGCACTTCCGCGTCCAGGCGAGCTTCCGCGGCGTCGCCGCCCATGCGGGGATCCGTCCGGAGCTTGGCCGCAGCGCGATACTCGCGGCTGCGCGCGCTGTCTGCGCGCTGCCGCTCGGGCGGCTGGACGAGTCCGCGACGGTGAACGTCGGCACGATCGCCGGCGGCACGGCGATGAACGTCGTCGCGGAAGAGTGCACGGTCATCGGCGAGGTGCGCGCGCTCGAGGACGACCGCGCAGAGAGCCTCGTGGCCGAGATCGTGGACCGAGTGCACGAGGCCGCCAACATGCCCGACTGCGACTGCGACGTCGATGTGAGCGTGCAGAGAAGCTTTGCCGGCTATCACCTCTCGCGCCGCAGCACGGCCGTCCAGGTTGCAGAGGCGGCCCTGCGAGCCTGCGGGCACGAGCCCACTGCGATATCCAGTGGCGGCGGCTCAGACGCCAACGCGCTGATCGCAGAGGGGTTCCAGACCGTCAACCTCGCCAACGGCACCGAGCGCAACCACGAGCCCGGCG
Source organism: Solirubrobacteraceae bacterium (assembly GCA_035551395.1). GTDB lineage: Bacteria > Actinomycetota > Thermoleophilia > Solirubrobacterales > Solirubrobacteraceae > Palsa-744. The sequence goes on along the minus strand of DASZNB010000008.1, from coordinate 873 downwards.
AGCGCGTCAGCGTGCTCGCGCTCGAGCAGATGCTCGACGTGTCGCTCGCGCTGCTCGACCACGCAGCGGCGCCGAGCGCGGACGCGGCCCGCTAGCTTGCCCCGCCGATGCTGAAGCTCCGTCCCGCAACCGTCGTCGACACCGAGCCGCTCGACGATGATCCCTCTCCCGGCGCCAACGGCGAGGCGCCGAGCGCGCAGGCGAGGGTTCGTGAGCAGCGGCTAGTCGTCGAGCTGACCGCGCCCGACGGACTCGGAGACAGGCGCGCGGCGATCGCCGACGTCACGCTCGTGGGTCGCGCGGAGGTCGGCGATCGGGTGATCGTCAACGTCGAGGCGCTCGATCTCGGACTCGGCTCGGGCGGCTTCGACATCGTGCACGTCAACCTCACGCGCGGCCTCGAAGGCGCCGGCGAACCGGGCGCGGCCGTGATGAAGCTCAACTACACGAGCCTGCAGCACGCCGTCGCGCCGGTCGAGGACGCGCGGCTCGAGCTCCCGCTCGAGCGCCCGGTTGCGGTGCTGGCACTCCACGGTCAGCTCGCGGCCGTCGCCTGGGCGTTCTCGCGTGGCGCTCCCGGCAAGCGTCTTGGATACGTGCAGAGCTGTGGCGGGGCTCTGCCGGGCGGACACTCGCGGACAGTGCGCGCGCTGCGCGAGCAGGGCCTGCTCGCCGGGCATCTGACGGCCGGCGCGGCCTTCGGAGGCGAGGGCGAGGCGATCACGACAGCGGGCGCGCTGCATCACGGTCTGCGCACGCTCGGCTGGGACGCCGCCGTCTGCGGCCCGGGGCCCGGGATCGTCGGGTCGAGCTCGGCGCTCGGCCACGGCGGCATGGCGGCGCTCGACTCCGCGCACGTCTCGCTCGCGCTCG
>DASZNB010000007.1:0-14790 GCA_035551395.1 Solirubrobacteraceae bacterium | reverse complement strand
CGTGACCAGGAAGCTCTCGACGTTCGCCTGGCGGGCCCGCGGCAGCAGCTCGGCGAGGGCCGGCAGGTAGCGTTCGCGCAACTTCTCGACGCTCATGCCCATCTCCTCCTCGGCTCCGGACAGCGAAACGGCGAGGTACTGGAATCCGGCCGGAGCTCCCGAGGCGGTGCTGCGGTCGAACAGGTACTGCACCGGCGTTCCCACTCCGGCGGCGAACGGCTCGCTGCACACCTGGCGGTCGTAGAGCACGTGCAGGTTGACGATCGGCGAGACGCCGAGGCGCTGGATGCGCTGCGCCGCGTCGCCGAGCAGTGGCTCGAGCAGGCGAGCGGCGCGCATGTGCGGCAGGGCGACGATCACCGTATCCGCGACGATCCCGTCGTCTGCACCGTCCCGATCGGCGTCTCCCCCCCGCTCGCTGTCGGCGCGCGGCTCGCCGTCCCCCCCTCTCGCGCCGTCGCCGCCGGCCTCGCCTGCGCGCGCCACCTCAGCTTCGGGGCGGGCGCCGCGGGCACGCACGAGGAATCCCTCGCCCGCGCGCTCGACGCGCTCGACGCCCCAACCGAGCCGGACCTCGACGCCGGCGGCTGCGAGCGCAGCGGCCGCCGGCCGCGCGATCACCTCGCTCAGCGTGCCGCGATGGAAGCCGATGTCGCCTGCCGCCGTATCTGTCAGCAGGCCGGCGCGGAAGACGAACTCGCCCAGCGCCAGCGAGGCCTCGGCGGCGCGGATGTTGAGCGTCGGCAGCGCGATCAGGTCCCACAGCGCGGCGATCGCCCCCGCGCCCTGGCCGTGGCGTGCGAGCCAGCCGGCCAGCGTGAGCTCGTCGCGCTCGAGCTCGCGGCGCCCGCTGCGTGAGCGCCGGAGGCGCATCAACGCGAGCGCGGCGCGGGCCGCGCCGAGGCGCTGCATGACCGTCAGGTGGGGGTAGCGCGCGAGCGCGCCGGCGAGCTGGAGCGGCGCCGGGAGCGAGCTGCGGCGCAGGATGTAGGGCCGCGCGCCCGGCTTGAGCACGGGGATCTCCAGGCGCGGCTGCACCTCCACGAGGTGGTCGCTGCCGAGACGCGCGAGCAACCCGCGATAGGCGGTGCAGCCGCGCAGGAACACGTGCTGGCCATTGTCCATCTCGAGACCCTCGCGGTGGAACGAGTACGCGGCGCCGCCGAGGCGCCGCCGTACCTCGAGCAGTGTCACCTCGGCGCCCGCGGCGGCGCAGTCGAGCGCTGCGGTGATTCCCGCGAGGCCGCCGCCGACGACGATCACGCGGCCGCCGCTCAAGCGCCCGCTCCGATCATTCCGCGCGCAGCGACGATGATCTTCTCGCTCCTCGGCAGCGACACCCGTCGCGCCAGTGCGGACGGCGGGTCCTCCTCGATGCGGTCCAGCAGCCTGCGGTAGATGCCGGCCATCGCCATCAGGCAGGCCGCGCTGCGCCGGTCGAGCAGTCCAGCAAGCGTCGTGCCGCGCACGAACCACTCGCGCCCGCGCGCCGCCTCGAAGCGCACCAGCTCGCTCATTCGCGCGAGCTCCTGCGTGGCGGCTGCGGCCGCCGACTCCTCCGCGGCGGAGAGCGCCAGCGACGCGATTCGCCGTGCGGCGCCGGCGTCCCCGTCGGCCGCGCCGGTGATCCCAAAGCGGCGCAGGTCTTCGGCGGGCAGGTACACGCGACCGTTCTCAGCGTCCTCGCGCACGTCGCGCAGGATGTTCGTTATCTGCAGCGCGACCCCGAGGTCGTCCGCCAGCGCGTGCGCCCGCGCCGGGTTGCCGGCGCCGGCGCGCAGGCCGAAGACCGCGAGGCACACGCGCCCGATCGCACCGGCGACGCGCCGGCAGTACACGACGAGCTCGTCGAAGGTCTCGTACTCGACGCCGCGCACGTCCATGCGCACCCCCTCGATCAGCTCGCCGAGCGCGCCGGCGGGAAGCGCGAAGCGCGTGTGCGTGTCCGCGAGCGCGACGAGCACCAGGTCATCCTCGCCGGGTGGCGCGCTCCCAGCTTCCAGCGCGGCGAGCGCCTGGCTCTCGCCGTCGAGCAGAAGGAGCTTCTCGGCGGCCGGGAGGGTGCCGTCGCCGATGTCGTCGACCCGGCGGGCGAAGGCGTAGACGGCGCTCATCCCCTGGCGACGGCGGTGGTCGAGGAGCCGCACGCCGTAGTGGAAGTTCGCGGCCTCCCGGCGGGTGATCGCTTCACAGTGGCGGTAGGCCTCGGCGACGGCGGCCGCGTCGCTCATCGCCCGCGGCCCCGCCGCCCGGCGAGCGTCGTCGCGATCGCCGCGAGCAGACGAGCGCGGCCGGCGCGGGGCGGGCCGGCGAGCACGTCGTAGCCGGCGCGCTCGAGCGCCGCGGCCGTGGCCCGGCCGCCGCCCAGGAAGCCCGCGAGCGCGAGCCGCGCGCGACCGTGGACCTGCCCGATCAGCGGCGCGCCCGCGTCGAACAGCTGACGGGCGCGCTCGACCTCGAAGGCGAGCACGTGGCGCAACGGCGCCTCGGCGTGGGCGCGCCCCAGTTGCTCCTCGCCGCAGCCGAAGCGAGCGAGATCCTCGGCCGGCAGGTAGACCCGTCCCGCGCGCAGGTCCTCGGCGACGTCCTGGCAGTGCTCGACGAGCTGCAGGCCTGTGCAGACTGAGTCCGACAACGCGACCCGAGCGGGCGTCGCGAGGCCGAGCACGGCGAGCACGAGCTCGCCGACGGGGTTCGCCGACAGCGTGCAGTACGCGCGCAGCTGCTCCCAGGTCGCGTAGCGCGCGACGCGCTGATCGACGCGGTTGGCCTCGATCAGCCGCACGAACGGCTCGCGTGCCAGCTGCCGCTCGCGGAGCGTCGGCTGCAGGCGAACCAGCAGCGGGTGTCGGGCGGTGCCCGCGAAGGCACGGTCGAGCTCCGCCTCGAGCCAGTCGAGCGCCGCCAGGCGGTCGCCGGCGACCGTATCGCCGAGCTCGTCGACGAGGCGCGCGAACCCGTAGATCGCGAGCAGATCGCCGCGCGCGCTGCGCGGCAGGAAATGGCTCGCGACGGGAAAGTTCTCGGTCTGTGCCCGCGCCATCACGGCGTCGGCCGCCGGAATGCCGGCCGCTGCTCGATCGGTCGGCTCAGCGCCGATGAGCGTCACCCCTGTCGCTCGGTGTCGGCGCCCTCGCCGTCGCCCTCGACGTCGCGTAGGCAGCGCCCGAGCGCCATCATCGGGAACGTCAACCGGTACAGGTGGTAGTTGATGTAGTAGTCGCAGGGGAAGCCCGTGCCGGTGTACTGGGGCTCGTCCCAGCCGCCGTCGGGGCGCTGCGTGGAGACGAGCCACTGGACCCCGCGCGCGACGGCCTGCGAGCGCACTCCGGCGGCGTGCAGGGCGAGAAGCGCCCAGCCTGTCTGCGAGGCCGTGCTCGGTCCGCGGCCCACCCACTTCTCATCGTCGTAGGAGCGCGGGTCCTCGCCCCATCCGCCGTCTTCGTTCTGATGGCTCTCCAACCAGCGCACGGCGCGACGCACGCCGGGCGCCGAGGCATCGACGCCGGCCGCGATCAGTCCCGGAAGCGCCGCGCCGGTTCCATACACGTGGTTGACCCCCCAGCGCCCGAACCAGGATCCGCCTCGCTCCTGGTGCTCGAGCAGCCAGCGCACGCCCCGACGGGTGGCCTCGCCGGCACCGAGCCCGAGCAGGGCGAGCATCTCGATCGTGTGGGCGGTCACGTCCGCGCTCGGCTCGTCGATCACCTCGCCGAAGTCGAGAAACGGCAGCTCGCGCACGAGCGAGCGGGTGTTGTCGGCATCGAAGGCGCCCCAGCCGCCATCGGAGCTCTGCATCCCCTCGACCCACGCGAGCGCCCGGCCGATCGCGCCGTCGATGCGCCGGCGCAGATCCGCGTCCACCCCGGAGCGGTCCTCGACCAGCCGCTGGAGCGCCAGCACGACCTCGGCGGTGTCGTCCACGTCGGGGTAGTTGACGTTGGCGAACTCGAACGCCCAGCCGGCCGGCGCGAGACCGGGCCTGGCGACCGACCAGTCGCCCGCCTGCGTGATCTCCTCGCCGAGCAACCACTCGGCGGCACGGACCATCGCCGGATGCTCGCCGGGCACGCCGGCGTCGCTGAGGGCGAGCACCGCAAGCGCGGTGTCCCACACCGGCGACTGGCACGCTTCCAGGCGCCTGCTCGCTCCGGCCGGCGCACCGACGCCATGGGCGTCGTCGTGGTCCTCGATCATGAAGCGCTCGAGGCCCTGGAGGCCGTTGCGCATGACGGGATGCGCGAGCGAGTAACCGGCGAGATTCAGCGCGATCAGCGAGTAGACCCAGGGTGGCTGGATGCCGCCCCACGAGCCGTCTGCCTCCTGGCGGCGGACGATCCAGCGCTCGGCGCGTCCGAGCGCCAGACGCCGCAACGGCGCGATCGGATGAACCTCGTACAGGCGCAGGAGACGATCGAGCGCCCGCAGCGAGCGCGTTCGGCGCGAGCCCGCGCGCCGCGGCGGCGCGGCGCCAAGCGAGTGGCGCAGCTCGCTGAGGTCGAACGGCAGCGGCCGTATGGGCCGATGCGCTTTCACGATCGACAGCGCAACGATCGTCTGACGCGCCCAGCAGCCGAAGTCGTACACGTTCAACGGGACCCACTTCGGGAGCAGCATCACCTCGGGAGGCAGCGCCGGGACGCGGTCCCATGACCACAGTCCGAACAGCGCCAGCCACAGATGTGTGAACACACGCGCCTGCTCGATCCCGCCCTCGGCGCGGATGAACTCCGCCGCGCGGCGCATGTGCGGTGCCTCGATCGGATCGCCGGCGAGCCGCAGCGCCCAATACGCCTCGAGCGTGGTGGATAGCTCACCGGGTCCGCCGTGGAAGTTCGTCCAGGTCCCATCGTCGCGCTGCTGGGAGCGGATCCAGGCGGCTGAGCGCTCCGTCTCGTCCTGGCGGCGGATGCCGAGGAACTCGCGCAAGAGCATGTCCTCGGCGTCCATCGTCACGTTGGTCTGGAGCTCACCCCGCCACCAGCCCGCGTCGTCCTGCAGCGAGAGAAGGTGCTCGCGGGCGAGCTCGAGCGCCACCTCAGCCTCGCTACGAGCCTCCAAGGTCAACTGCGGCATAGCGGAAAGCTAAATCTTTTTCGTCGGCGACGACGTTTGCGCGCGCGGAGCCTGCATGCGCATACCCTAGGCGGAAACCCGGGCGTTGCCCGGTACGAGCACCTCCGGGTGCGCGAGCGTGATCACGTGGCGGCGCAACGTCGCCTCGGAGACCCTCCGCAGGACCGGCGAGCGGAAGCGGTACACGACGAGCCCGTGGACGCTCACCCGTGCGAGAAGATGGAAGCCGGGGGCCGGCGGCTCCCCGGCCGTTGCACGCAGCGGGGCGTAGCCCGTCTCGTCGATCTCGCTGACGAGAACCGTCTGACCGGAGTGCAGCAGGCGCAGCCCCGGAACGTAGTACTGCAGCGGCGCCCCGCCGAGCTCGACCGTCGTGATCGCGCGGGTCGCGCCCCCGCCGCCGAGCACCCGCGCGAGCCCGCGCCAGTCGCCGCGCTGCAGGCGAGGGCTGAGATCGACGTCGATCGTCAGCAGGAGGAATCCGAGCACGATCGTCACCGCGATCGCCGCGCCGGCGCGGGCGCTCGCCGGCGTCAGCACGAGAACGGCGATCCCGGCTGTCACGGGAATCATCGCCGCCACCAGGTTGCGCGGTGCGAGGTAGTCGGCGCCGAGCACCGCGAGCACGATCGGTGTGAGGATCGCCGCGGCCGCGAGCACGCCGGCGACGAGCGCGCCGCGCCTTTCACGCAGTCGCGCAGCCGGCCCCTCGCCATCGCTTCCGTCCTCGCCATGTGCGTCCGCCGGCGGCCGGGCCGAAGCGGCGGAGGGCTCGGTCAACCGCCACAGGCCAAGCCCCGCCCCGGCGAGGACCGCGACGGCCACGAGCAGCTCGACGCCGTGGCCGAGCGACGCGCCGGAGTAGCCGGTCAGGTAGTACTGCGGGATCGCCTGCAGCCGTTCGGACAGCGGCCAGCGGCCGATCCATTGCGTGCCGTGCCCGCCCTGCGCGACGATCAGCGGGAGCAGCGCGACGCCGACGAGCGCGAGCGCGACGATCGCGGGCAGCGCCCGGCGCCTGCGCAGAGGCTCACGCGCAAGCCACAGCACCATCGGAATCAGCATGAAGACGGCGAAGTAGTGGGTCACCAGCGCGACCGAGCCGCTGAGCGCAAACGCCCCCATGCGCGCCGGCGTCGGCTCGCGATCGGCGCGCACGAAGCAGAGCATCGCGACGGCTGCCGTCAGCACGAAGAGCGCGTACACGCGCGCCTCCTGGGAGTACCACACGAACAGCGGGTTGACCGCGACGATCGCTGCGCACAGCAGCGCGGCGCGGCGAGTCGCCAGCTCACGTCCGATCGCCCAGGCGACCGGGACGGTCGCGATTCCGGCGAGCGCCGAGGGTAGCCGCAGCGCCACCTCGCCGGTGCCGAGCACGCGCGAGTCCAGCCACTCCAGCACGTACCACAGCGGCGGCGAGTTCTCCGTGCGGGCGACCGACCGCAGCGTCTCCCACAGGCTCGCGTGCAGCACGTGTACCGGCGTGAAGGCCTCGTCGTACCAGAAGCTCTGCAGATCGAGCGTGGAGAGGCGCAGCGCGGCGGCGAGCAGCGTCAGCGCGGCCAGCGGCCACCAGCGCACCAGTCGCGCCGCCGTGCCCGCGGGGGGCGCCGCGGCGCTCGACGCCGTCGTGCTCACCGCGGACACAGCCCCGCAGATCTTGCCGAGCCGTAACAGGCGTAGCGATAGCTGCGGATGTCCTCGACCTTCGCCGGCAGGTAGAAGCCGCCGCGCGCGGCACGCCGCCCCGCAACCACGGGACCGCTCAGCACGAGGCACAGCTGCGTGCGCTCTTTCGGCGCCCCCGGCGCTACGTTGCCGCAGACGATGTCGCGCGTGGTGTGCCCGTAGAAGTCCTGTTCTACAGACAGGTTCTTGTACGCGTGCCCGGTGTACTGGCGCCAGCTGCGCAGGTCGGCGACGAGGCGGTGGTTGACATGCACCTGGCGCACCACGTCGTTGACCGTGGCGATCGCCAGCACCAGCCCGACGAGCAGGAGCAGTGTCGTCTCGATCAGGCGCGTGCGACCGGCGCCCGCGAGCTCCTCCTCGCGCGGACGCGCCCAGCCGGGAAGCCCGCGCCCGAAGCTCCCGCCGAGCTGGCCTGACGGCGCGCTCACGCGACCGGTGCCAGCAGTGGGGTGCACTGGTGCACGATGAACAAGGCCTGGACCGCGAGCGTCGCCACGAGCAGGCGTTTGTCGCGGGTGACCACCGCGAGCGGCAGTGGCCAGAGGATGTACCAGGCGAGCAGCCAGGTGCTCGTCACGGAGATCGCCAGCAGGGCCCAGCCGGACGCGGCGACCCAGTCATAGCCGCGCCAGGTGCGCCAGAGCAGGTGCGCGACGATGATCACGAGGCCGGCCTTGAGCAGGTCGTGGTCGACGGGGAAGACGCCCGGCTTGCCGAACAGGTGGGCGATCTCGGTGGCGAAGCTGTCGGTGGAGACGAACGCCGCATCGCGGTTGAGCGCGGCGACGACGTCGATGCCGTGGATGCCGAACGCGAGATAGCCGATCGCCGCGCCCGCGGCGAGCGCGGCGAGCGCCCCGAGGATCGGCGCGAGGCGGCGGCGGGAGACGATCATGAACGGCAGCAGCGCCGCGACCGTGGCCTTCACGAGCGCGCCCGCGACGATGGCCGCCGCCGCGCTCGCTTCCCGGCGCGCACCCGGTGCTGGCCGACCGCCGCTCGGCGCAGTCGCGCCGCTCGCCACCTCCGGCCCGCCGCCGGGACGTGCAAGCGTGAGGCTGACGGCCGTCATCATCGCGAGCAGCATGATCAGGTCGTTGTGGGCGCCGCCGAGCCCGTAGATCACATACAGCGGGTTGAGCCCGATCACGAGCACCGCCCACAGAGGGTCCAGGCCGCGGGCGCGAGCGCAGCGCCAGGTGAGGGCGAGCGTGCCGACGCTCGCGGCCAGGGCGAGCACCTTCATCCCCCACACCGCCCCGACCAGCCCGAGCGGCGCGAGCGGATAGGACAGCAGCGTGTAGAGCGGCCCGTAGGCGGTCGCGACGTCCCGCCAGTCATGTCCGACGTAGACGTAGACGGGGTCGCCTGCGATGCTCGACGGCCCGTGCAGATACGGGTTGAGGCCGTGCTCGACGCCCATTCTCGCGTAGGCGATGTAGCTGAACACGTCCGTTGAGAGGAGGATCGGCCCGATGAAGACGATCACGTGCAGCGCGGCGATCAGCGCCAGCGCCGCGCGCGTGGAGATGGTGCTCCCCCGCGTCGCGCTCCGCCGGGCCCTGCGGGCGAGGGCGAGCAGGCCGGCGTAGGCGACGACCGAGACGAGCACCGCGATCAGGAAGACGCGGTAGCCGAGACGCTCGCCGATACCGCCCAGCCAACCGGCGATCGGCGGCGATTTCGGGATCAGCGCGGAGTGGCCGGCCGCCCCGTCGACGACGATCTCGGCGGTGGCCGCCGCCAGCAGCACGGCGAGGAGCCCGGCGAGTGCCGGCGCCCACCAGTCAAGGCGGACCCCGGCCCCGCCACGAACGCTCGGCGCGGCGGCGCTCACGAAGAGGCGAGGCTCACAACGCCGTCCACACGGTCTTCGTCTCGAGATAGGCGTCGAGGCCGTCGTGGCCGTGCTCGCGGCCGATACCCGACGCCTTGAAGCCGCCGAAGGGGGCCGCCGGATCGACCACACCCCACGTGTTGATATAGACCGAGCCGGCACGGAGCATCGCCGCGAGCCGGTGCGCGTTGGAGACGTCGCGCGTCCAGACGCCGGCTGCGAGCCCGTACTCGCCTGCGTTGGCGCGCTCGGCGACCTCCTCGAGGGAGTTGTAGGGGGAGGCGACGAGGACCGGACCGAAGATCTCCTCGCGCGCGATCCGCAAGTCGTCCGAGGTCGTGCTGAACAGCGTCGGCGCGACGTAGTACCCGCCGCTGTCGCCCAGCGTCGAGTCTCCGCCGGCGAGAACCTCGGCCCCTTCCGCGCGGCCAGAGTCGATGTAGTCCATCACGCGCTGCTGCTGCTCGGCCGAGACGAGCGGCCCGAGCTGCGTGTCGGGGTCCAGGCCGGGTCCCAGGCGGGTCGCGCTCGCCGCCTCGGCGAGCGCGCCGAGGACCTCGTCGTAGTTCTCGGCCGGGACGAACAGGCGCGAGCCGGCGTTACAGGCCTGTCCGGAGTTGAAGTAGATCGCCTGGAAGGAGCCCTTGATAGCGGCGCCGAGGTCAGCGTCGGGCAGGATCACATTCGGCGACTTGCCGCCCAGCTCGAGCGTTACGCGCTTGAGCGCCCTGCCTGCCTTGGCGCCGATCTCGCGCCCCACGGCAGTGGAGCCCGTGAACGCGATCTTGTCGACGTCGGGGTGATCGACGAGCGCCGCGCCCGTCTCGCCGTCGCCGGTCAGCACGTTGATGACGCCGGGCGGGAAGCCCACCTCGAGTGCGAGCTCGCCGAGGCGCAGGGCGCTCAGCGGCGTCTGCTCTGCCGGCTTGAGCACGATCGTGCAGCCGGCTGCGAGCGCCGGTCCGAGCTTCCACGCGGTCATCAGCAGAGGGAAGTTCCAGGGCACGATCTGGCCACACACGCCGACCGCCTCGCGGCGCGTGTAGCAGAGCATGTTGGGCGCCGTCACGGGCAGCACGCTGCCCTCGATCTTCGTCGGCCAGCCGGCGAAGTAGCGCAGGTGACCGACCGCACCGTTGACGTCCACGTACTGGGCGAGCCCGACGGGCTTGCCGTTGTCGAGCGACTCGATCTGCGCGAACTCCTCGGCGCGCTCCTCGATCGCGGCGGCCAGGGCGAGCATCAGCCGCTCGCGGCCGGAGGCCGGCATCGAGGACCACGGGCCGGCGGCGAACGCCTCGCGGGCGGCGGCGACCGCGCGCGCGACGTCCTCCGCGCCGGCCTGCGCGACGCGTGCGATCTCGCTGCCGGTGGCGGGGTCGAGGGTGGCGAACGTGCGCCCGTCGGCAGCCTCGGGACGTTCGGAGCCGATCAGCAGGCGATGCGTCTGGGCGATGAAGTCGCGAGCCGGAGCGCCGAGCCCGGCCGGGAGCGTGTCTGCGGATATGGTGGTCATGCAGGGAGCCTACCTCGCGCGGACTCGCGCGAGCCGCACGCTTTGCGCGGGCGCCGCGCGGTCGCGACCGCGGCCGATCGGGAGCTCCGGCGCTCCGGCGGAGGCGATCGTGGGTGCGCGGTCTTCCGGCGCTCCGGTGGAGGCGATCGTGGGGGCGCGGTCTTCTAGGCGGCGACGGGGATGCGCGCAGCCGGGCGCCCGACCTCGAAGCCCTGCGCGTAGTCGACCCCGTAGCTGCGCAGCATGCCGATCGTGGCCTCGTCGCCGACGAACTCCGCGATCGTCTCGCGCCCCATGCCGCGGACGACGCCGGCGAGCGCCTTGACGACGAGCTGGTCGGTGCGGCTGACGGGCAGCCGGCGGACGAAGTCGCCGTCGATCTTCAGATGGCTGAAGGGAAGCTGCTTGAGGTACTGAAACGAGCCGAAGCCGGCACCGAAGTCATCGAGCGCGACAGCGCAGCCGAGCGCGAGCGCGCCGCTGCAGAACGCACGCGCCCTGACCATGTCGGAGATCGCCGCTGTCTCGGTCAGCTCGACGATCAGCAGCTCCGGATCGACGCCGTAGTGCTCCAGGCGTCGCTTGATGTCTCCCAGCATCGTCCCGTCTGTGACCGACAGGGCGGACACGTTCATCGCGATGCGCACGCCGCGCCGGCCGTGCTCGCCGCCGAGCATCGCCGCGACCTTGTCGAGAACCGTCCGGTCGATGTCCCGAATCAGCCCGTAGCGCTCGGCCGCCGGCAGGAACGCGCCGGGGGCAACGAGGCTGCCATCGTCCTCGTCCGCCAAGCGGACCAGCGCCTCGTACTGGCAGACGTGGCCGTCCTCGAGCGAGACGATCGGCTGGAAATGCAGCACGAAGAGGTCCTCCGCCAGTGCTCGCCGCAGGCGTGCGAGCCAGGGCCTGCGGTGCAGCCCGGCGGGCGAGCAGAAGCCTTCGGCCAGCGCCCTCGGGTTCAGCAGCGCACGCGGGCGCTCGCGCTGCGCGGAGCCGGGCGCTGCGAGGAACACGCGCGGTGTCGCGTCAGACGTCGTCGAGGTCAGCATCGGCCGGTCACTCTTCGACGGGCCGCGGTGCTCACCTGCGAGTGAACGCCCGCCACCAGCTCTCATGTGGCCCCTCTCGCCCGGTGCCTGCGCTCGCGCGCACGCTTCGAGGCGGCTGGTCCGCCCGGGTGCCTGCGCCCGCGCGCAGGGCTCGGGTGGGGGCCGGTCCGCTCAGGCGCGCACGGAGCCCTCGTGAGGGCGCCTGGCGCGATCTGAGATCACGAGCAGCAGCGCGACGAGCACGAAGTTCATCACGATCGACGAGCCGCCGTAGGCGACGAACGGGAGCGTCACGCCCGTCAGCGGGATCACGCGCGTGACGCCCCCGACGATCACGAACACCTGCATCGCGACGACGAAGGAGAGTCCGCTGGCGAGCAGCTTGGAGAAGGAGTCGCGAGCGAGGACCGCGGTCTTCAGGCCGCGCGCGACGAACATCAGGTAGACGAGCAGCAGTCCCGCTCCGCCGACGAGGCCGAGCTCGTTGACGATCACGGCATAGATCATGTCGCTTTCCGGCACCGGCAGGATCGAGCTGCGCACGACGTGGTGGTTTGCCAGTTCCACCGATTGCTCGAGCAGCGAGCGGTCGAAGCCGGTGCCGAGCAGGCCGCCGTCGGCCTGGGCGAACAGCGACTGCGCGAGCTGGTAGCTGCCCCCGACCGCCTGTTTGTAGAGCGCCGGGTCAAACGGGTGTTCCCACGCCAACACGCGCGCGTGGACATGGCTGACGTGGCCGGCGACGAACCAGGCGCCGAGCGCGAACAGCACGAGCCCGATGAAGGGGAACGAGAAGCGTCCCGTGGCGACATACAGAAGCGCGAGAAACGCCCCGTAGAACATCAGCGAGGTTCCGAGCTCGCGCGTCAACAGCAGCGTCGCCATCGCCGCGCCCCACACGATCAGCATCGGGCCGAACTGCTTCATCGGCGGGATCGTCAGGCCAAGGACTCGCCGCCCCGCGGTAACGAGGATCTGGCGGTTGTCGCGCAGGTAGCTGGCGAGGAAGATCACGATCGCGACCTTCGCGAGCTCCGCCGGCTGGAAGGAGATGCTTCCCACGTGGATCGCCAGGTAGGCGCCGTTGACCTGCTCGCCGATCCCCGGCAGGCGCGGGAGCACCGTCATGCCGATCCCGACGGCCGCGATCGTGTAGCGGTAGCGCTCGAGCACGCCCACCCCCTCGCGCCGCAGCGCGATGATCGTGGCGGCGAAGAGCAGCAGGCCGAGCACCATCCACTCGGCCTGCTGACGCGCGAGCGTCGGTTCGATGCGGTAGACCATCACGATCCCGATGCTCGAGAGGATCGCCACGAGCGGGAAGAGGTAGGGGTCGGCGTGGGGAAGCGCGAAGCGAATCACGAGATGGGCGGCGAGGCAGAGCGCCAGGAACAGAGCGCCGTAGGCGAGCGACACGCTCGAGGCGTGATTCAGCGTGAGGTTCGTGGACGCCCCCGGCGTGTTGTTCTGCGCCTGCACGAAGATCGCGGTGAAGCCGCCCGTGACGAGCAGCGCAGACGGCACGAGGCCGAGAAGCTCTCGGTTTCGCGGGCTGAGCACGTGTTCGAGCGTACCCGTCAACCCGGCGCGTGTGCTCCGATCCTGGCGCTACCCTGTCGGCGAAGCGCGTCGTCGGGGGGCGGCGCCGGCCTGCCACCACTCGACATGAGCTGCTCCGTGCCTACACCCCATGGATGACGAGCGCCCACCCTCGCTGTGGTGGGGAATGTGGAAGCGCTTCCTGCTCGCGGGGGTGCTGATCGCCGCCCTCAGCGGCGCGGCGACGGCGACGGTGGCACTGAACACGGTCAGCAGCCTCGCGCATCTGGTCTTCCCCGAGATCGCGAAAATCAACGCCCCCAAGGGCCTCGTCCAGCTCAAATACGACGGCGGGCCACAGACGTTCCTGGTGCTCGGCTCCGACCGCCGCTCCGGCTCGAAGAACGCCGAAGAACGCAACGCGACGCCGCACAGCGACACGATCCTGCTCGTGCGCTTCGACCCCGGAAGCGGCCAGACATCGGTGCTGTCGATCCCGCGCGATCTGATGGTCAACATCCGCACGCGCGGCGGCGAAGTCTATGGGAACCAGAAGATCAACGCCGCCTACACGATCGGCAGCAAAGGCGGAAACGCCAACGGCGGGACCGTGCTGGCGGCCGAAACGATCAAGCGCGAAGTCTTCCCCGAACTCAAGCTGAACGGCATCATCGACGTCAATTTCGCAGGCTTCATCAAAGTCGTCGACACGCTGGGGTGCGCCTACGTGAACGTCGACCACCGCTACTACAACGTCAACGTCGGATCGGTTGAAACGGACTACACGAGCATCAACCTGCAGCCCGGCTACCAGAAGCTCTGCTACGAAAACGCGCTCGACTACGTGCGCTATCGCCACACCGACTCGGACTTCGTACGTGTCGCGCGCCAGCAGGACTTCCTGCGCGACCTGCGTCAGCAGATCAACCCCGCCAACGAGCTCGGGCAGATCGAAAACGTTGCCAAGGCCGTCGGCCACGCGATCCGCTCGAACTTCCCGGCGTCGGCCAGCGAGCTGATCCAGCTCGCCAAGCTGGTCGCCTTCTCGCAGTCCAAGCCCCTGCGACAGGTCCGCTTCCGCACGACCAACGTGAACGCGACGTTCAACGGCGGCTCCTACGTGACCTCGACGCCGGAACTCGAGAAAGCGACGCTTCGAGAATTCCTCCAGGCCGACAGGTCCGTCACGCCACGCGTGGCCACACCGCGCCCGCGCGCTCACTCCTCACACGGCCACGGTCACTCGAGCGCCCCGTCCGCGCGCGCGCTGAACCTCTTGCCGACATCTTCGACCGGCCAGAGCGAAGCGGTCAAAGCAGCGATCGAAGTGCCCTTCCGCGTCCTGTTCCCGACGCTCCAGACCGGCTCGGCGCAACAGCAGGTCGTGCGCCCGTACAAGCTGAAGGACGAGAGCGGACGCCTGCACCACGCCTACGTGGCCGTCTGGCAGCAGAACCTGATCGGCGGCTACTACGACTTCGAGGGCAGCGACTGGCTGAGTCCGCCGCTGTTCGCGCACACGCGCAGCGAACGCATCGGCGGACGCGAATACAAACTCGTCGACGACGGCTCGCACATCCACGTGATCGGCTGGCAGACCGGCAAGGTGCTCTATTGGCTGACCAACACCCTGCTGGAGGAACTCTCCAACGCGCAGATGATCGCGATCGCCCGCTCGGCGCAGGGCCTGCACTGAGCGTCCTTGCGTGGTGCGCCTCAGCGTGCCGCGGCAGCCTGATCGAGCGCGGCGTTGACGAGCGCGTCAGCGTCCGCGTTCTGGGCCCGCGGCACTGTCCGGATCGACCACTGCTGGAAGTAGCGCAGCGACTGGATTGCCTGGAGGTACAGCGGGCGCATGGCCGCGTGCTTGACCTTGTAGAGGCCCTGTACCTGCTTGGCGATCAGCTCGGAGTCTCCGATCACCTCGACCTCGCTCGCCCCCAGCTCCCGCGCCTTGGCGAGGCCGAGCAGCAGCGCCCGGTACTCCGCCACGTTGTTCGTCGCGTCACCGAGCAGTTCGGCGTACTCGCCGAGCGGCTCGCCCGCCGGGGTGCTGATCACGCACGCCGCGGCGGCCG
>DASZNB010000006.1:0-32662 GCA_035551395.1 Solirubrobacteraceae bacterium | reverse complement strand
CGCGCTCCCGAAACTTGGCCCCTGGGCGGCGAGGTCCACGAAGCAGCGACCGTAGACGTGTGGAGAGCCGGCGAGGCGCGCTGCGATGGCGCCGGCCTGGCGTCCGTACATGGCCAGGTATGTGACGTCCGGCCGCGCGGCTGCCGCTGCCTGGAGGGCCTGATCGGTCTGATTCGCGCTCGCCTGAGGAGCAAGCGCGATGTTGACCGGAACGCCGATGCCGGCCGCCTTCAGCTCCGCGGACAGCTGCGTGGCGATGCCTGCTGTGTAGGTCGAGGGGTCATACAGGACGGCGACGCTGCGCGCGTGCAGCACGCTGCCCAACTCCGTCTGCTCGACCGGCGCGATCTGTTCGACCATCGGCTGGGTGGTGACGCCGAAGCCCTCGGTCGCGGTGGCCGAGGTCAGGCGCACGATCGGCAGGCCCGCCGCGCGATAGATCGGCAGGGCCTGCAGCCCAACCGAGGAGTTGAACGGCCCGATCACGGCGCTGACGCCGCTTCGCACCAGGCGCCGAGCAACCCTCGCGCCGGTGGCCGGATCGGCGCGATCGTCGCCGGCCACGAGCTCGACGCGGCGTCCCAGCACGCCTCCGCTGGCATTCAGCCGCGCGGCGGCGAGCTGAGTCCCCCGCAGCATGTCGAGCCCCGTCGAGGCTTCTTCGCCGGACATGGGCCCCATCACGGCGACGCGAATCCGGGGACGCGCCCCCGACGTTGCGGGCAACCCCAGCGCTCCCGCCGATGCGATTGCTGCGGCCAGCGCGACTGAGGCTACGTGACGGCGGATTCCTCGACCCTACAGCAGCACCCCCACCACCGCGCCCGCGCCGTCAGGCGCGGAGCCGACCGGCGGCGAGCAATGAATCGGGGGGCGGAGCGCCGACACCGCCATTTGCGGGGAATCACGCCCGCTGCGTAACCTCGCCGCCGGCGAGACGTAGTCCTTGATGAGTGACACGCCTCGAGCGCAACGCGAACATCGCCGCGGTCCTGACCCCCTTCCTCGGGGTGATCGCCACGGCGATCCTGCTGTGGGACAGCTTCTTCGGCCTACGGGACCTGGCGATCTTTGCCGTGATGTACCTCCTCACGGCCCTCGGGGTCACGATCGGCTTCCATCGGCTGCTGACCCACCGTGCCTTCCAGACGCGGCCGTGGTTGCGCTACACGCTCGCTGTGCTCGGCTCGATGTCGGTGCAGGGCCCCGTGATCGACTGGGTCGCCGATCATCGCAAGCACCACACCTTCACAGACGAAGACGGCGATCCGCACAGCCCCCATGCCGGGCGCGGCGCCGGCCTCGGCGGCATGCTCGCCGGCCTCTGGCACGCGCACGTCGGCTGGCTGTTCGAGACCCACGGGCAAGCCTCCTCCAAGCGCTTCGCCCGCGACCTGCTCGAGGACCCCGTGATGCGACGGATCAACCGCTGCTTCCCGCTGATCGTGCTCGCGACACTCGCGCTGCCATTTCTTGCGGGACTCATCCTCAGTGGTGGCTCGCTCGTCGCCGGTGGACTCGGCGCGCTCGTCTGGGCCGGGCTCGTGCGGATCTTTCTGCTGCACCACGTCACCTGGAGCATCAACTCGATCTGTCACTTCTTCGGCCGCCGGCGCTTCGACACCGACGACGAGTCCACCAACGTCTTCTGGCTCGCGCTGCCCTCGCTCGGTGAGGCCTGGCACCACAACCATCACGCGTTCCCGCAGTCGGCCTTCCACGGGCTGCGCTGGTACGAGCTGGATCCCTCCGGCTGGCTGATCCTCGGGCTCGAGCGGGTGGGCCTCGCGTGGGACGTGGTGAAGGTCCCTCCGGAGCGTGCGCGCGCCAAGCTGCGCGACTACGCGACGCAGTAACCCTCGCCGGAGCCATACGCGCTCCAGTTGACAAGATAGGAGCATGAGCGCAGCCGCCGAGGACCGCGCCTTTCCCGTCCTGAACGCCTCCCAGCTCGCGGAAATCGACGAGTTCGGCAGCGAGCGGCAGGTGGCGGGCGGGGAGTTCCTGTTCGAGGCCGGCGAAGCGTCCTACGACCTCTTCGTGGTCCTCGAGGGCGAGGCCGAGGTCGTGCGACTTGACGGAGCGGATACCGTCGTGATCGCCTCATACGGGCCCGGCGGGTTCGCCGGCGAGCTCAATCTCCTGACCGGCCAGCGCCGCGCCCTCGGCTGTCGTGTGACGGTCGCGGGCCGTGTCCTGGTGATCGCCGAGGCCGAGTTCCGCCGGCTGATGAGCGTGCGCCCGACGCTGGCCGACGTCATCTTCGGCGCGCTGCTCGCGCGACGGGAGATCCTGCGCTCCGGAGACGGGGCCCAGGCCATCCGCATCGTCGGCTCGCGCTACTCGCCCGAGGCGATGAGCCTGCGCGCATTCGCCGAGCACTCGCGCCTCGCCCATTCCTGGATCGATCTCGACGATGCTGAGGACGCCACACTCCTGCTCGCCCAGCTGGGCCTGCGCGCGCAGGACATTCCCGCCGTGATCACCGATACCGAGACGATGCGCCGCCCGTCGACAGCCACGTTCGCGGAGCACCTCGGGCTCACCTTCCAAGCGATGCCGGGATACATCTTCGACCTCGTCGTCGTCGGCAGCGGCCCGGCCGGCCTGGCCGCCGCTGTCTACGGTGCATCGGAGGGCCTGAGAACGGTGTCGCTGGACGCGACGACGATCGGCGGGCAGGCTGGGGCCAGCTCGCGCATCGAGAACTACACGGGCTTCCCAAATGGGATCTCGGGTGGAGACCTGACCGCGAGAGCAGCAGTGCAGGCGATGCGACTCGGTGCTCGACTGAACGCGCCCTGTGAGGTGGTCGGCCTGCGCGCCGAGCAGGGCTTTCACGTGGTGGCCATCAAGGACGGCAGCGAGATTCCCACACGCACGGTGATAGTGGCCTCCGGTGCGCGCTACCGTCGACTGCCCGTCGAGGACCTCGACCGCTTCGAGGGTGCAGGCGTCTACTACGCCGCGACCGAGCTGGAGGCGCGGGTCTGCGATGGAAGGCCGGTTCTCGTGATCGGCGGAGGCAACTCCGCCGGACAGGCCGCGATCTACCTCGCCCAGCACAACTGCACGGTCGCGATCGCGATCCGGCGCGAGGACCTGGCCGCGAGCATGTCGCGCTACCTGGTCGAACGGATCGAGGCCGACCCGCGAATCGAGCTCCTCACGGGCAGCGAAGTCCACGCGCTCGCGGGCAGCGACCATCTCGAGCAGGTCACACTCAGGCGCACAGCCACGGGCGAGCAGCGGACGATCCCATGCGCCGGCCTGTTCTGCTTCATCGGCGCCGACCCCGCCACCGCCTGGCTCGGCGGCGGAGTGACGCTCGACCGCGATCGCTTCGTGCTCACCGATCGCCAGCTCCCGCCCTCGTCGGCCGCGGGTACCCCGGGACCGCTGCCGTTCGAGACCTCGATGCCGGGCGTGTTTGCCGCCGGCGATGTTCGCCACGGATCGATGAAGCGCGTCGCCGCGGCGGTGGGGGAGGGCTCCAGCGCGGTGCGCTCGGTGCACGAGCGCCTCGCTGCCAGCGTGCGCTAGGCACGGCGCGAGCTCGCACCGTCGCTTCGGGGCGCAAAACTCCTGGGCGCCTGGGCCGAGTCGCGTCGGCCGGCCGGGGATGTACCGCGATCGCATCAGGCCGGGCTACGGGCGTATCGCTCAAACACACGGCCAGGAGC
This sequence comes from Solirubrobacteraceae bacterium, assembly GCA_035551395.1. Taxonomy (GTDB): domain Bacteria; phylum Actinomycetota; class Thermoleophilia; order Solirubrobacterales; family Solirubrobacteraceae; genus Palsa-744. Next base: position 28,979 of record DASZNB010000006.1, on the reverse strand, counting down.
GAAATGCGGGCGGTATAGTCCCACCTCCCCCACTCGGGACGGATGGTTGCGCCTGTTACGAGGCGGGCCCCCGTCGTCCCACCGGCGTCGGAGACGCCTATCGCTCGCGAATGCAGCGAGGTGTATGAAACGGAATTCAGCTATGTCGTCGACGGTTTCTCCGCAGGAGCGCACGCGCGTGCATGGTCGCTCCGTGCTGGTGCCGAGCGGCGAGAAGCTGCACGTCCGGGGTGTGACCTACGGGACCTTCGGCGCGAGCGATGGCTCCGAGTTTCCTCCCGTCCAGCGCGTTCGGCGGGACTTCGACGCAATGGTCGCGGCCGGTGTCAACACGGTGCGAACCTATCTGCCGCCGCCGCTGTGGATGCTCGACGCGGCCCACGAAGTCGGCCTGCGCGTGATGGTCGGGCTGGCCTGGGAGCAGCACGTCGCATTTCTCGACCAGCCCCACCGCTCCAGGGACATCGCCACGCGGGTCGCGCAGCAGGTGCGTGACTGCGAGGCCCATCCCGCCATCCTCTGCTACGCGATCGGCAATGAGATCCCCGCGCCGATCGTGCGCTGGCACGGCAAGCGCCGGACCGAGCGATTCCTCGAACAGCTCTACTGGGCAGCGAAGTCAGCCGATCCGGGCGGCCTGTTCACCTACGTGAACTATCCCTCCACCGAGTACCTCGAGCTTCCGTTCCTCGATCTCTCAGCCTTCAACGTCTTCCTCGAGGACGAGCGCACGTTCGAGTCCTACCTCGCCCGGCTCCAGAACCTATCGGGGGATCGCCCACTGCTCGTCACGGAGATCGGGCTCGACAGCCGCCGCAACGGTGCGCAGGCGCAGGCCCGCGCGATCGCCTGGCAGGTACGCCATGCGTTCGCCACCGGCGCAGCAGGCGTGTTCGTGTTTTCCTGGACCGACGAGTGGCACCGCGGAGGCGAGGAGGTCACAGACTGGGATTTCGGCCTCGTCGACCGCGAGCGCCGCCCGAAGCCCTCACTCGAGGTGATCAGCAAGGCGTTCGCGAGCACCCCCTTCAGCCGCGACGGCGTCTGGCCGAAGATATCGGTCGTCGTCTGCACCCACAACGGCCAGGACACGCTGCCGGAGTGCCTCAGCCGCGTGCGCGCGCTGGCATATCCCGACTTCGAGACGATCGTCGTCTGCGATGGCTCCCGCGACAGCTCGGCGCTGATCGCCCACGATCACGGCGCCGTCGTGATCGAGACCGACCATCGTGGGCTCAGCCACGCCCGCAACTGCGGGATCGCCCGCGCCGAGGGCGAGATCGTCGCCTTTCTCGACGACGACGCCTACCCCGACGCGGACTGGCTGTACTATCTCGCCGCCGGCTTTCGCGACGAGCGCAACGCCGGCGTCGGCGGACCGAACCTCCCTCCCGATGACGAGCGGCTCGTCGCGGACTGCGTGGCCGCAGCGCCCGGGGGGCCCATCCACGTGCTCATCTCCGATCGCGAGGCCGAGCACGTCCCGGGCTGCAACATGGCCTTCCGCAAGTCCGCACTGGAGAAGATCGGCGGCTTCGACGAGCGTTTTCGCACCGCCGGGGACGATGTCGATGTCTGCTGGCGCCTGCAGAAAGCAGGCAAGACCCTCGGCTTCAGTGCCGGCGCCGTCGTGATGCACCGCCGCCGCGACTCCGTGATGCGCTACCTCAAACAGCAGTACGGATACGGCAAGGCGGAGGCGCTGCTGGAGCGCAAGTGGCCGAGCCGCTACAACCGTGCCGGCGCCTCGCGCTGGTCGGGGCGCATCTACGAGCGTCCAACCAGCGCCCCGCCGCGACGACGGCCGCAGGTCCGCTACGGCACCTGGGGCACGGGCCTGTTTCAATCGATCTACGATCCGCCGCCGAGCATGCTCGCGAGCATCTTCCGGATGCCGGAGTCGCTGCTGCTGCTCGCGCTGCTCGGCGCCGTGTCGGGCCTCGGCATGCTGTGGCGGCCGCTGCTCGTTGCGCTCGTCCCGTTCGCCGCCGTCTTCGGATGGATACTCGCCCGCGCGGTCGCCGGCGGCTGGAGCGCCAACCCGCCCGTGCCTGGACGCTCTGCGCTCGAGACCTTCCAGCGTCGCGCCCTGACCGCCGTGCTGTTCCTCGGCCAACCCTGCGCACGACTAGCCGGGCGCCTGCGCAACGGTCTCTCGCCCTGGCGCCGCCGGCTGCGTCCGGGAGCAGCCTGGCCGCGGCCGCGCAAGGTCGAGCTGTGGAGCGAGCTCTGGCGCGAGCCGCCGGCTCGCATCGCGCAGCTGCACGACGCGCTCGCCATGCGCGGCGGCTTCGTGCGCAGCGGCGGGCCATTCGACCGTTGGGATCTCGATCTCCGCACGGGCCCGCTGGGAGGCGTCAAGATCCGCGTCGCGATCGAGGAGCACGGGGGCGGAAAGCAGCTCCTGCGCGCGCGGATCTGGCCGCGTGTATCCGCCGGCAGCATTCTCGTGGCGCTGCTCGTCGCGCTCGTCGCGATCTTCGCCTGGCGGCAGGCCCCCGCGGCGCTCGCGATTGCGCTGAGCGCCGCCTTGCTGCTCCTGCTCGGGCTCGCGCTGGAGGGCACGGGCACGGCGACCGGCCTGGCGATCGCGGAGATAGCGCGGCTGGACGATACGCCCACCGGCCAAGGCCACGGCCACGGCCACGGTCACGTGGCGGCAGCGCACGAGCACGGGCCGCCGGCAGCGCGGCTGACCCCGCCGGCTCGCAAGTCGGCGCTCCGGCTCGGCCGCGCGTCGGCCCACCCCCGCGAGGAGGAGGTGCACGGATGAGCCCCGGAATGGGCCCCGTGCGCATGCGCAGCAGGCTCCAGAGCCTGTGGGGCGCGCCGGCGGAGTCAAACGCCGCGGGAGCCTGGGAGCTGTGGAAGATCCTGCCGCGCGCGCGCCCCTACCTGGCCCCGTACCGCAGGACGCTCACCTACGTCATCGCGCTGACCGGCGCGGCCGCCGTGCTCGGGCTGGCCGAGCCCTGGCCGCTGGCGGTGATCCTCAACCAGGTGCTGCACGAAAGCAAGGCGACGGGCATCGTGCGCGTGATCTTCGGCGTCCACCCGGTGACGGCCGTCGTGCTGCTGAGCATGGTCGGCGCGCGCTTCATGTTGATCGTGGTCGGCAACGGCGTGACCGTGCTGAGCCACTACCTCGGCGCGAAGACCGAGCAGAACATGGTGCTCGACTTGCGCAGCGATCTGTTCGAGCATGCCCAACGGCTCTCATTCACGTTCCACGACCGCCGCCAGACCGGCCAGCTGATGAGCCAGATCAACCTCCAGGCTGCCGCCGTGGGGACGCTCGTCATGGTCATACCGCCGATCGCCGAGGCCCTGCTGACGCTCATCGGGATGCTCGTCATCGCGCTCTTCATCGATTGGCAGATCGCGCTTGTCGCGCTGGTGGTGCTGCCGTTCCTGTTCTGGTCGTTCAATCTCTACGGACGGCGCATCGTGCCGCGCCTGCAGCGCGTGCAGGCGCTCGAGTGGAAGTCCCTCTCGATCGTCAACGAGGCGATGGCGATGCTCAGGGTGATCGTGCCGTTCGGGCGCGAGGGCTACGAGCACGCGCGCTTTCGCAGGCAGGGACAGACCGCGGTCGACGAGCGCGTCAAGCTGACCGTCAGCCAGAGCCTCTACACGCTCGGCGTGCAGACCGCCTCGGCGGCTGGAATCTCGATCGTCATGGGCCTCGGCGCGTGGCACGTGATCCAGGGCAAGCTCTCGATCGGCGAGCTGGTCGTCCTGATCACCTACATCACGTCCGTCTACCAGCCGTTGGAGCAGATCAGCGGCACGGTCGGCACGATCCACGAGCAGCTGGTCCAGTTCGACTCGTCGTTGCGCCTGCTCGACACCAAGCCGGTCGTGCTCGACGCCCCCGACGCGATCGCGATCGTGCACACGCAGGGGCACGTGCGCGCGGAGCAGGTCAGCTTCTCCTACCCCGAACGCGAGCGCACCCTGCTCGAGATCTCCTTCGACGCACGTCCCGGCGAACGGATCGCGGTGGTCGGGCACACCGGCGCCGGCAAGAGCACGTTGATGAGCCTGTTGATCCGCTTCTACGATCCTCACGCCGGGCGCTTCGAGCTCGACGGGACGGACATCCGCGACATATCGCTGCACTCGCTGCGCGAGCAGATAAGTGTCGTGCTGCAGGATCCGCTGCTGTTCTCCGGCACGATCGCCGAGAACATCCGGTACGGCAGGCTCGACGCCTCGGCCGAGGAGGTCGCCGACGCCGCGCGCGGGGCCAACGCGCACGACTTCGTCATCCGCCTGCCCCACGGCTACGAGACGGAGCTCGGCGAGAACGGCGCGCAGCTGTCCGGGGGAGAGCGACAGCGCATCTGCGTGGCGCGCGCGTTCCTCAAGGACGCGCCGATCCTGATTCTCGACGAGCCGACCTCCTCGATCGACTCCAAGACCGAGGCCGTCGTGCTCGATGCCCTCGACGAGCTGATGGTGGGGCGGACGTCGTTCATCATCGCCCACCGCCTCTCGACGGTCCGCCACGCCGACCAGATACTGGTGATGAGCGACGGCCGCATCGTGGAGCGCGGCACCCACGAGGAGCTTCTCGGTCACGGCGGGGTCTACCGGCAGTTGCACCAGGCGCAGACGCGCGAACGCAAGCGCTCCACCCGCACGCGCGCCGCTGACGGCAACGGCTCGCGCGAGCTCGAGAGCGGCAACGGCGCCGCGGCGGAGCCGGCCGAGCTGCTGACGTGGCGGCAGGTGGGCAGGGGATGACCGGCGGGAGCGTCGCGCGCGCCGGCGGACGTCCCAAGGTCGTCCTGCTCGGGATGATGACCAAGATGCCCGTCGCAGGCGTCGTGTGGCAGAACCTCCACTACCTGCTCGGACTCGAGCGACTCGGCTGCGAAGCCTTCTACGTCGAGACGCACGCCCGCACGCCCTCGATGCTGATGTCGAGCGCCCACGACGACAGCTCGGCGCTCGCCGCCGAGTTCATCTCGGCGATCATGCGCCGCTTCGGCCTGAGCGACCGCTGGGCCTTCCGCGCGCTGCACGACGACGGTCGTTGTTTCGGCATGAGCGAGTCGGCGCTCGAACGCCTCTACGCCGAGTCCGAGCTGCTGATCAACCTGCACGGCGGCACCCAGCCGCTGCCCGAGCTGGCGGCCGGAGGCCGGCTCGTGTACCTGGAGACGGACCCCGTGCAGCTGCAGCTCGAGCTGCGCCACGGTGTCCAGGAGACGCTCGACTTCCTCGAGCCGCACTGCGCGTTCTTCACGTTCGCGGAGAACTGGGGGCGCCCGGACTGCGGCCTGCCTCTGCACGAGCGCTTCAGCTTCGTGCCGACGCGCCAGCCGGTCGTGATGGAGCTCTGGCCCGACCGTGCTGCGCGGCCGGCTGATGTCTTCACGACGATCGGCAACTGGCGCCAGGACTGGCGCGACGTGACCTACGAGGGCGAGCGCTACACGTGGAGCAAGCACCACGAGTTCCTCAAGTACGTCGACCTCCCGCACCGCACCGGGCAGCGATTCGAGCTCGCTCTCAGCAGCTGCGAGCCCTCCGAGCGCGAGATGCTCCGCGCGCACGGATGGGGCGTGCGCGACGGGCTCGAGGTCTCCCGCGGCATCGATCGCTACCGCGACTACATCGGGGCCTCGCGAGGCGAGTTCACGGTTGCGAAGGATCAGAACGTGCGCCTGCGCACGGGCTGGTTCAGCGACCGCAGCGCCACCTATCTCGCCTCCGGACGCCCTGTCGTGACACAGGACACGGGCTTCGCCGTGGCGCTCCCCACCGGCAGCGGCCTGTTTGCGTTCGACTCCCCCGACGCGGCCGTCGAGGGGCTCGAACGGATCGACTCCGATTACGCGTCGCACTCGCAGGCAGCTCGGGAGCTCGCGCGCGAGCACTTCGCCCACGATACGGTGCTCGGTGCGCTGCTCGAGCACCTCGGCGTCAGCCCCGCCGCTCCCGCCGGAGCGCGGCGGCCCGCGAGCGTGTTCGCGCCCGAGCTCGTGCTCGAGCCGGTCTCCCGGCGGCCGACGATCCTGGCGCGCGAGACCGTCGAGGCCGCGCAGCGGCACCCCCTGTCGAGCTGGACGCAGCCGCCGGTGCTCGGCCCGGACAGCGCGAGCGTCGTGGTCGTCACCTACGGCGGGCTCCCGTTCACGCGCCTGTGTCTGGAGACGGTGCTCGCGAACACGAGCGCCGACTTCGAGCTGATCGTCGTGGACAACGGCTCTGCCGACGGAACTCCTGCGTTTCTCGCGCGCCTGGCCGAGGCCGATACCCGCGCACGCGTACTGCTCAACGGCCGCAACGTCGGCTTCGCCGCCGCCTGCAACCAGGGGCTCTCGCTCACCGCCGGCGAGCACCTCGTGCTGCTCAACAACGACACGATGGTTGCCCCCGGCTGGCTCTCGGGGCTCATCGCGCACCTGCGCAACCCGGAGGTCGGACTCGTCGGCCCGGTCACCAACCGGATCGGCAACGAGTCCGAGATCGAGACGGACTACACCACCTGGGGCGGGTTCCTCGCGCACGCGCGCCGCCGCCAGCGCGAACATGCCGGCGAGTGGCTGCAGGTGCGCACGCCGGCGATGTTCTGCCTGGCGATGCGCCGCGACACCCACGAGCGCCTCGGCGAGCTCGACGAGCGCTACGAGGTCGGCCTGCTCGAGGACGACGACTACGCCGATCGCGCACGTCAGGCCGGCTACCAGCTTCGCTGTGTCGAGGACGTGCTCGTGCACCACTTCGGCGAGGCGTCGTTCGGGCGGCTCGTCGCCGGCGGCGAGTACTCGCGGATCCTCCGTGCCAACCAGCGTCGCTACGCGGAGAAGTGGCAACGGGACTGGGAGCCCTATGGCCGCCGGCCCAACCCCCGTTACGAACGCGCGGCCCAGCATCTTCGCGAGGTCGTCAAGGACGCCGTGCCGTCGGGAGCGACGGTGCTGGTGATCAGCCGCGGCGACGACGCCCTGCTGCGGCTGAATGGCCGCCATGCGCTTCACTTTCCCCAGGCGCGAGGCGGCGGGTGGGCCGGACACCATCCGGCCGACAGCGACGAGGCGATCGGCCAGCTGGAGGCGCTGCGTGAGGGCGGCGCCGAGTATCTCGCCGTGCCCTCGACGTATCGCTGGTGGCTCGAGCACTACGAGGGGCTGCGCCACCACCTGGACTCACGCTACGAGACCGTCGTCGCGGAGGCACAGGGAGTGTCGATCTATCGGCTCGAGCAGGCGGCGCGATGACGGCCGCGTCGCTCGTCATCCCCGTACACGGACGCGCGTCGCTCACCCAGCGCTGCCTGGACACGCTGCTCCCACGGCTGCCAGCGGCCTGCGAGGCGATCGTCGTCGATGACGCCTCCAGCGACTCGACGCCGGCGCTGCTGTCCGCCTACGGCACCGCGGTCAGGGTCTTGAGCCTGCCCACCAACGTCGGCTATGCCCGTGCCTGCAACGCGGGCGCCGCGCTTGCCCTCCACGACACGCTCGTCTTCCTCAACAACGACACCGAGGCGCTGCCCGGCTGGCTGGAGGCGCTGGCGGCGTATGCGCGCGAGCATCCCGCCGCGGAGGTCGTGGGAGCGAAGCTGCTGTATCCCACCGGCTCCGTGCAGCACGCAGGCGTGGTGATCGGGCAGGACGGCTACCCCCACAACCTCTACGCGGGTTTTCCGGCTCAGCACCCTGCCGTCAATCGCTCCCGCCGCCTGCAGGCCGTCACCGGGGCGTGCATGCTCGTCGTCCGGTCCGCCTTCGAGCGCGTCGGAGGGTTCGATCCCGCGTACGTCAACTCGCTCGAGGACGTTGACCTGTGCATGCGCATCGCCGAGGGCGGCGGCGAGGTGCACTATTGCCACGAAGCTGTGCTCACCCATCTCGAGTCCGCCTCGCGCGGGCACGAGGAGCGCTTCGAGGCGAGCGTTGCGCGGTACCGCGAGCGCTGGCGGGACCGGGTGCCGCGCGATGACCTCCTGATCTACGCCGAGGATGGTCTGCTCGAGCTCGAGTACCACGCCTCCTATCCGCTGCGAGTGTCGATCTCGCCGCTGCTCGCCGCGCTCGACACCGGCCGGGAGTCCGAGGTCGAGGCGATGCTCGGGACCTACTCCGGCCAGGTCTCCGATCTGTTGGCCGAGGTCGTGCGCCTGACCGCCGCCGCCGGCGCGCGCAGTCCGGCGGCGGGCGAGGAGCGAAGTGGCTCGCCAGCTTGCGCGTCAGCCGCGGACGCCGGCGCGCCGCAAGCGGCCCGGGAGGCAGAGCGCCACATCGCCGCCGCGCGTCACCGCGGCTTCCTCGCCGAGGCGAACCGCCTAGAGGCGCAGGTCGCCGCCCTGCAGCGGCGGATGCAGGATGCGGGCGCGGAGCCGGCGCTCGATGCCCGCGCGGAGCCCCCGCCCGGCGCGCGCGGTGCCGCGTTCTCGGCGAGCCCGCGGCTCGGCTATCGGCACCTGGTCGAACGCGTGCGTGCGGCGGTTGCCGACACGGTCCCCGCCGGCGCGGCGGTGCTCGTGGTCAGCCGTGGCGATCGCGAGCTGGTGAAGCTCGCGGCTCGCGAGGGCCGCCACTTCCCGCAGGACGCGGACGGTCGCTACCTCGGGCACCACCCGCGTGACAGCGAGGAGGCGATCGAGCGCCTCGAGGACCTGCGCGAGCGAGGCGCCGCGTATCTCGTGCTGCCGTCCACGGCCTACTGGTGGCTCGAGCACTACAGCGGCTTCGCCGAGCACCTCGGCCGCCGTTATCCCGTCAGCGATCATGACGTCTGCACGATCTATCGACTTGGCGAGCGGCGTGCGGCCGGCGCCCGGAGGGCGAGGCGTTGACGAGCCAGACCGCTCAGCGGCTCGGCGCAGTGGAGTATGCGGAGCTGGTCGCGCGCGTGCACGCGGCAGTCGCCGCGAGCCTGCCGGCGGGCGCCGCACTGCTCGTGCTGAGCAAGGGCGACCCGACGCTTGTCGAGATCCCCGGATTCGCGGCGGCGCACTTCCCCCAGGATGCGTCCAGCGGCTACGCCGGCCATCACCCGCGCGACAGCGAGTCCGCGATCGCACAGCTCGAGGAACTGCGCGCCGGCGGCGCCGCGTACCTGGTCGTTCCGGCCACCGCCATGTGGTGGCTCGACTACTACAGCGCCTTCGCGGAACATCTGGCCAATGCAGGCGAGCTCGTGGCCGACGTCGAGGGCACGTGTCTAATCTTTGCTCTCGGCCCCGGCACCGCGGAGGCGCTCGTCGCTACGGCGGAAGCTACGCCGGAGACCTCGATCGCCCAGATGCGCGACTACCTGGAAAATCTGCTCTCCACCGATACCCGCGTCGCCGTCCTCGACACGGGGGACGGGCTCGCCGTGGCGCTCGCGCCGGTTGACGCCGCGGCGATCGCAGCCGAGCAGCTGCAAGATGGCCGCGACGGCCCGCTCGACGCGCTCAGGAGCGTCGCTGATGCCGGCGCCGACTACCTGATCGTGCCGCGCTCGGCCGACGAGTGGCTGGAGCGCCACGCAAGCGTCGCGATAGAGATCGAAGCGAGCTGCCGAAAGGTCGCCGATCAGCGTCATCTGTGCCGCGTGTTCGAGCTGAAGGGCCTGTGGGAGGAAGCATGAGCTCGCTCGGCGCCGATGCAAACGGCGGTTCGCGGCGACTGCGCGTGCTCTACGTCGTGCACAACCACCCCAGCCTGCACCCCGGTGGCGCCGAGGCCTACGCGCTGGAGCTTTACCAGGCGATGCGCGAGATCCCCGCTGTCGAGCCGATCCTGCTCGCGCGCATCGGATCGAACGTCGCGCGGCGACGCGCTCCCCACCCCGGCACGCCCTTCAGCTCGGTCAACGGAGACCCAAACCAGCACTTCGTGTTCACCGAGACCGAGCATTTCGACTTCTTCAACCTCACCTCGCGCGACAAGTCGCTCTACTCGCGCCACCTGACCGACTTCCTGCTCGCCCAGCGTCCCGACGTGGTCCACGTCCAGCACACGCATTTCATCGGCATGGACCTGCTGAGCCTCATTCGCCGCGTCCTCCCAGGCGTGCCGATCGTCTACACGCTGCACGAGTTCCTGCCGATCTGCCACCGCGACGGCCAGATGGTCCGGACCTTCAGCTCCGAGCTGTGTACGGAAGCCTCCCCGCGGCGCTGCAACGAATGCTTCCCGGACATCAGCCCGCCGGAGTTCTTCCTGCGCGAGCGTTTCGTCAAGGGGCACATGCACGACGTCGATCGCTTCCTCGCTCCGAGCGCGCAGCTGCGGGAGCGCTACCTGCGCTGGGGAATCGAGCCGGGGCGGATCGAGGTGGAGGAGTACGGTCGCCGCGCTCCCGTCGTGCGCGCGCCTGAGCCCGCCCAGGCGAAATCGCCCACCAACATCGGATTCTTCGGGCAGCTGAGCTACTTCAAGGGCGCGAAGGTGATGCTCGAAGCCATGTCGATGCTCGCGGAGGACTGCGGCGCGCACCTGTGGCTGCACGGCGCCAATCTCGAGCTGCAGACACGCGAGTTTCAAGAGGAGTTCGCCGCCATGCACGACGAGCTGCGCGGACGCGTGACCTTCCGCGGCCCCTACGAGCACAGTGAGCTGCCGAAGCTGATGGCGGACCTGCACTGGGTGGTGGTGCCCTCGGTCTGGTGGGAGAACTCCCCGCTCGTCATCCAGGAGGCCTTCTTCCACCGCCGTCCCGTGATCTGCAGCGATGTCGGCGGGATGGCGGAGAAGGTGAGAGACGGTGTCGACGGGATGCACTTCCGCGTTGGCGACGCCTTCAGCCTGGCTCGCGCGTTCGAGACCGCGACGAGCAGCCCGCGGCTGTGGCGCTCTCTGCGCGACGGCATCCGCGAGCCGTACGGGATGGACACCCACGTCGCCTGGCTGCTCGGCGCCTACGGAGAGCTGCTCGGTAGGCGCGAGGCGGTGACGATCGGTGGGTGAGACGGTATCCAAGCGCGCAGCGAAGAGCGCTGCTGCCAACGCCAAGCCGACGGTGCGCCGCGCCGCGAAGCTCGCCGAGGACCTCGTGATCCTCGTGCGCGAGGCGCCACCCGACAGCCCCCGCGACGAGCGCCCGATCGAGGTCGCGCGGGTCGTGGCACGGCGCAGTCCCGGCGAGGGCCTGCGGCTGGTGCTCGCGTCGGGTCAGCGCCTCGAGGTTGCCTCGACTTGGTGGGAGGAGGTTCGCAGCGAGCTGAAGGATCTCGTGCGCGAGGAGCTCGCCCCGCTCGACGTCGAGGCGCGCGAGCGGGTCATGCAGACGCTGATCGAGGCGACGGTCGGACATGACCGCTACTCCTTCGAGCTGAGCAGCGCGCTGCACGGGATCCGCGAGGTGCTTCGCGAACGCCTTCCACGCGGCGCCGTCGACGAGCACCGCCCGGCGGGGCTGTCGGTCGAACAGATCCTCGCCGTCGACGATCGCTCGTTCTGGATCAGCGGCTGGGTGCACGACGACGACGGACAGGGGACGGTCACGCTCGTCTCGCCCGAGAGCGCCCGGTCTGAGATCCTCCAGACAGCGCACCGCTACGAGCGTTCCGACGTCGTGCAGTTCTATTCCTCGCTGGGCCCCGACCGCACGCGCGATCACGGCTTTACGGCGTTCTTCACGCTCGCCTCGCCGAGCATGCAGTCGCGGGGCTGGATCGCCGAGCTGCGCACGAGCGACGGTCTGGAGGTCGAGGTGCAGTGTCCGCCGGTCGTGGGGGAGGCCCACGCGGTGCGCTCGACGATCCTCGGAGAGCTGAGCAGCCGCGGGCAGATCGGCGGCGCGCTCGCAGCCGAGCATGGCCGACATGCGCTGACGCGGCTGCAGGGTCGCATCGTCGCCGAAGCGGAGGTCGCGTCGATCGACAGCTACGGCGCGCCGCCGCGCAGCCCGTCGACCTCGATCGTGGTGCCGCTGTACAAGCGACTGGATCTGATCGAGCACCAGCTCCTGCAGTTCTCGCGCGACCCCGACATTGCCGGGTCCGAGCTGATCTACGTGCTCGACTCCGTCGAGCAGGCCGACGAGTTGGCGGCCAAGGCGCGCGAGCTGTTCGCGCTCTACGGCCTGCCCTTCAAGGTGCTCAACCTCTCCTCCGGCGCCGGCTTCGCCGGCGCGAGCAACCACGGCGTGGCGGCGTCGCGGGCCAAGCGCCTGCTGCTGCTCAACTCCGACGTGATCCCCAGCCGGCCGGGCTGGATCGCCGAGATGAGCGAGTTCTACGACGCCACCGAGGGGATCGGGGCGCTCGGTCCAAAGCTGCTCTACGAGGACGATTCGCTGCAGCATGCGGGCCTGTACTTCCACCGTGCTCCCGGCTCGCAGCTGTGGGAGAACGCCCACTGCTTCAAGGGCCTGCACCGAAGCTTCCCCGCCGCCAACGTGGCGAGGCCCGTGCCGGCGGTCACGGCCGCCTGCATGATGGTCGATCGCGAGCGCTACGAGGAGGTCGGCGGGCTGCCGGTCCACTACGTGCAGGGCGACTATGAGGACTCCGAGCTCTGCCTGCGGCTCGCGCGGGCAGGTCGCGAGAACTGGTATCTGCCCGCAGTCGAGCTCTACCACCTCGAGGGGCAGTCCTATGTGCCCGGTCTGCGCCGTGTGCCGAGCGAGTACAACATGTGGCTTCACAGCGCACTGTGGGGCGATCAGATCGAGCAGGCGATGGCCGCGTTCGACGCGCACGCGACGGTCGAGGCAGGCCACGGAGGTACGCCGCAATGGAGGTCGTGAGGATCGACGCCGTCGAGCGCCATCCGCACGGTCAGGTGCTCCTCGGATCGGCGCTCGACGCGCCCAGGCCCGGCGACACAGCGGAGACCTACTCGTTCAACGTGAACGGCTGGGCAATCGGTCGCGACGCGAGCGTCGAGAGCCTCCAGGTCCTGGACGGCGAGCGCATCCTCGCCGCCGTCCCCCCCAACCGGCGCAGGCCCGACGTCGCCGCGGGGTTCGCGGGTGTCGCGGACGCGGAGACGTGCGGCTTCGAGGTCCTGGTGCGGGCGATCGAGCTGGAGCCCTCGTTCACGGTCGATATCGCCGCCGTCCTCGGCGACGGCACGCGTCAGCGGCTCGCCACGCTGCGCGGCCGCCGCGAGCGCATGACGCTTGCGCGCGAGGCGACGCTGAACCCAATCATGCTGACGACGATCGGACGCAGCGGCTCGAAGTGGCTGGCCTGGCTGCTGAGCTGCCATCCGGCCGTCGTGGCCTTCCAGCCACTGGAGCTCGAGCCGCGCGTCGCCGCCTACTGGATGACCGTCTTTCGTTCGCTGACGGCGCCCTCGAGCTACATGCGTCAGGTGCACGCAGACCGCTGGGATCAGCCACGCTGGTGGCTCGGCGACGGAGCCGGCCCCGTCCCGGCACCCGTGGAGCTGGGCATCGCGGATTGGCTCGGGACGGAGTCCGTGCATGCCCTCGCTGCGGTCTGCCAGGAGCGCATGGACGCCTTCTACCTAGAGGTCGCCAAGCGCAGCGGCAAGCCCGGGGCGCGGTACTTCGCCGAGAAGTTCCTGCTCGACCGCGTGCTGCTCGATCTCACGCTGGAGTGCTTCCCGGCGGCACGCGAGGTGATCCTCGTGCGCGACTTCCGCGACCGCCTCAGCTCCGTGCTCGCGTGGAACGAGAAGAACGACGACCACGGATTTGGTCACGACGCCGGAATGAGCGAGGCCGAGTACCTGACCGAGCACGTCCTCCTCGACGCCGAGGAGCTGCTCGATCGCCGGCGGCGCAGAGGGCGAGACGCCCACGTCGTCCGCTACGAGGAGCTCGTGCTCGAACCCCACTCGACGCTCACCTCGATGTTCGAGCACCTCGGGCTGGAGGCCGACGAGGGGACCGTCGACGCCGTTCTCGAGCTGGCGCGAGCGCCCGGCGAGCTGCTCGACACACACCGCACCCTCGGCGACCCCATGGAGACGATCGGACGCTGGCGGCGCGACCTTCCGCCGGCGCTCGCCAACGAGTGCAACAGGATCCTCGCCCCGGTCCTCGACGCCTTCGGCTACCCGACGGACCTCACGAGCAAGGAGATGGCGAGCTGAGCGGCGCAGTTGCGGCGGCGGCCTGATGGGCACCATCGTCGTCGCTGGAGCGCTCGCGCAGCGCCCCGGAAGGCCCGGGCACGCGTGGGTTTTCCTCAGCTACCTGCTCGGCTTTCAGCGGCTCGGCCACGAGGTCCTGTTCATCGACCGCCTCGGTGCCGCCACCGGCGCCGACGGGCCTCGCGATGCCTCGCCAGGGGCGCATCCCGCAGCCCTCGCGGCGTCCTCGCCGCAGGCGCGCTGGCTCGAGCGGACGATGTCGGACGCCGGTCTGGAAGGCCGCTACGCGGTGCTCCTCGATGGCGGCGAGGAGACGCTCGGAATGTGCAGGCGCCAGCTGCGCGGGGAGCTCGAACGCGCGAGCTTCCTGCTCAACGTCAACGGCTTCCTCGACGACGAGGAGCTGCTCGCGGCGGTGCCGCGCCGCGTGTACCTCGACATCGACCCCGGATTCGCGCAGATCTGGGAGGCCGAGGGCCTCGCCGACAGCTTCGCCGGCCACGACGATTTCGTCACAGTCGCCACCAACATCGGCGGCGACGGCTGCCGCGTGCCGACCGGCGGCCGGCGCTGGATCTCCACCCTCCCCCCGGTCCTGCTGGACCGCTGGCCGGTCGCGCCGCCGGGGGACGCGTTCACGAGCGTCGGCAGCTGGCGTGGCCCCTTCGCACCCGTGGAGCACGCCGGCGTGAGCTACGGCCTGCGCGTGCACGAGTTCCGGCGCTTCCTCGAGCTGCCGGCGCGCGTCGCGGCGCCGTTCGAGCTCGCGCTCGAGATCGAACCCGAGGACGGCCGTGATCTTGAGAGATTGCGATCCGCGGGCTGGAAGCTGCTCGACCCGCTCGAGCAGCTCGGCGACTTCGCGGCTTACGGGCGCTTCGTGCGCTCATCGATGGCGGAGATAGCGATCGCCAAGGGCGTCTACGTGGGGACGCGCGGAGGCTGGTTCAGCGATCGCAGCGCGAGCTACCTCGCGAGCGGCAAGCCCGTCGTCGCCCAGGACACTGGCTACGGCGAGGCGCTGCCGACGGGTCGAGGCCTGCTCTGCTTCGCCGACCTCGACGGTGCGGTGGCCGCCGCCGAGGAGGTCCGTACCAACCTTTCCGAGCATTGCGCGGCCGCCCGCGCCATCGCCGAGGAGCACCTCGACTCCGGCATCGTCCTGCGACGGCTGCTGGGTAGGCTGGGTGTCTGATGCGATCGCTCGGCGGCGAGGATGCGTACGTCGCGGAGTCCTCTCCGGTGCGCCTGAACTGGGGCTGCGGGTCGCACCTGGCGGCAGGCTGGATCAACTCGGACGCCAAGGACGAACCGGGGGTGGATCTCGTCGCCGACATCCGCCGCGGCCTGCCGCTTCAGGCGGACTCCGTCGACTATGCCGTCAGCGTCCACGCGCTGCCGGAGCTGCCCTATCCCGAGCTGGTGCCGGCGCTCTCCGAGCTGCGCAGGGTGCTGAAGCCCGACGGCGTCCTGCGGCTCGTGCTCCCGGACCTCGACCGCGCGGTCGACGCCTACTGCCGCGGCGACGTCGACTACTTCCAGGTTTCCCCCGAGGATGCCCGCAGCGCGAGCGGGCGCTTCATTCTCCACGTGCTCTGGTTCGGTTACTCGCGCTCGCTCTTCACCCGCGAGTTCGCCGAGGAACTGCTCACCGAGGCGGGCTTCGAGCGCGTGCGCGCGTGCGCCTACCGGCGGACCAGCGGTCCTTTCGGGCGAATCGTCGAACTCGACAACCGGCCCGAGGAGAGTCTCTACCTGGAGGCCCGCAAGCCGCGTCCCGCACCGGACAGCCACCGCCATCTGCCATACAATCTCGGGGTGGCTGCGGACGAGCTCGAGATCGTTGACGTCACCACCGAGTCGGGTGAAGGCATCAAAGGTCACCTCCGGGTCCTCAAGGGCGACGGCCGCACGGTCCAGATCGTCGGCTGGGTGCTGGGCGAGGCCGAGCCGGCGACGGAGGTCGAGGTCGTCGCTGACGGCAAGGTCGCCGGTCGCGCCCCGGTGGCCGTCGAGCGCCCCGACGTCGTCGAGCACTACCCGGACATCGCTGAGGCCCCGACATGCGGGTTCGAGCTCGAGCTGGTCGCCGGCGGTCGCGGCGAGAGCCAGCTCGAGGTCTTCGCCGTGCTCAAGGACGACAGCCGCGAACCGCTTGGGCGGATCGTCGTGAAGGCCGAGAGGCGCGGCTTGCTGGGTGCGCTGCGGCGTGGCTGATGCTGGCAGCGGCGGAGCTGCCTGAGGCCGGCGCCGATCTTCGCACCGTCTCGGTGGTCATCCCCTGCTTCGACCAGGGGCACTATCTCGCCGAGGCAATCGACAGCGTTCTCGCCCAGACCCTCGCTACGGCGGAGATCGTCGTCGTCGACGATGGCTCGCGCGACAACAGCTTCGAGGTGGCGGGGCGCTACCCGGCCGTGCGCCGGCTGCGCCAGCCCAATCGCGGCGCCCCGGCGGCGCGCAACGCCGGACTGGCCGCTTCCAACGGTGACTGCGTCGTGTTCCTCGACGCTGACGATCGCCTGCTGCCGCAGGCGCTGGCGATCGGGATGGCGGCGCTGGCCAAGCGGCCCCACGTCGCCTTCGTGGCTGGCCTGCCGCGAGACATCGCCGACGACGGGACGGTGCTGCCCGGCGAGCGCCAGCCGCTGGTCGGACAGGATCACTACGTGCGGCTGTTGGAAGACTGCTTCATCTGGTCGGGCTCCTCGATCGCCTACCGCCGCGCGGCCCTGGAGTCGCTCGGCGGCTTCGACGAGAGCCTCGCCGCCGGGGACGACTACGACCTCTATCTGCGCCTCGCGCGGCGGTTCCCGGTGTACTGCCACGACACCCTCGTGACGGAGTACCGCCGCCACGCCACCAACACGACGCGCGATCCCGCCGTCGTGCTCGCCTCGCAGCTCGAGGTCCTGCGCAGACAGCGCGGCCGCGTGCGCGATCGACGTGAGCGCAGGGCGCGGCGGCTCGGCATCCGCAACACGCGCCGGCAGCATGGTCGCGCGCTGGCGGAGCAGGTCGCGCGCGCGTGGCGAGGCCATCGCTGGCGCTGCGCGCTGCGCGGCGCCCGCACGCTCGCGCGCCGCGATCCCCGCTCGCTCACCCGACTGCTCGCGAGCGTCACGTGAGCTCTGGGACACCGACCGTGAGCGTCGTGCTGCGGACGTACAACCACGCCGCCTGGATCGCGCAGGCGATCGAGAGCGTGCTGTTGCAGCGGGTCCCGTTCGCGTTCGAGCTGATCGTCGCCGAGGACTGCTCCAGCGACGGCACACGCGCGATCGTCGAGGGCTACGCCGCGCGCCACCCCGATGTCATCCGTCCGCTGCTGCCGGAGCGCAACGTCGGCCATGGCGAGATGTTTCGCCGCGGGCTCGAGGCCGCCGGGGGACGCTACATCGCCTACCTCGACGGCGACGACTACTGGACGTCGACCGCGAAGCTGGCGCGGCAGGTGGAGTTCCTCGAGCGCGAGCCTGCGTGCCCAAGCTGCTTCCATGACGTCAGCCTGATCTACGACGACGCCGGCGTGCCCTCGGGTGCCGTCACGCCGCACCTCGCCGAGCAGCGCGTCAGCCTCGAGCAGATCCTGATGGAGTGCTTCATCCCGGCGCCCGCGATGCTGTTTCGCAGCGAGGTCGCCGCGCGGCTTCCCGGCTGGGTCTTCGAGTCGGCCTGGATCGACTGGCTGATCCATATCCGCGGGGCCGAGTCCGGCCCGATCGGCTATCTGCCGGAGGTGCTCGCCGCCTACCGAGTCCATCGGGGCGGGATGTTCTCGGCTCTCGACCGGGTCAGCCAGCTCGAAGAGGATGTCCGCTTCTATCCGCGGCTGATGGCCGAGCTGCCGCGCGAGCGGGATCTGATCGAGCGCTGCCTTGCCAACCGCCACGCTCAGCTCGCGGTCGAGCGGTTGGGCGTCTCGTTCGACTCCTGCGTGGTGCTCGTCGACCCGAGTCATCAGTTCAGGCCCTACTTCAACGGGCGCCACGCACGCAACCTGCCCCGCCGCGCTGGCCGCGAGGTGACCGAGCTCGAGGTGATCCGCGAGGCGGCGCGCGACCTGCCGGTGGCTGTCGAGGACTACGGCGCGCACACCTCCCCCTCCGCTCGCCAGTCGGGCTGCTACGTCGTCGTGCCGAGGGATGCCGAGCGCTGGGTGGCCGAGCACACGCAGCTCGGCTCCTACCTCGCATGCCACGGACGGATCGCCTACGAGAACGCCTGGGTGACCGTCCATGCGCTGCAGCCGCTTGCCGAGGTCGGCATGGCGAGCGGCGCGGGCGGGCTTCGACGAGTCGACGTGTCCATGCTCCTCGACTGGCGTGGCGATCCGGCGGGCTTCCTCGACGCCCCCCGCTCCGGGGAGCTGATGCCGGCGCACGCCGCGACCGTCGCGGGCTGGATCGTCGGTCGCGGCGGCACCGCGGAGCTGATCGACTTCGAGATCGACGGTGCGATCGTCTGGCGCGCGCCAGTGCAGCGGCGCCGCAGTGACGTGGCAGCCGCCTTCCCCGATCTGGCGGTCGCGGATTGCGGCTTTCAAACGACTCTGAACGCCGTCGAGATTCCCGCGGGCGCCGTCACGACGTTGCTCGCGGTGTTCGCCGACGGCGCGCGTATCGCGCTGGCGGAGCTGCGGTTCGATGGCCCTGGCGGGCAGGGATGACACCGGCCGCGAGCGGGCAGCGATGACACCGGCCGCGAGCGGGGCAGAGGACACCGGGCCGCGGCCGAAGGTCAGCGTCTTCGTGCTGACCTTCAATCACGCCGGCTGGATCGAGCTGGCGCTCGACAGCGTGCTCTCGCAGGAGACGCCCTTCGACTTCGAGTTGCTCGTAGCCGACGACTGCTCCAGCGACGGAACCCGTGAGATCGTGCGCGAGTACGCCGGGCGCCACCCCGAGCGCGTGCGTACATTTCTGCCCGAGCGCAATCTCGGCATCTCGGGCATCTGGCTGCAGGCGGCTCGCCAGTGCCGCGGCGAGCTGATCGCGATCCTCGAGGGCGACGACCACTGGACCTCGCCGCACAAGCTGGCCGATCAGGCTGCCCTGCTCGACTCGCGCGCAGGCTGGAGCAGCTGCTTCCACCGCGCGACCCTCTTCCACGACGACAACAGCCAGCCGCCGCGCCCGGCCACGCCAGCCTTCACTCGCAGCGAGTTCGAGCTCGACGATCTGATCCGGGCGTGCTTCATCCCCTTCCTCACCGTCATGTTTCGGCGCGAGGTCCTCACCACCGTGCCCGAGCGGCTGTTCTCCTATCGCTGCTTCGACTGGCTGTTCCACCTCTGGTGCGCGCGCCGCGGACCGGTCGGCTTCCTCGACGAGGACATGGCGGCATACCGGGTGCACGCCGCGGGCAACTGGTCCGCGCGCGACCGCAGCGCGCAGATTGCGGATGACCTCGCCGTCTATGAGCTGCTGTCACGGGAGCTGCCCGAGCGGCGGGAGCTGATCGAGATGTGCGTCGAGAACCGCCACTGCCAGCTGGCGGTCGAGTCGGCGCGCGTGCCCGCGCAGACGCCCGTCGCGCTGCTCGACGCGGGGGGCGCGATGGCCGCCTACTTCAACGGGCGCCCGGCCTCCACGATCCGCGCGGCAGCTGACGGGCACGCCCGTGCGAACGCGCTCTCGCAGGTGCGCGAGCTGGCGAGGTCGGGCACCGGCGCGGGCTTGCACTACCGCGCCCGCGTGGAGCCGCGCGGTGAGCGCGCCCGGCGGCGTTGCGCCTGCGTCGTGCCCCGCTCCGCCGAGGCCGCGCTCACCAGCGAGCGGGAGCTGAGCGGGGCGCTGACGCGGTCGGGCGAGCTCGTCTGGAGCGACGATCGCTGTCGCGTGTGGGAGCTCGATGTAGATTCCGCCGCAGGAACTACCGGGCAGGATGAAGAAGGATCGGTTGGCGAGATGGGTGCCCTAGTCGAAATAGCCGAGGTAACGCTCGCCGAGCCCCTGCCGGGGCTTCACGACGGCTTCCTCGATGGGCCGCGCGCGGGGACGGTGCTCGACACCCGCGCGGTTGACATCCTCGGCTGGGCCGTCGGCGCCGAGCGCCGCGCCATCGCCGCGGAGTTCGCGATCGATGGGCGCGTCTTCGCGCGCGCTCCGCTGCGCGCCGAGCGCCCCGATCTCGCGCGCGCGTTTCCCGACCACGATGAGGCGGGGCGCGCGGGGTTTCGCACGACGCTCAATCTGCTCGGCACGCCGGCGGAGTTCGAGCTGCAGGTCGCGATCGTGTTGAAGGGCCAGCAACGCGCTCCGCTGGCGAGCATCCGTGGCCGTCATCGCTGGCGCCGCGACCGCTCACCGGCGTTTGCCGAGCTCGTCTCCGTCGTGATCCCGTGCTACGAGCAGGCGCAGTACCTCGGGGAGGCGATCGAGAGCGTGCTCGCGCAGAGCTATCCCCATCTGGAGGTCGTCGTCGTCGATGACGGCTCGACTGACAACGCCTCGCAGATAGCCGCGCGCTACGCGGGCGTCCGCTGCATCCGCGAGCCGAACTCCGGCGTGTCGGAAGCACGTAACGCGGGCATTCGCGCCACCAACGGAGACTTCCTCGTCTTCCTCGACGCCGACGATCGCCTGCTGGAGGAGGCGATCGAGGCGGGCGTGCGAATGCTCGACGAGCACCCGGAGTGCGCCGCTGCGATCGGCACCTACTACCGCACGACGCATGACGGCCGGCGCCTGAGCACCCACGATCAGCCGCGCGTCGAGCACGATCAGTACGCCCAGCTGATGCGCGAGAACTGGGCCGGCTTTCCTGCCCGCGCGATCTACCGGCGCTCGCTCCTGGAGCACGTGCGCGGCTTCGATCCGCGCGTGGACGCGGCCTCCGACTTCGCGTTCAACCTCGCGGTGGCGCGCGAGTTCCCGCTCTGCAGCCACGAGACCGTCGTCGCCGAGCACCGCGAGCACGGGCGCAACATCAGCGCCAACGCCGCGAGGATGCTCGTCGATACGCTGGCCGCGATGCGTGAGCAGCGCGGCCACGTCAGGGGCGATCCCGAGCTCCGGCGCGCCTATCGCGATGGCATGCGCTTCTGGAAACGCTACTGGGGCGATCTGCTCGTCGACCAGGCGCGCCAGGCGCTGCACGAGCGCGGCCTGAGGCGGGCCAGGCGCGAGATCGCGCTGGCGCTCCGTCATCGACCGGGGGGATTGGCGCGGCTGCTGCGCTCCGGGCCAGCGCAGTCCGGCTGAGGGTGGCGCTCGTTGGCCGTTGCGATCGTCGCGGGCGCCATAGCCAACAAGCCGCTCAACGGCGGCGAGAGCTGGGTCAGGCTGTCATGGCTCCTCGGGCTGCGCCGGCTCGGCTTCGAGGTCTACTTCGTCGAGATGCTCGACACCTCCACATGCGTGGACGCGGCGGGTGAGCCGGCGGCGTTCGCGGACTCCGCGAATGCGGACCAGCTCGACACCGTTGTGCGCGAATTCGGCCTGCGGGGGAGCGTCGCCCTGCTCGACGATCGCGGCGGCTGGCTCTATGGCCTCGAGCTCGGCGAGCTCGCCGAGCGCTTCGGCGAGGCCGAGGTCCTGTTCGATCTGAGTGGACACCTCGGCAGGGCCGCCGTGGCGAGGTCGGCGCGCCGGCGCGTGTACGTGGACCTCGACCCGGCCTTCACGCAGGTCTGGCACGCGGATCCGGCGCTGTCGTTCACGCTGTCGGGTTACGACAGCTACGTGACCGTCGGCCTGAACGTCGGAGCCGCCGCATGGCCGATACCGCTCGCGGGCTTGGAGTGGATCCCGACGCTGCCCCCGACCCTGCTCGATGAGTGGCGCTCGGAGCCCGTCGCGCACTCCTGCGACCGCGACGCGCCTTACCGCTTCACGACGATCGCCACCTGGCGGAGCCCGTTCGGCGCGATCTCGATCGACGGTCGCACGCTGGCACTCAAGCACCACGAGTTCCGGCGCGTGATCGCGCTGCCCCAGCAAGTGGCCGGTGCCGAGTTCGAGCTGGCCCTGGACATTCACGCCGCCGACGCCGGCGACCGCCAGGCCCTGCGGGCGCACGGCTGGAGTGTCGCGTCGCCCGCCATCGTGGCGGCGACACCCGGCAGCTTTCGCGACTACGTACGCGGCTCCGACGCCGAGTTCTCCGTCGCGCAGCCGGCGTATGTCGAGACGGCGAGCGGCTGGTTCAGCGACCGCACGGCCGCTTATCTCGCGGCGGGAAGGCCCGCGCTCGTCCAGGACACCGGGCTCGGCAACGCGCTCGCGCACGGTGAGGGTCTGTTGGCATTCGCGACGCCCAGCGAGGCCGCCGAGTGCGCCCGGCGGCTCGTCGCCGAACCGCTCGCACATGCCGAGGCCGCGCGCCGCTTCGCCGAGACGCACCTCAACTCGGACCTCGTCCTCGCTCGGCTGCTCGAGACGCTCGGCATCGGCGGCTGAGAACACGCCGCCTCCCCTCCGCGCGGGATACGGCCGGCGCGCCGAGCTCGCCGGCCCCGTCACGCGCGAACGGGGTTCGTATCGTGTCGCGGATGCGCACGGGCACAGCCACCGCGCCTCGCACGCGACCGCGGCGCCGATCCGCAGCGCTCCCGATTGCGTTCGCGGCACTCCTGCTCACGGTGCTCCCGGCAGCGCTCGCGCTCGCGTTGGCCACCCCTCCGACCGCGCGCCGCGCGGCGCCGGCGGGCCCGCGCCTGCGCATCCTCGGTCCTGCGCAGATGGTGTTCAACTGGAGCACGCAGGCGTGCACGCCCACGGAGGAGCCCGACCTGCCGGTACGGGCATTTCGGGACTACCGCGGCGAGATCCAGCTGCTGCTCTCCCACTACGTGAACTTCCGCATGATCGGCGCGAGCCTCAGCACCTTGCAGCCGGAATGTCGGCCCGTGCTGAGCTCGCCCGAGCGCTCCTCGCCCCGCCGCTTTGAAGATCGCGAATGGCTGGCTTCGCTGTTCACGAGCGACGGTCGCACGATCTGGGCGTTGGTGCACGAGGAGTACCAGGGCAACATCCACCGCGGGCGCTGTCCCAGCGGCAGCTACTACCGCTGCTGGTACAACTCCATCACCCTCGCGCGCTCGAGCGACGGCGGCCGCACTTACGTACACATGAAGTCGCCCCGTCAGCTCGTCGCCGCCCCCTCGCGTCCGTATCGCCAGGCGCCCGGACCGGTTGGCGTGTTCACGCCTAGCAACATCGTCACCGGTCCCGACGGCGCAGATTATGCGCTCGTGCGTATCCGCGACCCAAACGGCACGCGCGGCGCGTGCCTGCTGCGCACCCGGCGGGTCGGCTCACCCACGGCCTGGCGCGCATGGACCGGCAGCGGCTTCGGCGGCGAGTTCACCAACCCCTACCGCTCGCCGCCGAGCGGAGCGGTCGACTGCACCCCGATCGCCCCCGGCGACATCGCCGAGATGACCGAAAGCCTCACCTACAACTACGCGCTCGGTCGCTACCTGCTCGTTGGCCTGGCTCCGCCCGGCCCGCTGAGCGTCGGCGCGAAGGTGACCGGGATCTACTTCTCCACCTCGCCCGATCTGGTGCATTGGAGCCCGCGCACGCTCGTCAAGGCGGCGGTCGCCGCACAGACCTATACCTGCGGCGGACCGTCGCCGATCGCCTATCCCTCGGTGCTCGATCCGCGCAGCACGTCGCGCACGTATGCGACGAGCGGAGGCACGGCGTTCCTGTACTTCACCCAGTTCCGCTACAGCCGCTGCCGCCAGGTGGCTGACCGCGACCTGCTGCGCGTACCGATCGAGATCTCGCCCTAGGCGACGTGATGGCCGAGCACCTGAAGATCCTGCTGGCGGGCATGGTCGCCGGCAACCACCACCAGGGCGGCGCCAGCTGGGCGGTGCTCCAGTACGTCGCCGGACTCGAGTCGCTCGGCCACGAGGTGCTGCTCGTCGAGCCGGTCTCCGCGAGCGTGCTCGACGACCGCTTGGTCGTGGATTACTTTCGCTCGCTGCCGCTGTCCGAGCGTCGTGCGGCGCTGCTCGCGCAACCCGGACGGCGCACGCTCGGACTGCCGTACGACGAGGTGCTCGCGTTCGCCGTGCGGGCCGACCTGCTGCTCAACATCTCGGGCATGCTGCGCGACGAGCGCCTGCTCGAGTCGATCGACGTCCGCGCCTTTCTCGATCTCGATCCCGGCTTCAACCAGGTGTGGCACGCCGAGGGCGAGGACATGGGCTTCGACCTGCACACGCACTTCGTCACCGTGGGCTCGCTCGTCGGCAAGCCCGGGTGCCCGATCCCGACATGCGGACGCGACTGGATCGGGATCCTGCCGCCGGTCGCGCTCGCACACTGGCCGGTGCAATCCGAGCGGCCGTCGCGCGAAGCCTTCACGACGGTCGGGCACTGGCGCAGCTACGGCTCGGTCGAGCATGCTGGCCTGCACTACGGGCAGCGAGCGCACTCGCTCCGTCAGCTGATCGACCTCCCGCGCCAGGTCGAAGAGCGCTTCGAGCTCGCGCTTGGCATCGACGTCGGCGAGCAGCGCGACATCGAGGCCCTCGCGGCCAACGGCTGGCACCTGCTCGATCCATCGCGGGCGGCGGGTACGCCGTCGGCCTACCGCGAGTTCGTGAGCAGCTCGAAGGCCGAGCTGTGCGTGGCCAAGAGCGGCTACGTCGCTTCGCGCAGCGGCTGGTTCAGCGATCGCAGCGCCTGCTATCTCGCCAGCGGGCGCCCGGTCGTGGCCCAGGAAACAGGGTTCGCCCAGAGCCTGCCGACCGGCGAGGGACTGCTCGCGTTCGCGAGCACCGAGGAGGCGGCGGAGTCGGTCGCGGAGGTGTCCGCGCACCCCGCTCGCCACGGGCCGGCTGCGCGGGCGATCGCCGAGGAGCACCTCGACGCAAGCAGGGTCCTGCGCAGGCTTCTGCACGAGTTGGGCCGCACGGGATAGCTCTAAGCTTGCGCGATGAAGGCGGTCCCGTTCACGCAGCCATTCGTCGCGGGGACCGAGCTGGGACGCCTGGCGGAGGCGATCGAGGGGGGCACGCTCGCGAGCGCAGGACGGTTCACGGGTCTCTGCGAGGAGTGGCTCGCCGAGCGCACGGGCGCGCAGCGCGTGTTGCTGGCGCACTCGGGCACCGGCGCCCTGGAGGCTGCCGCGATGCTGGCCGAGCTCGGACCCGGCGATGAGGCGATCATGCCGTCCTTCGGCTATCCCACGATGGCCACTGCCGTCGTCAGGCAGGGCGCGACTCCTGTGTTCGTGGACATCGACCCGGCGACCTTGAACCTCGACCCGGAGGCCGTTTCGGCGGCCACCTGCCCGCGCACGCGGGCGGTCGTGGCGGTTCACTACGGAGCCGTCGCCTGCGCGATGGACGCGCTGCTCGACATCTGCGCGGCCGCCGGCGCCGTGCTGATCGAGGACGCCGCGCACTGCCTGCTCGCCTCCTACAAGGGCCGAGCGCTCGGCGCGATCGGCGCGCTCGGCACGCTCAGCTTCCATCAGACCAAGAACGTGACCTGCGGCGAGGGCGGCAGCCTGCTCGTCAACGACCCGGCGCTCACCGCGCGGGCCGAGGTCGTGTGGGAGAAGGGCACCGATCGCGCGCGGTTCCTGCGCGGGGAACGCGAGCGCTACACCTGGATCGACGTCGGCTCCTCGTTCGGCGCGAGTGAGCTGACGGCGGCCTTCCTGTACGCCCAGCTCGAGCACGCGGAGAGCGTGACGGCACGGCGCCTCGCGATCTGGCAGCGCTATCACTCGGCCTTCGCCGAGCACGAGGCCGAAGGCCGGCTGCGGCGGCCGACAGTGCCCGAGGGCCGCGTCCACAACGGCCACCTCTACTACCTCGTGCTGCCGTCGGCCCACGCGCGCGAAGCGTTCGTCGCGGAGCTGGCCCGCGCCGGCATCGGCACGGCCTCCCACTACGTGCCGCTGCATGACTCGCCCGCGGGGCGAAGGTTCGCGCGCACCGCCGGCGAGCTGACGCACACCGAGCGGCTGAGCGAGCGGCTCGTGCGCCTACCGCTGTTCGCTGAGCTCGACGAGGAAGCGGTCGAGCGCGTGATCGACACGAGCCGCACCGCGGCGGACCGTGCAGTCGACGCGTCCGCCTAGTCGCTCGCAGTCCGCCGACGGCGCGCCGGCGGACGACGAGCTGCGCGACGCGGTACGCGCGATGCTCGCGCAGGCCGGCGCGGGGGAGCCGACGGGGATCGCCCGACGCCGCTCGGAGTACCGCAGCAGCTTCCCGCTGGAGGAGCTGAAAGTGGAGCTCGCGAGCGGGGGCGAGCTCCGGCTCGCCCTCAAGCGCCTGGCATGGGACGCGCTCAGCCGGGACGGGCGCCTGGCCAAGCCGCGATTTCTGTTCGACGCCGCACGGGAGCCGGCCGTGTATCGCCAACTGGAGGCCCTCGCTCCGGCCGGGCCGCCCCGCTACATGGGGTCGATCCCGGCGGCGGACGGGAACGGTTGCTGGCTGCTCGTCGAGTGGGTCGCGGGCCGCGCGCTCCACGAGGTCGGCGAGTTCTCGCAATGGGTCGCCGTCGCGCGCTGGCTGGGGGCGTTCCACGCCGCGCTGGCGAGGTGTCTGGAGGTCCACGTCGAGCCGATGCGCCTGCTGGACCACGATGCCGCCTACTACCGGCGCTGGATGCAGCGGGCGCGGGAGTTCGCGCCCGCGGACGACGTCTCGCCCGGCGCGGCAGCCTTCCTGGAGTGGCTCAGCCGCCGCCATGACGGGATCCTCGAAGCCCTGCTCGAGCTGCCGCGGACCGTGATTCACGGAGATTTCAACGCCGCCAACGTGCTCGTCTCCGGGCCGGGGGAGAGCCTGCGAGTGGCGCCCGTCGACTGGGAGCTGGCGGCGAGCGGACCTGGGCTGATGGATCTCGCGGCGCTGATCAGCGGGGGTTGGAGCGCGGCTGAGCAGGAGCGCATGGTCGACGCCTACGCCGCCGTCGACGGGGTGGCGTCCTTCACGGCGCGAGCGCTCCTGCTCGCCCGCCTTCAGCTCGCCGTCCAGTGGCTGGGTTGGGCGCCGCCGGAGTGGATCGCGCCTGAGGCGCAGCGCCACGACTGGCTCGCAGACGCAAGCGAGCTCGCCGAGCGGCTGGAGATCTGAGATGCACAGACGGCATCTGATCGTCAACGCGGACGACCTCGGCCTGTCGGCGGGGGTCAACGCCGGCATCTTCGCCGCCCACGACCGCGGCATCGTGACGAGTGCCAGCCTGATGGTGCGTCAGGACGGCGCGGCTGAGGCCGCGACGCTCGCCGCATCGCACCCCACGCTGGCGGTCGGGCTGCATCTCGACCTCGGTCAGTGGGACTACGCCAACGGCGAGTGGTTCGCCGCCTACCGGCGCTGCGACCCCGCCGACGAGACGTCGGTGCGCGCAGAGTGCCGCGCGCAGCTGGAGCTGTTTCGCGCGCTGTGCGGAGGCGATCCGGCGCACCTCGACTCCCATCAGCACGTGCACGACTCCGAGCCGGCGTCGTCGGTGACGACGGCGATCGCCGCAGAGCTGGGCGTCCCGCTGCGGGGGCGCAGGATCCGCTACGAGGGCGGCTTTTACGGGCAGAGCGGCAAGGGCGAGCCCTACCCGCAGGGGATCACGCCAGCGCACCTGATCGAGCTCATCCGCGCGCTGCCGCCCGGCTGGACCGAGCTTGGTTGCCACCCCGGGACCGGGGTGATCGGCGCCTCCTCCTACGCGCGCGAGCGCGAGCGCGAGCTGCAGACGCTGTGCGACCCGTCGGTCGCCGCAGCGCTGCGCGACGAGGGCGTCGAGCTGCGGTCCTTCGCCGAGCTCGTCGGTCTCTGACGGCGCCGCGCTCGCCGAGCCCGTAGCGTGTGCGGATGGCCCTGCACCCCCTCGCCGAGCGATTCGCGGCCGTCGCCGGCGCGTACGAGCGCGGACGGCCCGAGTATCCGCCGGCGGTGACGGACCTGCTCGCGGCGGAGCTGCGGCTCGCCCCGGGCGCCCGCGTGCTCGACCTGGCGGCTGGCACGGGCAAGCTCAGCCGGGCGCTGCTCGCCGCGGGGCTCGACGTCGTCGCGGTCGAGCCGCACGCGCCCCTGCGCGAGGTTCTCGCCGAGCACGTCGGCGCCGGGCGCGTGCTCGACGGTCGCGCGGAGCAGATACCGCTCGAGGACGGCACCGTCGCGGCCGTCACGATCGCCGACGCCTTCCACTGGTTCGACCAGCTCGCCGCACTCGCGGAGATTCGTCGCGTGCTCATCCCGGGCGGCGGCCTGGCGGTGCTCTCCAGCGTGCCGAACTGGCCCGGAGCCTCGTGGGCGCACGAGCTCGGCACGCTGATGTTCGCGCGGCGCCCAGAGCACCCTCAGTTCGACGGTCCGCCCTGGGGGGAGGCAGTGGTCGCCGCCGGCGGCTGGAGCGCTCCCCGCGAGCTGCGTGTGAGCGTGAGCCAGCCAGCCAGCCCGTCGCAGATCGTGGACTACGTGGCGTCGATGAGTTGGATCGCGGCGATGGCCGAGAGCGAGCGGAGCGAGCTGCTCGGGCAGATCCGCGGGATCGTCGAGGCCGGCGAGACGCCGGCCGAGTTGCCCGTCGAGGTTCTCGTCGGGCTCACCGGGCTGCTGTAGTCCCCCGCTGGCCCGGGCTCTCGCCGCTACCCCAGCGGCAGGACGTGAACCCCGGCGATGCGCGCCTCCGGCACCGCCAGCGCGAGCGCCACGGTGAGCTGCCCGCGCGGCAGGCAGAGCGCGTGCAGCGTCCAATCGGTCGGCTCCTGCCCACCGGGCAGCTTCAGCAGGCGCAGCGGGCCGCGCGGATCGGGCTCGACCACGACCCCGTGCAGCGACTCGCTGAGGCCGCTGCCGAGCGCCTTGAGGACGGCCTCCTTCGCGGTCCAGCAGCGCAGGAAGGCGTCGGTCGCGAGCTCGGCCGGCAGGGCCGCGATCGCTGCCGCCTCGTCGGGATGAAAGTGACGGGCCGCCAGACGCAGCGGCGAGCTGCGCGTTCGCGCGGACTCGACATCGACACCGAC
The DNA here is from genome assembly GCA_035551395.1 of Solirubrobacteraceae bacterium. GTDB lineage: Bacteria > Actinomycetota > Thermoleophilia > Solirubrobacterales > Solirubrobacteraceae > Palsa-744. The sequence goes on along the minus strand of DASZNB010000006.1, from coordinate 18 downwards.
TGCGCCGGCGCGGGCGAG
>DASZNB010000005.1:0-5166 GCA_035551395.1 Solirubrobacteraceae bacterium | reverse complement strand
ACTGCCCCGAGCGTCTGTCGGTGGAGGATGTTGTCAGCTTTGCTAGGCTGGCCGCGCAGGATGAGGAAGGGCTCCACGGATGGGGCGAGAGGGTGGCTCCACGTGGGGGTGGGGCCGATGTCTCGGTGCGCGGCGCACAACCACGGCGGGTCCTTCGGGCGCCGCACCGGGACTGATCGAGAGGGGAGCGGCGGGCTACCCTCTGCGGGAGATGGTTGCGCGCCTGACATCGTCTTCTCCCGACGTCCTCGTCCTCGGCGGCGGTGGCATCCTCGGCGAGGCGTGGATGAGCGCCCTGCTCGCCGGCCTCGATGAGCTCGCCGGCTTCGACTCCCGTGCGTGTGACTCATACCTCGGCACCTCGGCCGGCTCGATCGTCGCGACATCGCTCGTCGCGGGCCTCGCGCCGGACGCCCGGCTGGGAGAACTGCCCGAGCAGCCGCCCGTCTCCGCACGCCATGTCGAGGACGCCTCGGCGCCACTGAGGCAGGCGCTCGCCGGGGCGGTCGGCCTCGGCGGCTCGCTGGCTGCGCCGCTGGTGTCGCTCGCGTTCAGCTCGACGGCGGCGAGCGGCGCGCTGCTCAGACGCGCCGCGCTCGCACGCGTGCGGCCTGGTCGCCGCTCACTCGACGGGCTCGGTCGTCTGCTCGCCGACGAGGACATCGCGTGGGATGGGCGCTTGCGGGTCGCCGCGGTCGAGCTGGAGACCGGCCGGCGCGTGATGTTCGGCGCTCCCGGCGCACCGCCGGCGTCGGTATCGGCGGCGGTGCAGGCGTCATGTGCGATCCCCGGCGTCTTTCGCCCCGTCCGGGTCGCCGGGCGCAGCTATGTCGACGGCGGAGCGTGGAGTCCGACGAACATGGACGCCGCCGAGGTTCGCCGCGGAACCCGCGTGCTGTGCCTCAATCCGACTGGATCGCTGCCGCTCGCGAGCAACGCCCTCGCCGGGATGCTCGGACGGATGTCGCGCGGGCTGGCAGCAGCGGAGGCGCTCACGCTGAAACGCCGCGGGGCGACCGTGACGACGATCAGTCCCGATGCGCCCACGGCGGCGCTGATGGGAGCGAACCTGATGGACCCCAGTCGCCGCGCCCTGGTGATCGCATCGGGCCTGGCGCAGGGCCGGGGTCTCGCGGCCGCCGCGCTCCAGGCTGCCTGACCCGCGAGTTGCGCGCGAGCAGAGAGGGCCGGCGCTCAGAAGCCGGCGAGCTGCTGGCCGTAGAGGTGGAGGTACAGACCGTCGTTTGCGAACAGCTCGTCGTGACTGCCCATTTCGGCGATCCGGCCGTGCTCGAGGACGATGATCAGGTCGGCCTCGCGCACCGTGCTGAGCCGGTGCGCCACGACGAACGCCGTGCGACCCTCCAGCAGCCTGCGCACGTTCTCGCTCACCGTGCGCTCGGCCTCCGAGTCGAGCGCGCTGGTCGCCTCGTCGAGCAGCAGGACGGAGGGGTGGTGGAAGATCGAGCGCGCTATCGCCACGCGCTGCGATTGGCCGCCCGAGAGCCGTAGACCGCCGTCCCCGACGCGGGTGGCGTACCCGCGCGGCAGCCGCCCGGCGAACGCATCGATGTCGGCCACGACAGCGGCAGCTCGCACCGCGTCCATGTCGAGCTCCTCTTCACCGAACGCGATGTTGCGTGCGAGCGTGTCGTCGAACACGTACGGCCGCTGCGGGACGAAGCCGATCCGCCGGCGCAGCTCGCTCCAGCGAAGCTCGCGCAGGTCGACCGCGTCGAACGCGATCGTCCCCCGCGACGCCTGCAGCAGCCCGGCCAGGCACTTCAGCAGCGTCGACTTCCCCGACCCGGATCGTCCGACGATCGCAACCGTCGTGCCCGGCAGGACGTCGAGCGTTATGTCCTCGAGGATCGCGAGGTCCGGGGCGGCCGGATAGCTGAACCCGACGGCCGTGAGGGTCACGCGTCCCTCGAGCGTGGGCACCGCTCGCAGCTCGCCGTCGCCGTCCGGCTGCTCGGACTCGCGGTCGAGGATGTCACGCAGGCGAGCGAGCGTGACGCTCAGCAGCTGGCACTCCTCCCAGGTTCCGAGCAGCCAGACGACCGGGCCCGAAGAGAGCAGGACGAGCGCGTTGAACGCGACCAGGGCGCCGATCGTGAGGTTGCCCGCCATCACCTCGAGCGCGCCGACGAAAAGGAACAGGATCAGCACGAGGAACGTGACGAAGGTGGTCGCGCCGCCGTAGCTGATCGCGGCGAGATCGGCGTGCGAGACTCGCTGCGCGACGTCCTCGAAGTCCTGGAGCATGCGCCGGCGCATGTCTTCCTCGCCGCCGAGGGACTTCACCGTTTCCATTCCCCGGATCGCGTCGAGCTGGCGCGAGCGGTAGCGCGAGAATCCTTCCTCTTCGGCTTGATAGGCGGGCCGGACGCGCCGTACCGCGGAGCGGATCAGCAGCAGGTAGACCGGCGCGGTCGCGAGCCACAGCAGCATCAGGGGCAGCGAAAGGAAGCCCATCAGCACGGTCGCTGCGATCAGCTGGCCGCTCTGTGCGAGCGCCTGGACGCCCTGCTGGGCGGCGAACTCGCGTACGCTGCGCAGGCCCGAGAGGCGGTGCTCTATATCCCCCGAGCGGCGCGTGTCGAAGTAGCCGAGCGGAAGGTGCAGGAGGCGCCCCGCGATGTGGTCGAGCGACTCGCGATCGATCCTCACAGCGACATGGGCGATGATGCGCGCCTCGAGCAGAGCCGCCGCGAGCGCGACGAGCTGGAGTGCGAACAGGCCGCCACTCAGCAGGTACAGGCGCGTGTAGTCCTTCTGACGGACGACCGAGTCGATGATGTCGCCGGTGACGACGGGGACGAGCATCTGGAGGACGGCTGCCACCAGCGCGAGGGCGACGACGAGCGCCAGCAGGCGCCGGTGCGGCCGCGCGAGCGGCGCCAGCCAGCGCAGATCCGGACGCTCGCTGGGGGCTCGGGTGAGCGCGGCGGTCGGGGCGAGGGCAAGGACGTGCCCGTCCCAATGGCGCAGCAGCTCCTCGCGCGTCACCCAGCCGGCTGCCGTTGCAGGATCGGCGATGTGGACTCGTTCTGCGCGCACCTCGTCGAGCACGCTCCAGTGCTCGCCGGGCCAATGGATGATGGCGGGCAGCGCGAGCTCGCCGAGCTGCTCGCCCGTGGTTTCGAGCGAGCTGACGCGCAGGCCGACTGCCTCGCCGGCGAGCTGGATGCTCGTGGCGCTCGCTCCGCCGACGGAGGTGCCGAGCAGGTCGCGCACGTGCGCGATCCGTGTGTCGTGCCCGAACGAGCGGCACACCATCGCCAGGCACGCCGCCGCACCGTCGGTCTCCTCGAGCTGGGGGACGTAGGGGACGTGGCGCGGGCGCGCTCCCGGCCACCAGCGCGGCGGCGCGCGTCGATGCGCGACTGGCGCCGGCAGCGGCGTGGGCTCGCCATCCGCAGCCGGGCCGCCCCCGCCTGGTGCTGCGGGCATCAGCTCCTCGACGAAGTCGAGCGGAACGTGGCGGGCGGGACCACGCTCGTAGAAGGCGAGCTGCTCGGCCACCCGCTCGCGCATCGCGGGGTGCTCGGCCTGGTAGGCCTCGAAGACGGCGGCCTCGAGCGTGAGCAGGCGGACCGCCGAGACGGCCTCGACGGTCGCCGTGCGCGAGCTGCCGAGGAACAGAGAGACCTCGCCGAACACGTCGCCGGCGCGCAGGTAGCGCAGATCCCCATGCGCCCTGTCCCACACTCGCAGGCGTCCGTCGGCGACGAAGTAGAGGGGACCCGCGGGATCGCCCTCCGCGAACACGGTGCTGCCGGCGGGGAGCGTCGTCTCCCCGAGCGCTGCCACCAGCTCCACGAGCGCCGCGTGCGGCAGCGCGGCGAACACCGGATGCGACCGCAGCAGCGGCTCGAGCGTGCGGGCGCGGCCCTGGACGGCGAGGCGCTCGCCGACCTCGGGATGGCGCCGTAGGATCGCGCCGAACAGCGCCGGCTCGAGACGCTGCACCGTGACCGGGCCCTCGGCGCGCACCGTGGCCCGCCGCGGAGAGCCATCGAGCAGGCCTGACTCCCCGAAGGAGTCGCCCGGGCCGAGCATGCCGAGGGCAACCTCGGCGCCGTTCTCCTCGCGTATCGCGCGGGCGTGACCGGCTGTCAGGACGTAGAACCCGTCCGCTCGATCGCCCTGGTGGACGATCTCCTCTCCGAGCGCGAAGTGGATTTGCGCGAAGGACTCGACGACCAGCTCGCACACCATCCGCGGGAGTCCGCTCAGCAGCGGCTGCGCTTCCAGGAGCTCGGCGGTCGAAGCCTGCTCGATGTTGGCCATGCCTTCCCCTCCCCCGCCCCGCCGGTCGACGTTTGGCACTCACATTCGACGGAGCCCAGCCGGCGCAGTCTGGCAGCGCGTGCGCGCCCGACCTATCGACCGTCGGTGAAGAATAGGTACTCGGCGCTCGACAGCTGGCGCGGGCGGGCGATGGGCGCGGCGGGTTTCGAACCTGCGACCTCTCGCGTGTGAACAGTGCGAAGTGGAATAGAAGTAACGGTCAAGCGAGGAGGGCGGGGCCTCCGCGATGAGCAGCAGCTCGACGACCTCGGGCCTGACTTCGCCGCGGCTCCATCCCGCAGCCGTCGGGCCTCCGTGGCCGTGGTCACACCGCGGATTGTTGTCGGGCGCGAAATAGGCGGGCAGGGTCGCCAGGCACGGCCGAGATCTTGCCTACCGCTCGTATGCTCGACCACGCGGAAGGACGCGCCGGATGAGCACGGTCTCCTCCTCGCGGTCGTAGTCGAAGATCACGCGCCAGTCACCGACGCGCAGGCGGAAGCGCCCGCTGCCCGCGAGCCGTCGAACGTCGAGCGAGTGATCGTCGGCGAGGAGACGATCGAGTCCACTCAGAACGCGCTTGCGGACGGGTGGATCAAGGCGGCGCAGATCCTTCTCGGCGCTGCGCGTGAAGCGCAGTGCCCGCCTGCTCACTCGGCTTCAGATCCGAGGTCTTGCTTGACCTGCTCGTAGGAGGTCGTTCGTCCGGCGGCGATGTCGGCGTCGCTCTCAGCGAGCGCCGCATGGTCGTCGGCGCTCAGCGGCTCGTCGTCCTCGGGACGGGCTCGAGCCAGTCAGCGAAGCTTTCTCCGCGCGAGGTGATGAAATCGAGGGTGGCCTCGGCCTCCTGTTCGCTCAGATCCTCGACAC
>DASZNB010000004.1:0-2937 GCA_035551395.1 Solirubrobacteraceae bacterium | reverse complement strand
CCAAGGAACACGGGTTCTGGCCGTACTTTCGCCACCTCGAGGGCCGGGCCGGCCCGGTCGTGCAGAAGGACGGCGGCGAGAGGGTCATGCTCGGCTCGAACAACTACCTCGGCCTGACCGGCGACGAGCGCGTGATGGCGGGCGCCGAGGGCGCGCTGCACCGCTACGGCACGGGCCTGACGGGCTCGCGGCTGCTCAACGGGACGATCCCGCTGCATCTCGAGCTCGAGCGCGAGATCGCCGAGTGGATGGGCACGGAGGACGCGATCGTCTTCACGACCGGTCACCAGGCGAACCTCGGCGCGCTCGGCACGCTGCTCGGACCGCAGGACACGGTGATCGCGGACTCGGGCGACCATGCGTCGATCCTCGACGGCTGCCTGCTCTCGCGCGCGAAGCTGCGCCCGTTTCGACACAACCGCCTCGACAAGCTGGAGAAGATGCTGCAGCGCGCGCAGGACGACGGCGGCGGCGTGCTCGTCGTCGTCGACGGCGTCTTCTCGATGGAGGGCGACATCGCGCCGCTCGGGCAGATCTGCGAGCTGTGCGAGCGCTACGGCGCACGGCTGATGGTCGACGAGGCGCACGGCGCCGGCGTGCTCGGCGCGCGCGGCGCGGGCACGGCCGAACTGCTCGGCGTCGCCGACCGCGTCGATCTGCGGATGGGGACGTTCTCGAAGTCGCTCGCCTCGTGCGGCGGCTTCGTCGCGGGCTCGCATGAGGTGATCGAGTACCTGCGGATCTACTCGCGCGCATTCCTGTTCACGGCCTCGGCCGTCCCGGCTGCGGTCGGCGCGGCACTGGCGGCGCTGCGCGTGCTGCGCTCCGAGGACGGTCCGCCGCTCTTGCAGAGCGTCCTGGAGAACGCGCGGCGCCTTCGCGACGGGCTCGAAGTGCTCGGCTTCGCGGTCGTCAAGCCGCAGGCGCTGCCGAGCGGCGCAGCGGTACAGGCGCACGCCCCCGGCCTGAGCGTCGGCGAGCTCGACGTGCTCGGCGCGGCAGCGGACGCGCGGACGATCGTCACGCCGATAGTCCCTGTGCTCGTCGGCGACGACTGGAAGGCTGCACTGCTGTGGCGGGCGCTCTACGACGAGGGAGTCTTCGTCAACACGGCCCTGCACCCCGCCGTGCCGCCAGGCGGCGCGCTGCTGCGAACGAGCGTGATGGCGACCCACGACGCACCCACGCTGGACCGCGCGCTGGCCGTGTTCGACCGCGTCAAGCGCGCCTTCGAGGCGGAGCACGGTCCGCTTCCGGGACCGCACGAGCACTAGCGCCCGGAGCGGCACCGGCCACCGCACCACTCGTAATCCGCACAATTACCGTGCTGAAATAAAAAGCCCGCTTCTAGCGTACGAAGCGCGAGAACGCTGTTGACCGGACGCACTGCCCTGCCATAGCTTGCGGGAGCGCTCTGCATGACGTTCGGGTTCGCCCACATTGTCATCTCCAGGACAGCTTCGACGAGCCGAAAGCTTCCGGCTCGGGGTTGATCGTGGACGTCTTCGTGAGCGCTCACTCGTCCAAAAAATCAAGCACGGATGTTGCGGCTCGGCAGCCCGAGCCGCAACGGGGAGAGTCCCAAATGAACGCGACAGCGACAGCAGCCCCTGCTCCGCAGTACATGCGCGCCCTGGAGCGCGCCAACAAGGTTCGCCTCGCCAGAGCGGAGCTGAAGCGCAGGGTCGCGATGGACGAAGCAGATGCGGCCGAGGTGATCCTCGCCTGCCCCTGGGAGGCGAACAGCATGGCCGTCGCCGACCTGCTGATGAGCCAGCGGCGCTGGGGTCAGACGCGCTGCCGCAAGTTCCTTGCGCAGATCCCGATGTCGGAGAAGAAGACGATCGGCTCGATGACCGATCGCCAGCGCCGCACGCTCGCGGCGATGCTCCGTTCCTCCTCTGAGCGGAGCCGCGCCTGGAGCGCGACCCCCTGGGTAACGGACAGCCTGACGAGAGCGTGAGCTCCCACCAGCCCGCGAGCATCCCGATCAAGCCGAGTCGCGGGCGCACCTCCCACACGCCGCATCCGCCTTCGCCGAGATCGCGCACGGGCAGCCGGACGAACTTGTAGCGGCCCGGGTCGAGCTTCATCCGCTCGAGCTGCTCCCGCGCACGCAGCTCGTGGGCAACTCGCTCGCGAGCGAGTTGCCGGACGTCCTGCACGCGGCCTGCGAGGCGGTCGCGCTGGCGCTCGAGCTGCTCCAGCGAGAGCAGCCGCGGGCCGCCGAACGCGTGCGGCTCCTCGATGCGCGCCGCGTCGGCCGGGATGTGCGGGAACGCGCCGGCGACGATCTGCGAAAACTCGCGCTCGAGCCGCGTGACCTGCGCGCGCAGCGAGCGTCGCGCGGCGGCCTCGTCGAGCGGCCGCTCCGGCGCAAGGGCCGAGCCACCGCGATCGAACGTCAACTGCTCAACAGGGGGGCTCACGCCGCCTCCTCCTCGTAGCGCCGGACGCCCCGATTCTACCAGTGCGCGGGGCCGCGATGGAGCGCTTCTGCAGAGGCCGAAGCGGACGTCGCTGGCCGGCCCGGGCTCATTCGAGCGCCGCACAGGCGCTCCACAGCGCCTCTTCGGCATACAGCTCGGGCACGCCCGCGACCTGCACGGCAAACAGCGTCAGCAAGCGCGTGCGCTCGCCCGGCGCGCGATCGGCGGCGAGCTCGCCGAACAGCACCGCGAGCGGCGCGGCGGCGTCGGCGACGACGAGCCGCCCACTCGGCAGCTCGGGCGCCTGCGCACCGCGGCCGAGCCGCTCGCCGGGCTCGCTCGCACGAATGCCGAGCGGTCCGTCGAGCGTCTCTGAGTCGAGCGCCCAGACGGGCACGTTCGTGTCGAGCAGTGCGATCAGCAGGACGTCGTCGATCAGGTTGCGTGAGAGAAACCCGCCCTTGACCATCCGCTCGAGCACGGCCGCCTCGATCGGTGTGCGCACGAG
>DASZNB010000003.1:0-19846 GCA_035551395.1 Solirubrobacteraceae bacterium | reverse complement strand
CATAAGAAGTTCGCCGGCCGAATCTTTATCTCGGTCTTTTCATCGCGTGCAAGTGTTTTGGGGTACTGGGAAAGGTCTCCGGGGGGTCGGAGTCTCATGAGATGGCGGGTGTGCTCCCAGACCACAGATCCAGGTAGAGAGAGGGCAAGGAGTCAGCACCATGTATCAGTTCAGTCGGGCCATATATCGAGAGTTGGCCCCGGAGATTCTCGAGCCCCGCAACGGCGCCACGGCGACGAGCAACCACGAGGCCGTGCTGCGTGCGTGCGAGCAGGTCATCACCCGCCTGGCGACGGACCGCCATTACTTCGCGCGTCCCGCGCGAACCCTGTTCTGCGACATCCGCAGCTACTTCCCGATGTGGGCACAGGGACACGTCCACGTCGTCGTCAACCGCTACATGACGTACGCCGAGCAGTTCCTCGTCGAGCATCCGCACGAGGGCTACACCGCCGTCAGCGGGGCGCCGCCTCAGTGCCGTGCCACGACGCGAAAGGGCTCGGCATGCCAGCGCACGCCACTGCCACACAACGGCTACTGCCCGTCGCACCAGCATCTCGCCGACACCGAGGACCGCGAGCTGGTCGCGGCCTAGCCAGATCAAGCGCCGCGTGCTCGCGGCGTCCCCGCGGCCTGGGGGATACTGGACGGCCATGTCACGGACGAACGTCGAGGTGGCGTAAGGATGCTCCTCGGGGTCGATGTCGGCGGCACGTTCACCGACGCGGTCCTCGTCTCCGCAGACGCGACGCTGTACACCGCGAAGGTCCCCTCGACGCCGACTGAGGAGTCTGTCGCAGTGCTCGCGGCGGTCGGCCTGGTGCTCGCTCGCGCGGGGCTGCCGGCGCAGGCGCTCGAGCGCTTCGCCCATGGCATGACGGTGGCCACGAACGCCCTGCTGGAGGGCCGCACGGCACGCACCGCGCTGATCGCGACCGAGGGCTTCACCGACGTCCTCGAGCTCGCGCGCCAGAACCGCCCGCACCTGTATGACCTCTGCGCCGCGCCCCCGGCTCCACTCGCCCCCGCAGAGCTGCGCTTCGCCGCGCCCGAGCGGATGGGTCCCGAGGGCTCGCTGCGGGCGCTCGCGCCGGGACCTGCACGGGAGCTCGTGGAGCGGCTGGCGGGCACCCGGCCCGAGGCCGTCGCGATCTCGTTGCTTCACTCCTATCGTGATCCCACGCACGAGCGCCAGCTCGGCGCGCTCGTGGCCGAGCTGCTGCCGCACGCGCAACTGTCCCTGTCCTGCGATCTGGTGGGGACGTTCCGCGAGTACGAGCGCACGGCGACAACCGTCCTCGACGCGGCGCTCTCGCCGCTGCTGGCCTCCTACCTCGGCCGCCTCGCGCAGGAGGCCGGCGACGCCGGCCTGCCCGAGCCGCTCGTGATGCAGTCCTCGGGTGGACTGACGGAGGCGGCGCGGGCGGCCGAGCACGCGGCCCTCACGGTGCTGTCGGGGCCCGCCGGCGGGGTCGCCGGCGCACAGATGCTGGCGGAGCTCGCCGGGGAGCCGCAGGTGCTGTGCTTCGACATGGGGGGAACCTCGTGCGACGTCTGCCTGATCGAGGCGGGAGCGGTCGGCGAGACGGCGGAACGGGAGATCGCCGGGCGACCGTTGTCCCTGCCTGCGCTCGACATCCACACGGTCGGAGCGGGCGGCGGCTCGATCGCCTGGCGCGACGCGGGTGGCGCCCTGCGTGTCGGTCCGTCCTCTGCGGGCGCGCGCCCGGGGCCCGCCTGCTACGGCCGCGGGGGGACGCAGCCAACGGTGACCGACGCCAACCTGCTGCTCGGACGCCTGCCGCTCGCGACGCCGCTCGCCGGCGAGGTCTCGCTCGACGGCGGCGCCGCCGAGCGTGCTGTGGGGCGCCTGGCGGACGAGCTCGGGCTAGCCCAACTCGATTGCGCCGAGGGGATCGTGCGGGTTGCGGAGGCCGAGATGCTCGGCGCCCTGCGCGTGATGAGCATCGAGCGCGGCATCGATCCGCGCGCCTGTGCGTTGATGCCCTTCGGCGGCGCGGGGCCGCTGCACGCCGCGGCGCTCGCCCAGGAGCTGGGGATCGATCGGGTGCTCTGCCCGCGGGCCTCCGGAGTGCTCAGCGCCCTCGGCCTGGCGGCGGCGCCCCCGCGGCGAGACGTCGCGCGCTCGGTGCTGCTGCGCGGCGATCAGCTCTCGAGCGAAGCCGTGCGGCGCGCGCGCACCGAGCTGCTCGCTCAGGCAGAGGCGGACCTGCGCGTGCTGCCGGAGCGCGTGCGGGTCGGCTACGAGCTGCGCTACCGCGGCCAGTCGTTCGAGCTGCGCGTCGAGGAGGAGCTCGCGGACGCCGGCGCAGCGGGCCTGGAGCCGACCGAGCTGCGGGCGGCGTTCGCACGCGAGCACGAGCGCCGCTATGGCTACAGCGACCCGGCGGCTGAGGTCGAGCTGGTGACGATGCGAGTGTCGGTCTGGGGGTCCGCTCCGCAACTGCGGATCGCAGGCCCCGACCGGCCGCAGCCGCACGTGCAGGCGGGACACGTCAGGTTCGCCGGCGAGTGGCTGCCGACGAGCATCCTGCACGGCGAGCCGGCGCGCGGGACGACGCTCGAGGGTCCGGCGTTGTGCGCGCTGGGCGACTCGACGCTGTTCGTACCCCCCGGGTGGAGGGGGCGGGTTGACGCGTACGGCACGATCCACGTGCGCTCCGCGGGGGCAGCGTGACACTCGACCCGATCGAGCTCCAGGTCGTCACGGGCGCGCTCCGCGCCGCCTGCCAGGAGATGGGCGTCGTCCTGATCCGCGCTGCGCACTCCTCCAACATCAAGGAGCGCCGCGATGCCTCGACCGCGCTGTTCGACCTCGACGGCCAGATGGTGATGCAGGCCGAGCACATACCGGTGCACCTCGGCGCGATGCCGGCGGCGGTCGCAGCGGTGCTCGGGGAGCGACACCGCGCGGGCGTCTCCTGGATCCTCAACGACCCCTTCGCGGGCGGTACGCACCTGCCCGACATCACGCTCATCACCCCCGTGTTCGCAGCCGGCGGCGAGCCGATCGGCTTCGCGGTGAGCCGCGCTCATCACGCCGATGTGGGCGGGCGAGTGCCCGGCTCGATGCCGGCCGACAGCCGCGAGCTGGCCGAGGAGGGCGTCGTGATCGCGCCACGACCGCTCGACGAGGACGCAATCGCGGAGCTCACCGGGCGCATGCGCCAACCGCTCGAGCGTCGCGCCGACCTGCGCGCGCAGCTCGCCGCCAACCGCAGCGGCGCGCTGCGCCTGGCCGAGCTCGCCGCCAGGCTCGGGGTCGATCGCCTGCGCCGAGCCACCGACGCGGTGCTCGACTACTCCGAGCGTCGCACGCGGGCCTCGCTGGCCGCGCTTGCCGACGGGGTCCGCCACGCCGAGGACGTGCTCGAGGCGGGCGCCGAGGATCTTCCGCTGCGCCTGCGCGCCGAGCTGCGCGGAGAGCGGCTGCTGCTGGACTTCGCGGGCAGCGCTCCGCAGCACGCGGGCAACCTGAACTGCCCGCTGGCGGTCACTCGCTCGGCGTGCCTGTTCGCCGTGCGCGCCCTGACCGACGCGGACATTCCCTCGACCGCCGGGGCGCACCGACCGATCGAGGTCCGTGCGCCGCTGGGAAGCGTCCTCAACGCGCGCCCTGGCGCAGCGGTTGCCGCGGGCAACGTCGAGACGAGCTCGCGTGTCGCCGACCTCGTGCTGAGCGCCTTTGGCCGCGCCCAGGGACAGGGCACGATGAACAACCTCACGCTCGGCAATGCCGACTTCTCCTACTACGAGACACTCGGCGGCGGCCAGGGTGCGTGCGCACAGGCGGATGGCCCGAGCGCCGTGCATGTCGCGATGAGCAACACGCTGAACACCCCGATCGAGGCGCTGGAGCGGGAGTTCCCGCTGCGCGTGACCGAGTACTCCCTTCGCGCCGGCTCGGGCGGGGAGGGACGCCGGCGCGGCGGCGACGGCGTCATTCGCGAGATCGAGGCGCTCACCGCGATGAGCTTCTCGCTGATCGCCGAGCGTCGCCGGCACGGACCGCGCGGAGCCGCCGGTGGCGGCGAAGGCGCGCCGGGACGCGACCTGCTCGACGGGCGTCCGGTGGCCGCGAAGCTGACGGGCGAGCTGCGCGCGGGGCAGCGGCTGCGCATCGAAACGCCCGGTGGTGGAGGATTCGGGAATGCCCGCGACCGCGACGAGTGAGCGCATCGGCTTTCTCGGCCTCGGCATCATGGGGTCGCGCATGGCGGCCAACGTCGCCCGCGCCGGCTTTCCCCTTACCGTCTGGACGCACACGCCGGGGAAGGCTGCCGGCTGGGCCAGCGAGCACGGCGCACAGCCGGCCGACACGCCGGCGCAAGTGGCGCGCGAAAGCGACATCGTCGTGAGCATGGTCGTCGATGGCGCCCAGGTCGCCTCCGTGCTGACGCAGGCCGACGGCGTGATCGAGGCGGCGAGGCCGGGGCTGCTGTGCGTCGACATGTCCACGATCGCCCCACCGGATACCCGCCGCATCGGCTCAGCGCTGCGGGCGGCGGGCGTGCGCATGCTGGACGCACCCGTGACCGGCTCCTCGCCGCGCGCGGAGGACGGCTCGCTGACGATCATGGTCGGCGGCGCCGCTGAGGACTACACGCGAGCCCGCCCGCTGCTGGCGAGCATGGGCACGCTGGTCGCGCACGTCGGCGAGCTCGGCCAGGGCGAGATGCTCAAGCTGATCAACAACGCGCTCGGGGCGGCGAACGCGGCAGCCGTCGCCGAGGCATTGCTGCTCGCAAGCGCCGTGAGCATCGATCTCGATGCCTTCGTCGAGATCGCCTCGGCCGGATCCGGCGGCTCGACCCAGCTGGCGCTGAAGTCGACCGCGATGCGCAACCACGACTATTCGCCACTGTTCAAGACGGCCCACATGCTCAAGGACGTGCGGCTCGCCCTCGAGGAGGCGCAGAGCGCCGGGGTGCCGTTCCCGGCCGCAGCGCACGCGCGCGACCTGCTGACGGCGGCGATGGCGCGTGGTCACGGCGAGCAGGACTACGCGTCGTTGATCGAGGCCGCCGAGGCGCTCGCGGGGCGCCGTCTATAGCGTCGCTGATTACTGCGCACACCGTGACACCGCGCAAAAAAACCGTCGATTTGCAGGCGATTTGGGATTTTCGCTCAGGTTTCGTATCTTTAATGCCGTCGGCGGCGTCTCCAGTTGGAAACGCGCTGTGGAGTTCAGACTTCTCCTCGTCATTCCGTTCGTCCTGTTTATGCCAATTGCTCTCAAAGAATGGGCGGTCACCGTCCGCGCCCTCGCAGAAGGTGAGCAGCTCATCACCCTCCGCAAGGGCGTTCTGCCGCAGGGCGAGAAGCCCTTTCGTCTCGCCCACGAGCGCTTCTTCCTGTACCCCACGTTCGACCACCAGCCGGGCGACCTGGTGCGCGAGTCCCACCAGCCCGAGCTGCGCCGCGCGCTCGAGGAGGGCGTCTGGAGCGACGGCGAGCCGCCGCTGCACACCTTCGTCTCCGGCGCCCCCCTGCAGCAGCCCGACCGCGTGCGCATCCGCGCTTGGGCCGAAGTCACCGATCACTTCACGATCGTCGATCCGCGCTGTGTCGACGCCCTCTCGCCGTTCTACGTGTGGACGCCGGACTACGCGGAAAAGCGCCTCGGCTGGCGCGGGCGCCAGCCGCTGCACGTGCTGCTGCTGCGCAGCTACCGCATCCCGCGCCCGGTGACAGTGAAGGTGAAGGACGACTACACCGGGCCGAACGCCTGGGTCGAGCTGCAGCGCGAACTGCCGTTCGAGGGCACGCCTGTGCTCTCCGACGCTGAGTTCGAGCGCGCTTCGGAGGAGATCCGCGCGATCACCTCCGAGGCCGCCGGCCAGCCGGTTCTCGTCTAGTCGCGCTCGTAGGCGAGCGCTTCGCGCGCGGCCTGGGCCCCGGACTCGGGCACGAGCACATCGCGCGGGCCAGCTGCGAGGAATTCCGCGACGTCAAAGCCTCCGGCGCGGCGCAGCATGCTCGGGATGCCCTCCTCGAGCAGCAGCCCGGCGACGAGCTCGGCCTCGGGCTGGCTGCCGACCTGGACGACCTTCACGAGCGGCCCCTCCGCGTACTGGGGCTTGATCTTGCGCGCCTGCCGGCGGCGCTCGCCGGCTTGCTGCTCACCGCCGTCGGCGTGCACGAGCGGCATCCCGCAGGCCTCACAGAAACGCTCGCTGGGAGCATGCCCGCGCCCGCAGGTGGGACAGACGACGCGCTCGGCGTCCATCAGCCCAGCTCGAGCGCCACTTCTCGCACCTCGGCGCCCACGATCAGATACGAGCGCACCTCGGGCCCATCGCTGCCTGCCAGGCCTACGATGATCCACTCCACGCCCGGCCAGTTGGCGGCGTAGTTGATGTCCGTCTGCGACGGGTGGGGGGCGCTGCGCACATGGGAGTGGTATATCGCGCCGATCTCCCAGCCGAGCGCGTCGATCGTGTTTGTGAGCTGGAGAAGCTCCTTGGGCTCGATCTCGAACCGCAGCGGGCTGGCGTGAAGGTTCGCTGCGCGATACACGCGCTTCGCCTCCGCCGCCGGTCCCGCGGCGTCGACGGCAACGACCCCACAGATCTCGTTCGCGGGGTCCTCCAGAACATGTGCGATCAGCTCGTCGAGCAGGCCTCGCGCGATCCTCATGTCAGCCCCAACCTCCCCCAGCGAGAACCGGCGCTACCACCAGACGGTCGACTCGAGGTTCTCGACCTCGTCGACCGGCAGGGTGTAGATACCGCTCGACAGATACTTCCAGCCGTCGTCGGCGACGACGAAGACGACGTTGCCCTCGTCGAGCTCGCCGGCGATGCGCACGGCGATGCTCGCGATCGCGCCACTGGAGACGCCCGCGAACACGCCCTCCTCGTCGAGCAGCCGCCGAGTCCACACGATCGCGTCGTGGTTGGTCACAAAGATCTTGCGGTCGAGCAGCGAGATGTCGATGATCGGAGGGATGAAGCCGTCGTCGAGCGAGCGCAGGCCCTGCACGGGCTCGCCCTGCATCGGCTCGGCGGCGACGATCTTGACGGCGTCGCCGAACGCCTCCTTCAGCCGCCTGCCGTTGCCCATCAGCGTTCCCCCCGTACCCAAGCCGGCGACGAAGGCGGCGACCTCGTCGAGCTCATCGAGGATCTCCAGCGCCGTGCCGTTGTAATGGGCGTTGGGGTTGGCCTGGTTGCCGTACTGGTAGGGCATGTAGCAGGAGGGGTCTTCGGCGGCCATCTCCAGCGCCTTCGCGACCGCGCCGTTCGAGCCCTTGGAGCCCTCGGAGTAGACGATCTCGGCGCCGTACATGCGCAGCAGCTGCGTGCGCTCGGGCGTGACGTTCTCGGGCATCACGACCTTGAGCCGATAGCCCTTGCGCTTGCAGATCAGCGCGAGCGAGATGCCGGTGTTGCCGGACGTCGGTTCGAGGATCGTCTGCCCCTTCGCGATCGCGCCTTTCTCCTCGGCGTCCTCGATCAACGCGCGAGCGACTCGATCCTTGACCGAGCCGGTCGGGTTGCGCGACTCGAGCTTCGCCCAGATGCGCACGCCCGGCTTCGGACTGAGAGTCGGCAGCTCGACCAGCGGCGTGTTGCCGATCGACTGCACGACATCCCCGTAGCGCCCTCCGCAGGGCCGATTGCTGAGCCGCTCAGCCGCCATTACTTCACGGAATATAGCGGCGTCAGAAGCGCTCGCTTCCCGTCCGCTCTGCTTTCTCCCCGGGGATGAACGGAGCTGGCCTCTCCCTGCGGGATACTGGACCGGCGATGTCGGAGAACGTGGACCTCGTGCGCTCGATCTACACGGCCATCGGGCGCGGCGACTACAGCTCGGCCGCGTGGGCGGACCCAGACATCGAGTACGTGGTGGCAGATGGTCCCGAGCCCACCACCGTGACCGGGTTGAGCGGGATGGTGGAGGTGATGCGCTCCATCTTCAGCGCCTTTGAGGATGTGCGCACCGAAGCCGAGGATTACCTCGAGCTGGACACCGCTCGGGTTCTCGCGCTCACCAGGGCCAGCGGCCGCGGCAGGACGAGCGGTGCGCCGATCGGCAACATGGCGGCCGAGCTGTTCGAGATCCACGACGGCAAGG
Source organism: Solirubrobacteraceae bacterium (assembly GCA_035551395.1). Classification (GTDB taxonomy): domain Bacteria; phylum Actinomycetota; class Thermoleophilia; order Solirubrobacterales; family Solirubrobacteraceae; genus Palsa-744. The sequence continues at coordinate 11,746 of DASZNB010000003.1, read as the reverse complement.
TGACCCGGATCGTCAACTACTTCGACCGCGGCCACGCCTTCGCCGACCTCGGCCTGGCGGGCTAGGGGCTCACCGGCGGGCGCGGCGCGTCGGCGGCGGGTAGACGGCCCGGGCGATGGTTGCTGACGTCCAGCCGATCAGCCAGCCGAGGAAGACGAACAGGACGTGTTCCCGCGTAGCCTCGTTCGACCGCGTGCCGACGACGATCCAGAGGATCGCCCAGGCGATCGCGCAACCCACGGTGTAGGCCTTGTAGGTGTTGAACCGCTTCATGAGAGGACTTTAGTCCAGCACCAGCCCGGGTTTGGCCGGCGCCCTGGCTGCACAGCCAGCCAAGCCACTAAGATCTCCGCCAGTAGCAGCGCGAGAGGGGATCTGGCATGGCTGAGGGGCACGGCGGTTTCGACTACGACTGGCTGATCGTCGGCTCCGGCTTCGGCGGCAGCGTGTCCGCGCTGCGCCTGACGGAGAAGGGCTACAGCGTCGGCGTGCTGGAGTGCGGACGGCGCTTCGCCGACGACGAGCTGCCCAGCTCGACAGGTGATCTGAAGCGCTATGTGTGGAACCCGCGCGTGGGGATGAAGGGCATCTTCCGGCTGACGACGTTCAAGGACGTCGCGGTCGTGTCCGGCTGCGGGGTCGGCGGGGGCAGCCTCGGCTTCGCCAACACGCTGTACGTCCCCCCGCAGGCCTTCTTTGCCGACCGCCAGTGGGCCGAGATACAGGACTGGGAGGCGGCGCTGGCCCCCCACTACGCGGAGGCCCAGCGGATGCTCGGCGTGGTGCAGAACCCCCACGACGATCCGGCCGACCAGCTGCTGCGCGAGCTCGGCGCGGAGCTCGGCGTCAGCGACACCTACAGAAAGACGCCGGTGGGGATCTTCTTCGGCACACCGGGCGAGACCGTGCCGGACCCCTACTTCGGCGGCGAGGGACCCGACCGCACGGGCTGCAGCCTGTGCGGTCGCTGCATGGTGGGGTGTCCCCATGGGGCCAAGAACACGCTGGTCAAGAACTACCTGTACTTCGCCGAGAAGGGCGGCGCGGAGGTGACCGCCGAAAGGACCGTCGTGGATGTCCGCCCGCTCGGGGCCGGCGACGGCAGCGAGGGCTATGAGGTCGAAAGCGTGCGCTCGGGGGCGTGGCTGGGCAAGGATCGTCGCGTGCACCGCGCCCGCGGTGTCGTCGTCGCGGCCGGCCCGCTGGGCACGAACAAGCTCCTGCAACGCTGCCGGCTGGGCGGCTCGCTGCCGCGCATCTCGAGCCGGCTCGGCGAGCTCGTGCGCACCAACTCGGAGGCGGTGCTGACGGTGACGGTGCCCGCGGACTATCGCGATGACCTGATCAAGCGAGTGGCCATCAGCTCGTCGATCTACCCCGACCCCAACACCCACATCGAGACGGTCACCTACGGCGACGACGGCGACTCGATGCACCGCCTGTACACGCTGCTAGTGGGCGAAGGCACGCGCCTGACACGCCCGCTGAAGCTGCTTGGACAGGCGCTCCGGCACCCCGTCAGGCTGGTGAAGGTGATGTTCCCCAAACACTGGTCGCGACGCACGATCATCATCCTCGTGATGCAGACGCTCGACAACGCGATCGCGCTGCGTCCCAGAAAAGGACCGTTTGGCTCCTTCTGGCTGCAGACCGAGCAGGATCCGGAGCGCCCCAACCCGACGTTCATCCCGATCGCCAACGAGACGGCCGAATGGTTCGCCAAGCGCACCGGCGGGATCGCGCAGAGCGCCGTGACGGAGGCGCTCTTCAACATCCCGACGACCGCTCACATCCTCGGCGGCGCCGTGATCGCGACGGACCCCGGCCAGGGCGTCGTCGATGCCGGCCAGCACGTGTTCGGATACGAGAACCTGCTCGTCTGCGACGGCTCTGCGATCCCCGCCAACGTCGGCGTCAACCCGTCCCTGACGATCGCCGCGCTGGCCGAGCACGCGATGAGCCGAATCGCGCCCGCCGGCGCTCGCGCGGCCGCGGCTGAGCCCCAGCGCGGCGCGGGCTGGGAGCCGAGCGAGGATCTGGCTGTGCGCCCGCGGCCGGTCGCTTAGCGCAAGCCGCCGGCCATCGCCGGCAGGATCACGAGCGTGTCGCTCTCGCCGACGGCCGTGTCCAAGCCGTCGAGCACGCGTACGTCCTCGTCGTTGAGATACACGTTGACGTAGCGGTTGAGCTCACCGTCGGCGGAGAAGAGCTGGCTCTCCGTCGCGGGATGGCTGGAGGCGAGGTCGCGCAGGACGTCGCCGACGTTCTCACCGGAGGCGCTCAGCAGCTTCTCGCCGCCGACTGAGGCCCGTAGCACGGGCGGTATCTTGACGGTGGCCATCGGCGAGCGTCAGACTACCCGGCCGCGGCGCAGAACGCCTCGTAATCCGGGAACACGCCCATCTCCTCGTCGCCGATCTCCTCGGGGTCGCGCGAGCAGATCGGGCACTCGGGATCGCGGTGCACCTTGACCTCGGTGAGGGTCGCCCCGAGGGCGTCGTAGAGCAGCAGCCGCCCGATCGCGGGCTCGCCGATGCCGAGCACGAGCTTGACGACCTCGGTGGCCTGCAGCAGGCCCATCGTGCCGGGGAGCACGCCGAGCACCCCGTTGGCGCCGCACGACGGGGCCAGCTCGGCCGGCGGCGGCTCGCGGAAGAGGCAGCGGTAGCAGGGCCCCTCGTAGGGCTTGAAGACCGACAGCTGCCCGTCGAAGCCGAGGATCGAGGCCGATACGACGGGGATCTTCAGCCGCACGGTCGCGTCGTTGAGCAGGTAGCGGGTGGGGAAGTTGTCGACACCATCGACGATCACGTCGTAGCCCTCGATGATCTCCATGATGTTGGAGGCGTCGACGCGGGTCTTGTACTTGACGACGTTCACGTCCGGGTTCAGCGCATGGATCGCCTCCTCGGCCGAGTCGACCTTGGCGACGCCGATGCGCTCGGTGCTGTGGATGACCTGACGCTGGAGGTTCGACAGATCGACGACGTCGTCGTCGACGATTCCGAGGGTGCCGACGCCGGCCGCCGCGAGATACAGCGCCGTGGGCGAACCGAGACCGCCGGCGCCGAGCAGGAGGACCTTGGCGTCGAGCAGCTTCTGCTGGCCCTCCACGCCGATCTCGGGGATCAGCAGGTGGCGCGAGTAGCGCTCGCGCTGCTCGCTGGAGAGCGCGCGCGGCACGTCGACCTCGTAGCCGCGGTCCTTCCACAGCGTGATCCCGCCCGTCATCGAGCGCACGTGCTCGTAGCCGAGCTCCTCGGCGAGGGTGCGCGCGGCATATGCCGAGCGGTTGCCCGACTGGCAGTAGAGGATCACCTGCGTCGCACGGTCTGGCACCACGCCCTCGATGCGCGACTCCAGATAGCTGCGCGGCACGTGCTTGGCGCCGGGGAGGTGCCCGGCCGCGAACTCGTCCGTCTCGCGCACGTCGACGACGGCGACGCCCTCGTGCATCAGCTCGTGCACCTCAGAGGGATCCACCTCATCGATCTGGCTCTTGACCTGCCGCAGAAGCTCCGCGCCGGACGGACTCATTTGAAACTCCTAAACCCAGTCGGGATTTATGGACTTCAAAAAGTGTAGCGCCACTTGGCGGGCGTTTGAAGGCCCGCGGCGTGGCCGCGCGCCGACCTCGACGAACGGCCGCGCTGCGCCCGGGCGACCCGGCTCAGGCGACGAGCAGATACGTGAAGCCGACAGCACTCGGGCTCGCCGCGCGCGACCCCGCAAACGACGCTCGCACGCGCCAGCGCCCGGCTGCCGGTGGCGTGAACGCGACGCTGGCCCGCCCGCTGCGAACGACGGTTTGCAGCTGCCGGTAGAACTGCCACCCGAAGACCGGGTCGAAGCGCTCGACGTCGAGGGTCGCGGGACCGGAGGAGGCCGGCGTGACAGCGAGCGAGATCCTCAGCGGCTGCCCTGCGCGGGCATTGCTCGCGGAGAGCGAGATCGCCGTGCTCGTGATCGTGCGCGACTCCCGCTCGAGTGTGAACCGGCCCGAGCTGGTGCCGCGGACCAGCACGACGGCGTAGTAGCCGCCCGGCTTGAGCTCGTGTTGAAGCGTCTTCGCTCCGCCGCCCGCGCACTGGCATTCGATCACGTGACCGTCGAGGCCGCGAAGCTGCAGCTTGAAGCTCGACCTCGCCGGCGCCTGCAGCCGCAGCGTGAGGTTGGAATGCGTGCGCACATCGAAGCGGTAGAGACGGAGGACGCCGATGCGGCCACCGTCGAGAGCGCCGCGGACGCGCGCATAGTTGATCAGCGGACGGCCCGGCGCCGTCTCGGCGCTGCTCGCACGCGCCACCTGGAGGTGAAAGCGCTGGACGCCGAGCCGGGACAGCCGGGGCGTGATCTGGAAGCTGTAGCGCCCGCCCGCCCCCGGGCCGGGCGTGAACAGGCGAAAGCCGCCGCAGCTGATGTGCAGCAGCGGCGAGGCTTCTTCGAAGGACCGCGTCCCGGGTGCGAACAGGGCCCCGCTCACGCAGCCCCCGTGGGTCTTGTTGGCGAGGTTGATCAGGTAGCTGACGCCTGAGCGCAGCGTGAACGAGAAGGCGGCGTTGATGTTCTGGATGCGGTCGACCTGTCCGGCTCGACCGCCAGCCGGAAGGGGCGCCCCAGGCGGCGACACGGCGGGCGTGGGCAGGAAGACCTCGAGCGTGAAGGGCGCGAGCTGAGACGTCGTCAGCGCGGCCACGCGGATCTCATAGACGCCGTTCTTGGAGGTCGAGAACGTGAGCGATGCCCTGCCGTGAGAGTCCGTGCGTTCACAGCCGAGCGATTGCAACTGCGAGCGGACGGCGTGGTAGACGTCGACCGTGCCATCGAGCGTTCCACCGGCGGCCAGGTCGATGCCGACGCGCTCGGCCACCGGCGTTCGCAGGGTGTACCAGACGGAGCTGGCCGTGGAGACACCGCAGTCCGATTCAGCTTCGCGCGGCTCGGTCGTGGCGCCAACCGTGGTGCCCGGGAGCGTCGCGGGCAGATTGCGCACGATCTGGGCTGCGGCGAGATCGTCGTTGGCAGGTGCCGTGACCGGCGCTTCGGCGGCGAGCGCTTCGGCCCCCGCGCCCGCCGCGAGTACGACCGCGGCGAGCACAGCCGCCTGCACAACCCATACGAGCATCCTCGATCGCATGCGCATCGCTACCCCCGGTCTCGTCTGTTTTGCGCTGCGCCTCCCAGACGGCAGCGTTCCTGCCATTGGAACCCTGCCGCGCGCACGGAGTTGCGCGGCCTCACACGGGCACCGTACGCTGCGGCGATGCGGCCGCTGACCCGGATGGCGCTGGCGCTCCTCGCCGGCCTGCTGCTCCTCGCGCTGATCCTCGTGCTCGTCGTTCCCGGCCCCGCCGGTCGCTCGGGCACAGCCTCGCCGGGCGCAGGCGCGGGCGCGCAGTTCGACGGGGCCGCCCTGCCCACCACCCTCGCGGCGCCCAGCTTCAGCCTGCTCGACGAGGGGGGCCGGCGCGTCACGCTGCGGGCGCAGCGCGGAGGGGTTACCGTGCTGACGTTCCTCTACTCCCACTGCGGCGGCCCCTGCATCGTCATCGCCGAGCAGATCCGCGGTGCCCTGGACGAGCTTGGCCGCCCGCCACACGTGCTCATCGTCAGCGCGGACCCGAGCACCGACACGCGTGCCAGCGTGCGCCGCTTCCTCGCGCAGGTGTCGCTGACGGGCCGTGTCAGCTACCTCACGGGCGCGCCGGCGCGGCTGCGGAGGATCTGGCGGGACTATCGCGTCACGCCCGCCGCTGCGGGCGTGACGGCGTTCGCGCGCGCAGCCTTCGTGCTCCTGATCGACCCAAGTGGGCACGAGCGCGTCCTGTTCGGCCCCGAACAGCTCACCCCCGAGGGACTCGCTCACGACATCGGTCGGCTGCAGGGCGGCTGATACCCTAGCTCGCAGGTAGGAAATCTTACGATGATGTTCTCAACCAAGGCCGAGTACGGCGTACGCGTGATGGTCGAGCTCGCTCGACGTGCGGGCGAGGAGCCGATCCCGCTCGCGGAGATCGCCGCCCACGACGGCCTGCCGCTGGCGTATCTCGAGCACCTCGTGGCCCGCCTGCGCAAGGCCGACCTGGTCAGCTCGCGGCGCGGCTCGCGCGGCGGCTACATGCTCGCCAGGCCAGCCGCCGAGATCACGATGGCGGAGGTCGTCGAGGCGCTGGAGGGCTCGATCGCGCCGATCGAGTGCATCTCCGAGGCCGCCGACGGCTCGATCGTGTGCTCGCGCGAGTCCAGCGCGGACCACGTCTGCCCCACCAAGCTGCTGTGGACGCGCGTGCGCATGTCGATCGTCGCCACCCTGCGCGAGACCACGCTCGCCGACCTGCTCGCCCCGACCATGCCCACGGGAGCGATCTTGCCAACCCTGCAAATCGGGGTGGGCGGGCATCCCATTCCGACCGGAGCCTGATCACAGAACATGGCCGACCTAGAGATCAAAGACCTTCACGTCCGTATCGAGGAGCGCGAGATCCTGCGCGGCGTCGACCTCGAGATCAACCGCGGCGAGATCCACGCCCTGATGGGCCCCAACGGGTCCGGCAAGTCGACGCTCGCGAGCACCCTAATGGGCCATCCCGCCTACGAGATCACAGCGGGCTCGATCAGCTTCAAGGGCGAGGACATCACCGAGGCCGAGCCGCATGACCGCGCGAAGGCGGGGCTGTTCCTGGCCTTCCAGTACCCCGTCTCGATCCCCGGCGTGTCGGTCGCAAACTTCCTGCGCATGGCCATCAACGCCAAGCGCGAGGAGCCGATCCAGGTCAAGGAGTTCCGCACCCAGCTGCAGCACGCGATCGAGCTCCTCGACGTCGACAAAGCCTTCACCTCGCGCCACCTCAACGACGGCTTCTCCGGGGGCGAGAAGAAGCGCGCGGAGATCCTGCAGATGGCGATGCTCGCGCCCGATGTCGCGATTCTCGACGAGACCGACTCCGGCCTCGACATCGACGCCCTGCGCACGGTCGCAGAGGGTGTCCAGCGACTGCACGACGAGCAGGGCCTGGGCGCGCTGATCATCACCCATTACCAGCGCATCCTGCACTACGTCAAGCCACAGTTCGTGCACATCCTGATGAACGGACGGATCGTGCTCGAGGGCGGCGTCGAGCTGGTCGAGCGCCTCGAGCGCGAGGGCTATGACCAGATCCGCCAGGAGGTTGGCGCATCCGATGACGGCGCACAGGCGGCCGAGGCCGCCGTCGCAGCCGGTGACACCGTTGCCTGAGCCCGGAGCAGCCATACCCGCCGAGGCGACGAATGGCGCCGCCCCCGTCCAGGCCAAGGCCGGGCGCCACCGCGAGGCCACGCTCTACCACGCGCTGGCCGGCGGCGGGGCGGGCGACGGACGCACGCTCGCGCAGCTGCGCGAGGCGGCCCTGAAAGCGTTTGAGAGCGCCGAGCTGCCGGTCTGGAGGCGGTCGGGCTTTTGGACGACGAGCCTCCAGAGCCTCGATCTGGAGGCGCTCGGGCCCCAGGCACAGCCGCCCTCGCCGGCCTCCCTCCCCGACGTCGTCACGCGCACCCTCCCCGACCGTCCGCGCGCGGGGAGGATCGTGCAGAGCGCGGGCGCCGTCGTGCATGTCGAGCTGGACGCTGCGGTGGCGGCGCGGGGCGTGATCCTGTGCTCGCTCGAGGAGGCCTTTCTGCGCCACCACGACCTCGTCGCGCCGTGGTACTCCAAGCGCCTGACGATCGACCGCAACAAGCTGGAGGCTGCGAACGCGGCGTTCTGGACGGGCGGCGCCTTCCTGCACGTCCCCGAGGGCGTCGTCGTGGAGGAGCCGTTCGAGATCGCCTACGCGATCGAGCAGCCGGGCATCGCCCAGTACGGGCGCACGCTCGTGCTCGGCGGTCCGACGAGCGACTTCCGCGTGCACGAGTACGACCTCGCCGAGGACTTCGACGGTCAGGCCCTGCATGCCGGCGCGTTCGAGCTCTACCTCCAGGACGGTGCCCGCTGCCGGCTCGCTCAGGTGCAGGACTGGGGCCGCGGAGAGGTATTCGACGTCTCGACCCGCTTCGTCGGCGTCGGCCGCGACGCCCACTGCCATTGGCTGCCGGCGCTGCTCGGCGGACACCTCGTGCGTCAGCACCTCGAGCTGGCCGTCACGGGGCCGGGCGGCGACATGGCCTTCCGCGGCCTGCTCTTCACCGAGGAGGACGAGCATCTCGACGTGTTCGCCGTCGACCTCCACGAGACCGGACCCTCGGGCGGCGACGTGCACTGGCGCGGTGCGGCGACCGGCGCGAGCCGCGCGAGCTTCGAGGGCCTGATCCAGATCGACCCGGGAGCCCAGCAGACGCACACATACCTGCAGTTCCACTCGATGATGCTCTCGCCCAAAGCACGAATAGACGCGATCCCCTCGGTGCTCGTGTCCTCCGACGACGTCTCCGCCTCACACGGAGGCACCGTCGGTGAGCTCGACGAGAAGTCGATCTTCTACATGCAGACGCGCGGCCTCGACCGCCCTGCGGCTGTGCGGGTGATCGTCGAGGGGTTCTTCGAGCCCCTGATCGCCGAGCTCGCGGACGAGCCGCTCGAAGCGCTCGTGCGCGCGAAGGTGGCCGAGAAGCTCGCCGCTGCGCGCGAGGACATCGAGGCTTATGCCACCAGTCGTTGAGAGCTCGCTGGGCGTAAGGGCCGACTTCCCGATCTTCGCGCGCCGCTTCGACGGCCGCGAGCTCATCTACCTGGACTCGGGCGCGACGTCGCAGAAGCCGCAGGTCGTGATCGACGCGCAGGCCGAGCATCTGCGCAGCCACAACGCAAACGTCCACCGCGGCGTCTACGCGCTGGCGCAGGAGGCCGACGCGGCCTACGATTCGGCGCGCAAGCGCATCGCCGCGTTCGTCAACGCGCAGCCGCGCAGCACGATCTTCACCAAGAACGTGACCGAGGCGATCAACCTCGTCGCGTACTCGTGGGGGCGCGCGCACGTCGGGCCGGGCGACGCGGTGCTGATCACGCAGATGGAGCACCACGCGAACCTCGTCCCATGGCAGGTGCTGTGCCGCGAGCGCGCGGCCGAGCTGCGCTACCTCGAGGTCGACGAGCGCGGCGAGCTCTCGCTGCAGGCACTCGAAGCCGAGCTCGCGCGCGGCGACGTCAAGCTGGTCGCCTTCGCGCATGTCTCGAACGTGCTCGGGACGATCAACCCGGTCGCCGAGATGACCGCGCGCATCCGCGCGGCGGGCGCGCTGTCGCTCGTCGACGGAGCACAGGCGGTGCCGCAGATGCCCGTCGACCTCGAGGCGCTCGGCGCCGACTTCTATGGATGGACGGGACACAAGGCGCTCGGCCCCACGGGCGTCGGCGTGCTCCACGGGCGCCCTGAGATCCTCGAGGAGATGGAGCCGTTCCTGACCGGCGGAGACATGATCGCATCGGTCGACTTCCAATCTGTCAGCTGGAACGAGCTGCCCTACAAGTTCGAGGCGGGCACCCCCCCGGTCGCCGAGGCGGTCGGTCTCGGCGCAGCCGTGGACTATTTGTCCGAGCTGGGCATGGAGCGGGTGCGCTCGCACGAGCGCGCCCTGACCGCCTACATGCTCGAGCGCCTAGCCGAGGTGCCGGGCCTGCGGGTCGTGGGTCCGCCGGAGGCCGAGCGCCGCGGTGGCCTGGCCTCCTTCACGCTGGAGGGAATCCACCCCCACGACGTCGCCGAGCTCGTCGATCGTGGCGGCGTGTGCATACGCGCGGGCCACCATTGCGCGCAGCCGCTGATGCGCTGCCTTGGCGTGGGGGCCACCGCGCGCGCCTCGGTGGGCGTCTACAACGAGACGTCGGACATCGACGCGCTGATCGACGCGCTGATCGCCGGGCGCAACGTGTTCGGACTGTGAGGGCTGACGATGGACGATCTCTACCGCGACTACATCCTCGAGCACTACAAGCGCCCGCGGAACTTCGGCGAGCTCGAGCCGCACGATCTCGATGCGCTCGAGCACAACCCGCTGTGCGGTGACGAGCTCGGGGTGCACATCGTCGTGAAGGACGGGCGCATCGAGGACCTCCGCTTCCACGGCCACGGCTGCGCGATCTCCCAGGCCTCCGCCTCGATCGCCTCCGAGGAGCTCAAGGGCATGAGCCTCGCGGAGGTCGGCGAGCTCGACGCCGACTGGATGATCGAGTTGCTCGGCATCCCCGTCTCGGCGACCCGACGCAAGTGCGCGCTGCTCAACCTGAAGGTCGTCCGCGGTGCGGTCACCGGCGATCATGCGTGGCCGGAATGAGCGCTCCCTCCGACAGCCACGGCCGCGGCTCGGGGCGCTCCCGACGCCCGCGATACAATTCCTACTACAGCGCACAGGATTGGCAACCACCCTGCTGCAAGGAGTCTCATGGCCACGATTGAGAGCACGAAGATCACGAAGCCCAGCCCGATCGTCGAGGACGACCAGGGCCAGCTGCGCGCTCGCCAGGGGATCTCGCGAGAGGTCGTCAGCGAGCTGTCGAAGATCAAGGGCGAGCCCGACTGGATGGCCGAGAAACGGCTCAAATCGCTGGAGATCTTCGAACGCAAGCCCGTCCCCACGTGGGGGCCCGACCTGAGCGGCCTGAATCTCGACGACCTCGTGCTCTACTCGCCGCCGACGGCCGGGCGCTTCAACAGCTGGGACGACGTCCCCGACGAGATGAAGCAGACCTATGAGGACCTCGGCATCCCCCAGGCCGAGCGCGAGCACCTCGCCGGCGTCGTCGGCGTGTGGCGCCAGGAGCCCGTCTATGAGGGCCTGAAGGAGGAGTACGCCAAGCAGGGCATCCTGTTCTGCTCGATGGACACCGCGATCACCGAGTACCCCGAGCTGGTGCAGAAATACTTCATGACCAAGTGCGTCCCCGCGCAGGACAACAAGTTCTCGGCGCTGCACGGCGCCGTCTGGTCGGGCGGAGCCTTCTGCTACGTCCCCAAGGGCGTCAAGTGCGACCTTCCGCTGCAGTCCTACTTCCGCATGGAGGGCGCCGGCGAGGGCACCTTCGAGCACACCCTGATCGTCGCCGATGAGGGCAGCGAGGTGAACTACATCGAGGGCTGCACAGCGCAGACCTACAGCGTCAACTCGATGCACTCCGCGGTCGTCGAGATCTTCGTGCACGAGGGCGCCAAGGCGCGCTACACGACCGTGCAGAACTGGTCCAAGGACGTCTACAACCTGAACACCAAGCGCGCGATCGTCGACGCCAACGGCACCGTCGAGTGGGTCGGCGGGTCGATGGGCGCCAAGTACGTGATGCTGTACCCCGGCTCCTACCTGATGGGCGAGGGCGCGCGCGCCGACCACCTCAACGTCGGCGTCGCCGGCAAGGGCGTCCACAAGGACACGGGCGCCAAGGTCGTCCACCTCGCGCCCAACACGACCTCCAACATCCTCGCCAAGTCGATCTCCAAGGACGGCGGCATCATGGGCTACCGCGGCCTGGTCAAGATGGGCCACAACTCGGCCGGCTCGAAAGCGCGCGTGCAGTGCGACGGCCTGATGATGGACGGCCGCTCGCGCTCGGACACCTGGCCCGACATCCAGATCCAGAACCCCAACGTGACTGTCGCCCACGAGGCGACCGTCGGACGGATCTCGGCCGAGCAGCTCTTCTACATGGGCTCCCGCGGCTTTTCCGAGGACGAGGCGGCCGCGATGATCGTGAACGGCTTCATCGAGCCGGTGACCAAGGAGCTCCCGATGGAGTACGCCGTCGAGCTGAACCGCCTGATCCAGCTCGAGATGACCGGCT
>DASZNB010000002.1:0-9822 GCA_035551395.1 Solirubrobacteraceae bacterium | reverse complement strand
CGCTGTCGCAGCCGGGCGTGCTCCGCGTGGTCGCAGGGACCGGGGTCTATCTAACCCTGATCGGGCTGCTCGGCCTCGCGCTCGGGTGGATCCTGCGCAGCACAGCCGGCGCGATCTCGATGCTCGTGGGGATCCTGCTCGTGATCCCCGTCCTGCTCTCCGCGATCGGCAAATCGGCCGAAGGCATCGCCCAGTACCTGCCGAGCAAAGCTGGTGGCTCGTTCATCTCGAGCCTCCACGAAGCGGGAACGCTCTCGCCGTGGACGGGTCTGATCGTGCTGTGCGCATGGGTGCTCGCAGCCCTCGGGCTGGCCGCATACCTGGTGCGCAGGCGCGACGCGTAGCGCCCGCGACGGGAACGGGTGGGCCGGGTCGAGCGCGACTCGGCCCCGCCTGCGCCGGCTCGACCGCACGCCTTCGCCACACTGGAGGGGATGAGCGACGCGCACGTCCCCGCCGAGTCCACCGAGGAGCCGACGCGCGCACGCCGCCGGCTGGTGCTCGCGATCTGCTGCATGAGCATCCTGATCGTCGGCCTCGACAACACGATCGTGAACGTCGCCCTGCCGTCGATCCGCCGCGAGCTGCATACGACCGTGTCGGGGCTGCAGTGGACGGTGGACGCGTACACGCTCGTGCTCGCCAGCCTGCTGATGCTGTCCGGGTCGATGGGCGATCGGCTCGGACGCCGCCGTGTCTTCCAGGCCGGCCTGGTGCTGTTCACGCTCGCCTCGCTGCTGTGCAGCGTCGCGCCGAGCCTCGGCTGGCTGATCGCCTTTCGCATGCTCCAGGCCGTCGGCGGATCGATGCTCAACCCCGTCGCGATGTCGATCATCCGCAACGTCTTCACCGATGAGCGCGAGCGCGCTCAGGCGATCGGGATGTGGGGGGCGACGGTCGGCCTCAGCCTCGCGCTCGGTCCCGTGCTCGGCGGCACGCTCGTCGACTCGATCGGCTGGCGCTCGATCTTCTGGATCAACGTCCCCGTTGGCATCGTCGCGCTGGGCCTGACGATGCGCTTCGTCCCGGAATCGCGAGCTCCCCGAGCGCGTCGCCTCGATCCGCTCGGGCAGCTCCTCGTGATCGTCCTGCTCGCCTCCCTCACCTACGGCATCATCGAGGCCCCGGCGGCAGGCTGGCTCTCGCTGCAGACGCTCGCGCTCGCGCTGCTCGCCGCCGGCTCGCTCGTCGCGCTCGTCCGCTACGAGCGCCGCCGCCGCGAGCCGCTGATCGAGCCGCGCTTCTTCCGCAGCATCCCCTTCGCGAGCGCAAGCGCGATCGCCGTGTTGTGCTTCGCGGCGCTTGGCGCGTTCCTGTTTCTCAACACGCTCTACCTGCAGGAGATCCGCGGCCTGTCGGCGCTGCGGGCCGGCCTCTACACCCTCCCGATAGCCGTCATGACGCTGATCTTCGCACCGCTGTCTGGTCGTCTCGTCGGTCGCCGCGGCCCCCGCGCGGCGCTGCTCGCGGGCGGGCTCGGGATCATGCTCGGCGGCGCGCTGATGACGGGCCTCGCGAGGAGCACCGCGCTCGACTCGCTGCTCCCCGCCTACTTCGTGTTCGGCTTCGGCTTCGGCATGGTCAACCCGCCGATCACCAACACCGCCGTCCTCGGTATGCCGCCCGCCCAAGCCGGTGTCGCGGCAGCCGTCGCCTCGACCTCGCGCCAGGTCGGCCAGACCCTCGGCGTGGCCCTCGCCGGAGCGATCGCGGCAGCCGGGGCGGCGAAGGTAGGCGCGGGCTTCGTCGCCGCCAGTCACGCCGGTTGGTGGCTCGTTGCCGGCTGCGGGCTGTTCACGATCGTGCTCGCGCTTGGCAGCACGACCGAGCGGGCCAAGGCGAGTGCCCGTCGCGCGGCCGCCGAGCTCGATGAGCATCCCGCGCCCGCCGCGCGGGCCGAGCCCGCGCCGGCGTGAGCGGCGCCGCGTATCCGTGAGGCGATGTAGCCTTGCCCGACCAGGCGTCCGCCGGCTCTCCGCCGGACGCGGACGCTCGCGCGAGGCAAGGGAACCTGCACATGATTCGACGGCGATCCTCAGGGCTGGCCGGACTGCTCGCCTGCGGTCTGCTCGCTGCCGGCTGCGGCAGCAGCTCGACGACCAGCGGCGCGAGCAGCACGCCGAGCGCCACGACCGCCGCCACAACGGCCACGGGCGGATCTTCGACGACCTCCTCGACGCCCGCGGCGGGCACGCCGAGCGCGACGAAGGTCGCGCAGGCGATCGCTGCCTGCAAAGCCGAGATCAAAGTGCAGAGCACGCTCCCGGCGAGCGCCAAGGCAAAGCTCGAAGGCATCTGCAGCAAGGTCGCGACAGGCGACAAGAAGGCGGTGCAGGCGGTGGCTCGAGAAGTGTGCGAAGAAGTCATCAAAGGCGCCTCGCTTCCCGCCGGGGCCTCCCGCAATCAGGCGCTCGCGGCCTGCAGGGCGAAATAGCCGGCCGCGGCCGGGCATCCATCGGCAAGCCGCCTCGTTTTTCCCAGCAAATCAGGGGTTTTCCGAGCTTGAGCAAGCGTCGCGGGACTGGTAGCGTGGGTCGCATGCCCTGGCGGTTCGCCGGCGCGCGCATGATTCGCCGTACCCTGACACTCTTGCTCCCCTGCCTCCTGGCGTCCGCGCTCGTGGGCTGCTCGTCGGGCTCCGGTTCTCATGCCGGCGAACCGACCGGCGAAGCGATCGAACGCGCGGAAGAAACCGAACAGAAAAAGCAGGAAGCGGCCGAATTGGTGAAAGACCGCGAAATCCTCTCCTCCGTCGAAGGCAAACAGCGCGAAGAATCGGCTGAAGCGAACGCCAGGCACAAAGAAGCCGTCGCGGTCGCCCGTGCCAAGAAGCGCCTCGAAACGGCCGAAAAACAAGCCAAGGCGAAGGAACAGGCAGCGGAACTCGCGATCAAGAAGGGCGAAGAAGCCGCCAAGGCCAGGGCCAAGCAAGTGCGCCAGGAAGAAGCGTCGCGGAAGAAGAAACCGGCGAGCAGCCAGCCGGGCGGCAAATCCACGAGCACCAGCACGACCCCGGTGGCGCACGGCTGATGCTCGGACGCTCACGCAGGCAGCACCGCCCGGCGCGCGCAGACGCGGCGCGCCGTCGCGCCGCGCTAGGGCTCGCCTTGCCGGCGGCTGCGATCGTCATCGCCCTCGGCGGCTGCGGATCGTCATCCGCGGGCGGATCCGCAAACGGCGCTGGCGCAGAAGCCTCGACCAGCGCGGAAGGCGTCGCTGAAGCGCAGGCCCGCAAGGAAGAAGCGGCCACCGCTGCAGTAGCCAAGCAGCGCGAAGCCGCCGAAGAAGCGAAGCTCAAGCAGACGCGCGAAAAGGCTGCCGCCGAAGCGGCGAAGACGAGCAGCTCGACTCCCGCGAAACGCGCGCGGCGCAAGCACAAAGCGGCCGCCGGCAAGAAAGAAGGAAGCCACGCCAAGAAAACCGGCGGGGCAAAAAGTGGCACGGGCACGTCGGGCACGAGCAAATCCGGCTCAAAACGGAAACCCGCGGCGCATACGACTCCGGCCGAAGAAGCCGCGCGCAAGCAGTTCGCGCGCGAAGAAGCCGCGGAAGCGAAAGCCGACCGCGAACTCGAACGCGAAGGCCGCTGAGGAGCGCCGCCCCGAGCACCTAGCTCCCGGCCGGCTCCTCCTCCTGCGAGTCGTCCTCGTCCTCACCGTCGTCCTCGCCCGCGTACAGCGACTCGGACGCCAGCTCGCGTCCCTTCAGGTCGAACAGCTTGATCTCGAGCAGGTCCTTGCGGTAGTCGTCGGGCGCGATCAGCGTGAAGCGCTCGTCCACGAGCTCACACTGGTCGACGGCCAGGTCGGCCAGCTCAGCCGTGACGATGCGCCCACCGGAGATCAGCGGGCGGCCCCACACGAGCGTCATCGCGGCTACCGCGCCGAACTGCCCGCGCCAGCTCCCGATCACCTCCTCGCAGAGGTCGAGCCGCCAGTCGGGGTTGCGCTCGGCCGTCTCGCCCGTGAAGTCGGCCTGGGCGGCGAAGCCGGTCGGCTCCTCGCCCTCGGCGCCCGGCACGAAGCGGACATAGCCGAACAGCTCGTAGCCGCCGGACGTGCGTGCGCTGGCCGGCACGTAGGTGTGCCCATGCCAGCTGCGATCCGGGTACCACACGACCTCGCCGGGCTCGCCCAGGTCGTCCTGCTCGGACTCGAGCCCGGAGGCCGCCCGCAGCAGCTCCTCGCGCAGCCGCTCCTCCCAGCGTCCGTACGGGAGCTCCTCCTGTGGCGGCTCGGCGGCGAAGCGCGGAAGGAAGCGTTCCTCGGGTGCCATGGCTGCGGGCAGCCTAGCCTGTCGCCTGGCTCCGCGAGCACGGGCGCCGCCGGTCTCGGCCAGTGCCGTGTCGCTCAGGCGCCGCGGGTCTCGTCCGCGTGCGGTGTCGCTCAGGCGTCGCGGAGCAGCTCGGCGGCGTGCTCGGGAGCGACGATGTTGAGGTTCAACTCGGTCGCGAGCTCGAGGCCGGCGAGGTGCGTGAGCCGCGGCATCACATCGATTCGCCAGCAGAAGTCATCGACTCCTCGTGGGGCCGTGCGCACCCACAGGTTCAGCGGCGGGCTCGAGCCGAGGTGGCGGGCCAGCCGGCGAAGGCCGTCGTGCAGCAGCGCCGCGCCGAGCGGACCCTCGTCCTGGAAGCGCGGCCGCGGTGTACGCGGAGCGAGCATCAACTGGAAGGGCAGCCGCGAGGCGTACGGGGCGATCAGCACGGCCTCCTCGTCGATCGCCACGATCCGCTCCCCGCGGCGAACCTCCTCTGCGACGAGGTCGCCGAGCAGGTTCTGGCCCATCGTCTGGGTCGTGTAGGCGGCTGCGCGCTCGCGCTCCCGCGCGACGGCGCCCGGCACGAAGTCCAGCGCATACAGCTGGGCATGCGTGTGCGGCAGCGACGCTCCCGCCTCGCGCCGCTCGTTGACGATCAGCTGCAGGTACGCGCTACCGCGATGCGCGCGCATCCGCTCGCGCCACACCTCGGCCGCGGCGATCGCCTGCTCGAGCGGCAGCTCGGCCAGCGACAGCACCGACTGCGGCCCGTTGACGATCACCTCGTGCGCGCCCGTGGCGGGCAGCGCCTCGAACAGCCCGAGCACACCGCGAGGGGCCTGTGGCTCGGGGCCCGGAGCCGCGGAGGGGGCCACGGAGGTCGGGGCGAGCGCCGGATACAGGTTCGGCACGACGCGGACCGTCCAGCCCGGCGAGTCCGCCGCGCCGCCGCCGGGACGCACCGCGTAGAGCTCCGGCGGCGTGTGGTCCTCGTGGCCCTCCGCGAACGGGTCCTTGCCGGCGTCGATCGGCTCGGGCGCCGCGCACGTCGGCTCCCCCCCGGGCCTGCGCGAGCGCTCCCCGGCGACGATCGTCCTGTGCCCACTGAGCGGGTCGATTCGCAGCTCGGGCAAGCTCAAGCGTCGAGCGCGTAGCGCCTGACGTCCTCTTCCAGCTTCGCCGTTGACGTGTAGGGGCCCTGGTGGATGTACTGCGATCCGCGGCTGTCGTAGAAGACAGTCACCGGCGTGAACGTCGAATCGGTGATCGTCTCGCCGGCCTGGCCGCCGGCGTCGTAGTAGCTCGGGTAGCTGACGGGGAAGCTGCGCAGGAAGGCCAGCGCGCTCGCGCGGCTCGTATCGCCGGAGTCGATCCCGATGAACGCGACCTCGCGGCCCTGCGCGAGCGAGGCGCGCTGGAAGACGCCGAACTCCGCGCGGCAGGGCGCGCACCAGGACGCCCACTTGTTGATCACGACCGGCCGGCCGCGCAGCGCCGCCAGGCGCGCACGCACCGCCGACAGCCCACCCGAGAGGATCTCGCCACCCTGCGCATGCAGCGCCGCGAGCGCGGGAGGCGAGCCCGCCAGGCGCGCGCGCATCTGCGCGAGCGTCAGTCCCGTGGGACCGGCCGCCGGTGTCGAGCCGCCGCTCTCGGCGAGCCCGACGACGAGCACGACGAGCACGGCCAGAGTCGCGAGGGCGAGCAGCGAGCGCTTCGGCGTCATCGCGCTAAGAGTGGCAGATGGCGTCCACTTCAATCATGCCTCCGCGTGCTATATCCTGCGTGACACGTCAGGTCCGGAGCTCTACGAGCATCCGGCTAACGGCGCCGTCGGGGCGCCAACCCTTTCGAGCCGCGCCGAAGCCACTTTCGACGCCGGCTCTGTCTCGAAGTCCAGAGCCTCCATGGCCGAGCCCACTTCAGTGGCCCTCGCGGCCGCGCCCATTCCAAGTTCCGCCGATATTGCTCGTGCGGAGAAGCTCGTGCGCGAGCGCTTCCTGCACGACGGGGAGGATCCCGCGCAGGCACTGGCGCCCGGGACGCCGCGGCGTCGCGCGCTCGACCAGGCGCTCGCCGAGCTCTCCGCCGACCCCAAGGCCAAGCACCCCTCGACCGCCTGGCGGCGCGAGTTCTCGCTGCTGCTCGGACTCGAGCGGCTGCTCTCCGACGAGGAGCCGACGCTCGTCGACGGCACGGTTCTCTCGGCGCATCAGGTAGACGCGCTGTCCGGGACGCTGACGGCGCTGCTCGCCGAGGCGCAGCGCGCCGCGCCCGGCGCCAACGGACGCGCGGCGGCATCCGCCTCGCCCGAGCTGCTGGCCTCGGCGGACATCCTCGGCCCGGAGGATCTCGACGAGGACGCCGCGGCCGAGCCCGCTCCCGAGCGCGAGCCTGACGTGCTCGATGAGGAGGAGGAGGACGAGGAGGAGATCGACGAGGACGAGGACGAGGACGAGGATCTCGGTCCGGTGCAGCGCGCGGCGCCCGAGGAGGAGGAGGACGACGACGAGGATGACGAGCTCGAGGACGAGCCGGACGAGGACCTCGAGGACGTCGAAGCGGAGACCGAGCTGGAGCGCGACCCGGACTCCGAGGAGGAGCCGCGCGACTGGGTTGATGAGGAGGGCGAGGAGGAGGCGCTCGGCGAGCAGCCCGAGGACCCCAACGCCGCCAAGCGCTTCTGGTTCGAGCACGCCACCGGCGCCGGCAAGACGGTAGCGGCGCTCGGCTTCGTCGAGGCCTCACACACGGGCGGCGTGCTGATCCTCACGCACCGGCGCAACCTCGTCGACCAGTTCAACGGCGAGTTGCGCGACCGCGGCTACGCCAAGCGCATCAGCCGCCCCCTGCTGCAGGGTGAGGACTCCGTCAACGGGCCCGTCACGGTTGAGACCTACCAGTGGTTCGTGCGCAACGCCGGCAAGATCTCGAGCGCCTACACGATCGTCATCTGCGACGAGGCCCACACGGCCCTCGGGGAGAAGACGAGCGCCGCGATCCGCAACTGGACCGGGCCGATCTTCATCGGCATGACGGCCACCGGCGCGCTGATCGCCCGCCACGTCACCGACCTGTTCCCGACCCAGACCTCGCGCTTCGACCTCGCTCAGGCGGCCCGCCGAGGCGTGATCGCGCCGCTGCGCTGCGTGCGAATCTCGCCCGGCGTCGGCGTGCGCACGATCGCCAAGGTGCCCCTGCGCCGAGGCGAGGTGGATACCGAGTTCGACCAGGACGAGCTCGCCAAACTGCTCGACCAGCAGCCCTTCAACCTCGCCGTCGCGAACCTCTACAAGACGCGCTTCAACGGCGTTCCGGGGGTCGTCTACGCGGCCGGCGTGCGCCACGCCTACAACCTCGCCGAAGCCTTCCGGGCCGAGGACATCAAGGCGCAGGCCGTCTCGGGCGAGACGCCCAAGCGCGAGCTCGTCGAGATCCTCGCGCGCTACGAGCGCGGCGACATCGACGTGCTGATCAACGCCCAGCTGCTGGCCGAGGGCTGGAACAGCCCGCGCGCGACCGTCTGCGTGCACCTCGCGCCGACGGCCTCCAAGCGGATCTATCAGCAGCGCGTCGGGCGTGTCACCCGTCGCCACCCCGGCAAGGAGGCTGGGCTCGTCGTCGACTTCGTGCACCCGGCAACCAAGCACGACGATCCGGTCGTGACGCTGCACTCGCTGCTCGACCGCGACGTCTACCGCGGCGGAGCGATCGTCGTCGGCCCGGTCCGTCGCGGGCGCGGCCGGCGGATGCGCGTGGAGCGCCGCGTGCTACCCGTGTGCGCGGAGGAGGAGCGGCGTTTCGCCGTCTTCGAGCGCGAGCTGTGGCGGATCGCCGTCGAGCACCTCGACTACGGCGAGCAGCACCTGTGGGCGGCGCTGGCCGGCGCGCGCGTGGCCCCCAACGGCTGGCGCCGGGCGCGCGCGATGCTGCACTTCGACCGCACCGGCGAGCTCAAGAGCCGCTTCCTGATCACGGCGGTCAAGCGCAACAAGAACGCCCAGCTGCGGCTGCGTGCGCTCGCCGACATCGCCGCGCTGCGCGACCCCGACTCCTTCGACGAGGCGATCGACATCATCGGCGGCTGGCCGCGCGAGGAGCGCAAGGAGGCCACCAAGATCATGCTGCGCGCGCTCGTCGAGCGGCGCATCGGCCGCCGCGACCAGGCCAACGCCTGGATCTGGCGCCTGGCGGAGTACACGCGCGACGTGCACGAGGAGTACGCCGTGCAGCGCTGGCCCGAGACCAAGCGCCTGCTCGGGCTGCTCGTCAACTCGGCCGGCGGCGCGCACGCCCGCAACGCCCGCCGCCTGATCCACGCCGCGCGCAAGCAGGACCGCCGCCTCGCCGCCGCCCTGCTCGCGGCCGCGTTGGCGCACACGCCAGAGGCGGAGGAGGCGTTGCGTGGCGCGCGCACGCGGATGGCACGCAAGCCGCCCGCGCTCGCGCGCGAGCTGCTGCGCAACTTCCCCAAACGCCGCGCCCGCAACGCCCGCCGCCGGCGCAAGGGCGCGAAGGTGCCGGCCAACGGCGCCGCCCCGCGGACCGCCGCGCGGGCCGAGCTCGTCGAGCAGCGCCTCGCCCACACCGAGGACGAGCTGCGCCAAGACGTGCGCGAGGGCCTCGCCCGCGACGGCACGCTCGACCACGCCGGCGAGCAGGCCTGAGCCGGCGGGTCGGCTCAGCCGACCCGCTCGAGGTGGACCTCGCCCGCTCCGATCGTCGTGTGGCCACCGCCCTCCAGCGCGACGACGAGGCGCCCATCGCCGTCGATCCCCGCCGCGCGCCCGCGCCCGGCGCTCCACGCGACCTCGCGCCCGCTCAGCGCGTCGCGCTCCCGCCAGGCCGCCAGTGCCGTTCCGGCATCCTCGCCGAGGCGCCTCGCGAGCGCAGCGAGCAAGCGTGCGAGCGCGCCCTCGACCTGCTCGGGCGCGAGTCCCATGGTGGCGGCCGTCGACTGCAGGTCCTCGGGAAGCTCCGCGAGGCGCACCGCCACGTTCAGGCCGATCCCCAGCACGGCCCAGCCCTCCTGCGGGCGCGCCTCGACGAGGATGCCGGCGAGCTTCGCGAGGGGCGCGCCCGCACCCCCCGGCACGACGACGTCGTTGGGCCACTTGATCGCGGCGGCCGGGCCGGCGACATCGCAGACCGCCACGGCAGCCATCAGCGGCGCCAGCCGCGGCGCCGGGCGCAGGATCAACGACATCAGGATCGAGCTGCCCGGCGGAGCGGACCAGCGCCGACCCTGGCGGCCGCGCCCCGCGCTCTGCTCGGAGGCGGTCACGAGCGTGCCATGCGGGGCGCCGGCGATCGCGAGCTCGCGCGCGCGCCCGTTCGTCGAGTCGGTGAGGCGCAGGTGCAGGCGCGGTTGGCCGAGCTGCGCGATCGCCGGCGGCGAAGCGCCCGCGGTCGCGCTCACGTCGCTCGGATCAGCAGCTCGTCGTCCTGCTCGGCGCGGAGCAGCTGCGCGGCGGAGCCACGGTTGACCGCGAGCGAGACCATCTGCTGGGCGTCCTCGTAGATCAGCAGCTCCTGGGGGGTCACTTCGGCGAAGGTCTCCGC
>DASZNB010000001.1:0-2330 GCA_035551395.1 Solirubrobacteraceae bacterium | reverse complement strand
CAGGCTGGGCGTCAGTTCGACGAGCACGCCGTGCAGGCCGTGCGCGAGGCGTGCGAGCCGCTGCGCGAGGCGGAAGTCGACACGGTGATCCTCGGCTGCACGCACTACCCGCTGATCAGCCCGATGCTGCAGCGGATGCTCGGCCCGCAGGTCACGCTCGTCAGCTCCGGGGCGGCGCTGGCGCGCCAGGTCGAGCATGCGCTCAGCACGCGGGAGCTGGGCAACCCGCGCGACGGGCGAGTGGGTGCGGCTGGTCAGCGTGCCGTGCCCGGACCTCGCCCCGATCATCCAGAGCGGGTTCCCGTTCGACGAGCACGTCGTGAGCACGGTGCGCGCCTACTGCCGGCCGCTGCTCGACGCCGGCGTCGACACGGTGATCCTCGGCTGCACCCACTATCCGCTGGTGGCGCCGATGCTCCAGCGGATGCTCGGGCCGGCCGTGACGCTGGTCACCGCCGGGGACGCCGTGGCCCGCGTGGTCGAACGGGCGCTGGCCGCGCGCGACCTGGCCAGCCCCCGCTCCGGCGAGGGCGACTACCGCTTCCTGTGCACCGGCGACGTGGAGGCGTTTCGCGCGCTGGGCACGAGCTTCCTGCAGATGCCGCTCGGCGAGGTCGACCCGGTGGCGGTCGCGGGCGGGTCCGAAGCGGCGGCGGCCGGGGCGCGCGCGTGAGCGCCCGCCACGACGGCCGCGCGCCCGACGAGCTGCGCCCGGTCACGATCGAGCCCGGCTTCGTCCGTCCGGCCACGGGCTCGGCGCTGATCTCGGTCGGGGAGACGCGCGTGATCTGCACCGCCTCCGCCCAGGAGAGCGTGCCGCGCTGGATGTCCGGGAAGGGCCGCGGCTGGGTCACCGCCGAATACGGGATGCTCCCGGCCTCGACGGGCGACCGCAAGCAGCGCGACATCAGCAAGGGCCGTCCCGACGGCCGCTCGGTGGAGATCCAGCGCCTGATCGGGCGCTCGCTGCGCGTGATCGTGGACCTGGAGGAGCTCGGCGAACGCACGATCTACCTCGACTGCGACGTGCTGCAGGCCGACGGCGGCACGCGCTGCGCGTCGATCACGGGCGCGTACGTCGCGCTCGCGCTGGCGTGCGCGACGCTGCAGGGCAAGGGCAAGCTCGAGCGCTCGCCGCTGACGGGCTCGGTCGCGGCGGTCTCGTGCGGCATGGTCGCCGGCCGCGCGCTGCTCGACCTCGACTACTCCGAGGACTCGACGGCGGAGGTCGACGCGAACGTCGTGATGACGGGCGACGGCGGTCTCGTCGAGGTCCAGGCGACGGCCGAGCGCACGCCGCTCTCGCGCGCTCACCTCGACGAGCTGCTCGCGCTTGCGGAGGCGGGCATCGAGCAGCTCCGCGGCGCGCAGGAGATCGCGATCGCGACGGCGAGCGCCGGCGCGAGCGGGACCGCGGCGGCTTGAAGCAGGGCCGCATGACGTGAAGCTGGTCCTCGCGACGCACAACGAGCACAAGCGGCGCGAGTTCGCGCGCCTGCTCGCTGAGCCCGGCGGCGGTTCGCAGTGGCAGCTCGAGGCGCTGCCCGACGACGTGACGCTGCCGCCGGAGGACGGCGAGACGTTCGCCGAGAACGCGTTCGGCAAGGCGCGTGCCGCAGCCGCCGCAACCGGCCGTACGAGCATTGCGGACGACTCCGGCATCGCAGCCGCCGTGCTCGGCGGCGCTCCGGGCGTGCGGTCGGCGCGCTACGCCGGAGAGGAATCGTCAGATAGAGAAAATCTGGACAAGCTGTTGCGCGAGGCGCCTGCGGGGAGTGCGCTGGAGTACATCTGCGCGATCGCATACGTCGATCCGGTCGTCGGTCTGGAGCGGCTGTTCGAGGGGCGCTGCGCGGGTCGGATGGCCTCGGCGCCACGCGGTGGGCACGGCTTCGGCTACGACCCGGCTTTCATCCCCGACGAGGAGCCCGGCGAGTGGACGATGGCCGAGCTGAGCGATGCGCAGAAGGACGCGATCAGCCATCGTGGACGCGCCGTTCGGGCGCTGCTCGCGTGGCTGACGGACCCGACCCGCGCTACAGCAGGTTGATCGCCGCGGCGATCGCGACGGCCAGTCCGAGCGCCGCGTAGCCGTGGTAGCCGCCGAGCAGCAGCAGCAGGCCGGTGAGCAGCGCCACGAGCACCGTCACGAGCCAGGCGATTCGAGTCACGCTCATCGGGGCATTGTCGCCGATGCCCCGGCTGCAGGGCCCAAAACAGCGGCTCGACGTGCCTCGAGCGGAGCCGGCGCGGGCCTTTGCGCCCGTCCGCGCATGGTGTTAGCGTCGATTATTCGGTTGCACGAACGAGGAGGAAGCAAGTGACGAAGG